>DASQPA010000402.1:0-29708 GCA_035644215.1 Thermoanaerobaculia bacterium
CTGGAGCGTGCTCTTCGGGCAGCTCACCGACACGTGATGGTCGTCGCTGACCACGACGTTCGACAGGGCCACGTCACCGCTGTTGGTCACCACGTAGGTCCAGGTCACCGCCCCACCCACCGCGATCGTCGGGCCGGGGGCCGCGGTGACGTGCTGGCCGTTGGTGTTCTTCTTGATCTGGATCGCCGGGTTGACGTTGCCGTAGTACCAGCTCTGATCCGTCGCCGTCGCCGTCGCCCCGGTGGGCGAGGTCCCGGTGGCCGTGCCGGTGTTGTTGTACTGGCAGGCCGTGGCCGTCCCGGAACCGGTGCAGGTCATCGCCTCCCCGGCCACCAGGGTCGATTTCGGGCAGGTCACCGCGACCCCGCGGTTGTCCGTCACATGGACGTTGGACAGCGTCACCTGCCCGGTATTGGTGACCTTGTAGGTCCAGGTCACCGCCCCGCCCACCGCCAGGTGGGGACCCGGGGCGCAGGTCACGTATTGGCCGTTGGTGTACTTCTTGATCGAGATGCCCGGCGGCTGGGGCGACTGGCCGTAGTACCAGCTGGAATCGTTGGCGCTGACCGCTGAGCCGCAGGGCGGCTGCCCGGTCGCCATGCCGACGTTGTGGTACTGCCCGGAGATCGCCGTGCCGCTGCCGGTGCAGGTCATCGTCTCGCCGGCCGCCAGAGTCGACTTCGGGCAGCTGACCGCGACGTGCTGGTCGTCGGTCACGGCGACGTTGGTGAGCGCCACGTCCCCGCTGTTGGTCACCCCGTAGGTCCAGGTGACCGCCGCGCCGACGGTGAGCGTCGGGCCGGGGGCCGCGGTGACGTGCTGGCCATTGATCGACTTCTTGATCTGGAGCGCCGGGTTGGAGGTACCGAAATACCAGCTCTGGTCCTGCGCCGTGACCGCCGCGCCGGTGGGCGGGGTTCCGGAGGCGGTGCCGACGTTGCTGTACTGGCAGGCCGTGGCCGTGCCGTAGCCGGTGCAGGTCATCACCTCGCCGGTCACCAGGGTCGACTTGGGGCAGGTGACGGCGACGCCCCGATTGTCGGTGACATGGACGTTCGACAGGCTCACCTGGCCGCAGTTGGTGACCAGGTAGGTCCAGCTCACCCGCGAACCGACGGGGAGCTGCGGTCCCGGCGGGCCGGCCACGGACTGGCCGTTGGTCGACTTGACGAGGCAGATGCCCGGCGTGCGGGGGGTGTGGTAGTAGCCGTGGTCCTGGGCCTGGACGGACGGACCGCAGGGCGGCTGGCCGGTCACCGTGCCCATGTTGGCGTATTGCCCGGCGACCGCGGTGCCGCTCGCCGTGCAGGTCATCGAGGCGCCGGCGGCGAGGCTCGACCGCGGGCAGGAGACGGCAACGCCGTGATCGTCGGTGATCGCCACGCCGGTGAGCGTCGACTTGCCGGTGTTGGTCACCAGGTAGGTCCAGGTCACCCGGCTGCCTGCCGGGATCTCGCTCCCCGGGGGAGCCGTGGCGTGCTGGCCGTTGGTCGAGAGGACGAGGGTGAGCGCGGCCGCCGGATCGCCGTAGTAGTAGGAGGCGTCCTGGGCCTCGATCACCGGCCCCGAGGGCGGGGTGGCGAGGACCGTGCCGATGTTCTTGTACTGGCAGGCCACCGCCGTCCCCTTGCCGGTGCAGATCATCTGCTCCAAGGGGTCGAGGGTGGTCTTCGGGCACTGCACGGCGACCTTCTGGTCGTCGCTGACCGTGACCCCAGTCAAGGGGACCTGGCCGGTGTTGCGCACCACGTAGCTCCAGGTCACCGGGCTCCCCATGGCGAGGGTGGGACCCGGCCCGGTGCCGGAATGATAGCCGTTCGTGATCTTGCTGATCGACAGGCCGGGCACCGACGAATTGAACCCGTCCGGCAGGCAGGCCGACTGGAAGGCGACGGAGTCGGTCGTCTTGCCACTGTAGCGGACGCCGATGAAGGAACCGGTGCCGACCTCTAAATCCACCCAGCCGAAGGGCGTGGGCGGCGCGAGCTCGCTCAGGTTGACAATCTCCATCGGCAGGAGCGCCAGGTCGTGCTCGGCCATCAGGTGGCCGGCCTCGTCGTAGAGCCGGGCGTGGGCGGTCACCAGGGCGCCGGCCGGATAGTCAGAGCTCGGCTCGGGCTGGCCGCTGCGCGAAGTCCAGATCACCATCTGGGTGCCGTTGCTGAAAGCGGCGCCGGACAGGAACCGCAGGGCGTGTCGGGAGCAGAGGTCGGAGCAGCTGGTCGAAGGACGGATGTCGACCAGCGTATCGCCCGAGGCGGCCGCCTGGCCGGGACCCATGGTGAAGAAGTCGCCGAACAGGGCGGCCGGACGGTCCGTCCCCCCCTGGATACGGATGACGACGTAGCCCATGGCATGGTCGGGTGCTTCGAGGGTCGAGTAGAAGAGGCCGTCCCGGGGCGACCGCTCCCCCGCGAGGGCGGCCTGGACATGCGCCAGCGGCTCGGCGCCCAGGGGGCCGTCGGGGAGCTGACCGAGGACGATCCAGTCGTGCAGATTGACCGTCCGCACCTGGTGGGGATCGAAGGCCAGCGACACCTGGAGCACCGGGATGCCCCAGTTGGTATAGACCGTGGCCAGGGCCTGGACCGGCTGGTCGAGGGCGTTGGTCACGCCCAAAAGCGTCGTCATCCCCTGGCCGGCGAGGTCGACCTCGAAGGACGGCAGCAGCAAGTCCGACGACGGGGTCAGGCGGGCCGCGGCCCGGCCGACGCCGAACGCGGCCCCGAGCGCGAAGGCCAGCAGGACTGTAAGGACCGATTTCCTGTTCATCTCTCCTCCTCTGACGGAACCGTAAGCTCGGGTCCGGATGTGCGATCCCGACCAGAGCAAGCCCGGGGCCAGTGGAGTGGAGGCGGTAAGTGCTTGTGAAGACGTGGTTTATGCTTCTGACCGAGATCGTCGGCAACGGGGTGTCAGAGGGGTGTCAGGGGTGTCAGCCGTGTCAGGGGAGGTGTCAGGAGAGAGCATCCGGATGACTTCGAACCAGGGCGTGAGGGGTTTTGCGGCTGCCGTTCGTCTTTCCCTCCACGGGAATCCTCCCCCCTTCGCGAAAGGAACGCGCCTCATGCCCGAGAAACCCTTGCAGCTGCAAGTCGCCCTGGACGCCTCACAGATCAAGGACCTGAAGCCCGACAGCAAAATCAAGGTCGTCACCAAGGACGGGAACGGCGCCCTGGCGTCGCAGATCGTCACTCTCGGCGGTACCGGCGGCAAGGGAGCCAAGCCCGTCGCCACGTTCCCCTTCGCCAAGCCGCCGGGCACCGTGCAGGTGGCCGTGGGTCCGGCGGACGCCACGGACGAGGAGCTCTTCGGCTTGCAGACGCTGACGACGGCCGTGTCCGCCCACGAATGGACGCAGGCGACGGTGTTGAGAGAGCTCGCGATCACCCCCCATTACTGGGCACACTGGCTCCTCTGGTGCCGCACCTTCACCATCCACGGCCGCGTCGTCTGCGCCAACGGCCAGCCGGTTCCGGGCGCCCGGGTTCAGGCCTTCGACGTCGACTTCTGGTGGTGGTGGAGCAGCCTCCAGCAGGTCGGGCCGACCGTCACGACGGACGCCAACGGGCAGTTCACGATCACCTTCCGCTGGTGCTGCGGCTTCCTCCCCTGGTGGTGGTGGAGCCGTCGCATCTGGCGGCTCGAGACGGTTCTCGCCGAAGCCATCACCCCGGTCCTGGAACGCGACCCGCAGCTGCGCGGGCTGGCCCTCCCCAGCCCCCGCCCGAGCCTCCAGTCGTTCAACGCTCTCCTGCAGGCGAAGACGCCCGGCCAGCCGGTGCCCGCCGCCACCGCGAGCCCCCTCGCCCGGGCGGAGGTCCTCCAGCCGGAGATCCTGGCGGGCCTCCAGCCGCAGCTGGCCAAGCGGATCGCCGCACCGCCGGCGGTCGAGCGCCTCCGCCTCTGGCCCTGGTTCCCCTGGCAGCCCTGGTTCGACTGCTCGCCGGACATCATCTTCCGCGTCACCCAGGACTGCAACGTGCCGGGAACGGTGATCGTCAACGAGACCGTCTGGAACACCCGCTTCGACATCCCGACCAACCTGAACGTCACCCTGACCGCGAACGACAAGGCGTGCTGCCGGCCGATCCACCCGAGCGACCCGCACGAGACCTGCGCGCTGGTGATGGACGCCTGCGGCATCCCGGTCAACTCGATCGGCGACAACCCGCCCGCCCCCCCGCCGCAGCCCTACTCCGCGCTCGCCGGCTATGCCTATCCGGGAAGCCAGGATCGCCCGTTCGGCGGCGCGGTGCGGATCGACGGATTGACCGGTGGGGTGGACTACTACCTGTTCCAGTGGTCGACCGACGGCGGGGCGAGCTGGAACGACATGCCGGCGGCGGCCGACGGCGGCTTCTCCCGCCTCGCCTGGACGCCGCCCAGCCAATTCGACTGGATCGGCTTCCCGTTCACCACCATCGACGGTCGCCTGGTGATCGAGACCCGGCAGCACTATGAGAGCACCCACCCCGTCCCGGCCTGGAACGTCCAGCGCTACTGGATGACGAGCGACTACTTCACCCTCTTTTACTGGCTGACGGAGAACAACTTCGCCGACGGCACCTACCGCCTGCGCGCCAAGGGCTACACGCTGTCGGGCAGCAAGCTGGTCAACGAGGTCATCCTGCCGCTCTGCTCCACCAAGAACCAGAACGGCATCATCCTGACGATCGACAACCGCTTCGTCAATCCGGTCTGCCCGAGCAACACCGTCCACCTCTGCACGACCGAGCCCTCGACCGAGATCGTCGCCGTGCACATCAACGGCGTCGAGGCGAAGGCCTGCGCGCAGATCGACGCCACCAAGGGCGGCCCCCTGGTGATCGACTTCGTGGCCTACGACCCGGATCGGCATCTCGACGCCTACTCGCTCATCGCCACCTACGGCAACAGCCTCTTCGTCAACCTCCTCACCGCTCCGGGAGCCGTCCTGACGCCGAGCCCGGTCCCCGCCTCGGCACCGCCGGCGCTCCAGGTGGGACCGGCCTACGCCCAGGCGGTCGCCCAGGGTGCCGTCCGTCCCTACTGGGCCGGCGGCGCGATCCGGCTCACCATCCCCGACCTGCACAAGGTCTTCACCGAGCCCTGCTGCTACCAGTTGGAGCTGCGGGCCTACAAGCGGACGATCGTCAGCTGCAACGGCGGCGATCCGCACCAGAACCTGAGCGAGCTGAGCTTCATGGTCACCGTCTGAGCGCCTGCCACCCGGGTCTGCCGCCGCAGGGCGGCAGGCCCGGCCTTTTTCCGCTCTCGCCTGGAGGCACGGAGCATGCGTCTGTACGAATTTCTGGTCAGCAGCCTCGCCGCCTGGCGCCTCACCCACCTGCTGCGCGCCGAGGATGGACCGTGGCACCTCCTCGCCCGGCTCCGCCGCAACGCGGGGACCGGGTTCTGGGGCGACCTGCTCGACTGTTTCTACTGCCTGAGCGTCTGGATCGCCGCTCCGCTCGCCGCGGTCCTCGGCACAGGGTGGCGCGAACGCCTCCTCCTCTGGCCGGCCCTCTCGGGAGCCGCGATCCTGCTCGAACGTTTCACCGCCTCCGGGACCGGCGTCGCGCCGGCCCTCTACTTCGAAGACCCTGACAAGGAGAACCACCATGTCGTGTTGCGGCAAAGAGAGACAGCAGTGGGGAGCCCCGGCGAGCCCGGCGTTTCCTGAGGCACCGGCCGGTTCAACCGCGCGGGAGCTCCGCGGGACCGTCGAGTTCGAGCTCGTGGGCGACATCGGCCTCACCGCCGTCGGCCCGGTGACCGGCCTGCGCTATCGCTTCGAGCCCGGCGGCTCGCCCGTTCCGGTGGACGTTCGCGACCGCCGGGGCCTCGCCGCCGTCCCCCGCCTGCGGGAGCTGTAGACGGCGGCGCACCGGGGACCGGGCCGGTCGCCAAGATATGCCAAGATAGGTCCGCAAGCCCCCGGGAGGGGCAGGAGGATGCGACAAGGATGAAGCAAAAGCCCGGTTGGAGCCTGCAACGCGCGCCGAGAGCCGCGGTGGTGGTCGGTATGGTCCTGCTCGTTCTCCCCTACGCCGCGGCCTGCCAGCCGGAGCGCCCGGCCGGGCGCGGCGAGGTGCACGGACCGCAGGGCGAGGCGCTCGACCGCTATCTCTCCCGCCTGGAGGCCTTCGGCTTCTCCGGCTCGGCCCTGGTCGCCATGGGCGGCAAGGTGGTCCTCGACAAGGGCTATGGCCTGGCCGACCGCGAGCACGGCCGCCCCTACACCGCCGGGACGATGTTCGACATCGCCTCGATCTCCAAGCAGTTCACCGCCGCCGCCATCCTGAAGCTCGAGCAGGAGGGCCGGCTCAAGGTGGAGGACCCGATCGGCAAGTTCCTGGGGCCGGTCCCCGAGGACAAGGCGCCGATCACCCTCCACATGCTCCTCACCCACACCTCGGGCCTGGTGGACGTCCTCGGCGGCGAGTACGACCCGGTCTCCCGGAAGGAGATGGTGGAGCGGGCCCTGGCCGCGTCGCTCGTCCGCGCGCCGGGCAAGCGGTTCTGGTACTCGAACGTCGGCTACAGCCTGCTCGCGGCGGTGGTCGAGATCGTCTCCGGCAAGCCCTACGAGCAGTACCTGAAGGAGCACCTCTGGGAGCCGGCCGGCATGCGCCACACCGGATTCCACGTCCCTGACCGCGAGGACGTTGCCCACGGCTACACCCCCGAGGGCGACTGGGGGACGCCGCTCGACCACCCCTGGGCGGCGGACGGCCCCTACTGGTACCTGCGCGGCAACGGCGGCATCCTCTCGACCACCGGCGACCTCTATCGCTGGCACCAGGCGCTCCAGGGCAACCAGGTCCTGAACGCGACCGAGCGGGCGAAGTACATCGCTCCCCAGGTCTCGCAGGGGCGGGCGGCGCACGCCAGCTACGGCTACGGCTGGTCGATCGAGGAGGGACCCAAGGGGGGCCGCCAGGTGTCGCACATCGGCGGCAACCTGGTCTTCGACTCCGACTTCCGCCGCTACCTGGATGCCTCTGTGGTGATTATCCTCTCCTCGAACAGCACCGACTACTCGGCGATCCCGGTCGCCCCGCACATCGAGAGCCGGGTCTTCGGCCTCCCCGACCCCGAGCCGCCGGCCGCCGCCCCTGCCGATCCGGCCCTCCTCGCTCGCATCGCCAAGCTGGCCGGCGTCTACGCCCTTACCTCGGGGGACCGGCTGCAGGTGAGCGTACCGTCTGGAAATACCGGCGACACCGGCCGCCTGGCGATCACCGCCCTGGGGCCGCAGGCCTTCCCCCTCCTCCTCGGCGCCCAGGACGACGAGGAGCGCGACACCATGGCGGCGCGCGAGCAGAAGATCGGCGAGATGCTGACCGCACTCCGCGCCGGCGACGCCGGGCCGCTCGCCAAGCTGCGCAGCCTGCCGACCCCGAAGGCCGAGGCGGAGGCCCGGGCGGCCCTCGCCCCCTGGCAGCAGAAGCTCGGCGCCTGGCAGGGCGCCACCGTCCTGGGGAACGGCTCCTACGGCGGCCACCCCTACACCTACGCCCGGCTGAGCTTCGAGAAGGGGACGAAGATCGCGGAGTACCTGTGGAGCGGCATGGGGATCGAGAACACCCGCTTCCTGGACGCCCCGCCGGCCATCCTCTTCGTCCCCCAGGCCGACGGCGCCTTCGCCAACTTCGACGTCCGCACCGGCTCGATCGTCCGCCTCACCTTCGAGGGCACCGACCTGGTGGCGACCACTCCGGCCGGTCCGGTGCGGGCGAAGCGGGTGGAAGGCTAGTGGTCTGTCACGCTAGAATTGACGGCGCTTGGCTGGTCTTCGACAGGAGCCAGCTCCCGATCCAGCGCTCGGAGTCCCCCATCGGGAGCCAGAATCGTCCAATCCGGCGCCCGGATAGACAATCGGACGCCCCGATAGACTATCGGGCGGCCGGATAGAGTATCGGGCGTCCCGATGGTCTATCTTTTGCCAGAACCCCTCTATCCTGGCGCTCAGCTCTCTATGTCGGGCCGAAAGTTCTCTATCCTGCGGCCCGATAGTCTATCCGAGCCCAAAGTTCTCTATCTTTGGCGTCCAGCTCTCTATCCTGGCGTCGAGCTGTCTATCCGGGCACATTTTTCCCGCGATATCTTGCTGCAGAAGCTCGGGGGTGGCAATCCGCCGATCCAGACACTGGCGCTGCAGAATACTCTCGGCCTCAGGATACTGATGGTCGAGGAGATCTTGGATGAACCGCGCAAAGTCCTGGCGAGTCCTCCGCTCGGCCTAGGCTGACAGACTACTAGCGGCCGAACCGGAAGCGCCGGCCGAGAATCAGCTTGACGATGAGGCGGTCGGTCGAGAGGAGAGGAGGGGCTGGCGTCAAGCCCTCCCTCCTCGGGGTCCGGCCCGCCGGCTCTCAGTTCCGCGCCGCCGCCGCGGTCACCTGGTGCCCGAGGGCCGGCGAGGGGGTCATCAGGTTGAGCTCCCCGCTCCCTGGCTTGTAGACCCGGGCGTAGGCGTAGAAGGACTGGTCGCAGGAGAGGGCGAAGCGGGTCTCGTCGACGTTGGTGGCGCCCAGGGTGTCGAGGGCGCGCTCGAAGACGCGGACCGAGAGGGCCGGCAGGGTGAGGTGGAGGGTGGCGGCGATCCGGCTGCCGTCGAAGCGGAAGGCGTCGAGGCTGCACTGGGCCGTTTGGCGCGCGGCGTTGATCAGATAGAGATCGGTGATCAGGCCGCCCTGCTTGTTGCTCATCCCGTGCAGCTGGAGCGTCCGGCCGGCCGCGGCGAGCTGATGGCCGCTCACCCAGGGAGCGGCGACGGCGGCGCGCAAGGCGCCGTCCTTCCCGGTGGCCTCCAGCCGCGAGCTGACCATGAGCTGGGGGGCGCCGCTCAGGAGCAGCAGCCCGCTCTGCCCCGCGGGGGCGAGGCCGGTGGCGAGGGTCGTGGCCCCGGGGCCGACCGAGATCGAGGGGCCGGTCGCGGCCCGGGTGCCGTCGGCGCCGGGGGCGATGAAGGTCACGGTCAGGCGCCGGGTCGAAGCCCCGGTGTTGGTGACCCAGACCCGCGTCGCGTAGGTGGTCCCGTCGGCCGCGACGCCGCCAGAGAGCGGCAGGAGGAGATCGCCGGCGACGACCGGGGCGGCGGGCGGGAGAATCGCCGCGGCGAGGAGGAACGCGGAGAGGAGGCGGTGGCGCATCGGCTTCAGGGCTCCTGAGTCAAGGTCATCGCTTCAGCGGCGGCGCGGGGTCAGGGTGACGGCGAGGTTCGAGTACAGCCAGCCGGTGGTCGGGAAGTAGGCGCCGTCGCCCACCCCGGGGGCGCTGAAGTCGACCCGAACCAGCTGGTTCCCGAGGTTCGAGATGTCGGAGTTATTGGGCGTACCGGTCAGCCGCTGCACGAGCTGCCCCGCCTGGTAGGCCTCAAAGACGAGGCTGCCGGCTTCGACGTCGTAGTCGAGGACCACGTGATAGGTGGTCCGCTCCTGCCAGGGACCCTTGCCGCTCTTCACCGTCGTCCCCTCGGTGACGCCCGGCGGCGGACCGATATCGAGGAGAGTGCGGAAGTCGCCGCTCCCCTTCAGGATCAGCCCCCAGTAGAGGATGCGGTCCGGCCGCTTGGTGGCGGAACGCCGGAAGCTCGCCACCGTCTCGTAGTTGGGGTTCCCCGGGAACGGCGGGTGCCAGCGATTCAGGTAGAGGTCGAACTCGACCCGGGCGCGGCCGTACTGCACTCCGTCGCCGATCGGCAGGTCGTAGGCGGCGTAGGTCGTGCCGTCGGCGAACTGGCCGGGGAGGTCGAAGTGGAAGCTGCCGTCGTCGTCGGGGGTGAGGGTGCCGTCCATCCGCGCCGCCGGGCCGAGGACCACGGTCTCCGGCCCTCCCGAGCGGTAGACCAGGGCGTAGGTGCCGAACATCTGGTCGCAGGTGACGTCGAAGCGGGTGTCCTTGATGGCGGTCTGGCCGAGACGCGGCAGGGCGCCGGTGAAATCGGCCGCCGAGCGGGCGAAGATCGTCAGGTTGACGGGATTGGTGATCCGGCTGCCGTCGGCGCGGTAGGCCGTCACCGTGCAGTGGGCCGGGCTCGCCCCCAGGTTCAAGAGCCCGAAGTCGCTCCCCGCCCCCCCGGCCGACTGCTCGAGGCCGAGGAGCTCGACGTGCTGACCCGCGGCGATCGCCCCGCCCGCCGAGACGACCGGCACCTCGGCGCTCGCCAGGAGGTTGCCGTTCGCGGCCAGGGCCTCGACGCGGGCGCTGACCACGATCTCCGGCGGCCCGCTGAGCTCGAACAGGCCGCGCGCGCCGGCCGGCACCGAGTCGTAGAGGCGCAGGGTCGAACCGGGAGGGATGGCGAAGGAGGCCGGCTGCGGGGGGACCGTGCCGCCGTCGGTGCCGCCGGCGAGGAAGGCGACGCCGAGCGAGGCCGGGCTGCCGCCGGTATTGGTGGCGATGAGCAGGGTGCGATAGCGGGCGGCGCCGAGCGGCAGGTTGGTCGCCAGCGGCACGTAGGCGTTGACCACGCCGCCGGCGGCCGCGAACGACGCGAGCGGTGCGAGGAGCCCGCACAGGGCCAGGAGCCAACTTCGTCTCATCGAATCCGCCCTCCGGAGGCGTAACAGTCCGGAATCAGTGCTTATAGACTAATGCTGATTCGGCATTATACACCAAGCCTGTCAGGGCTTCTCGAACACGGCGACGGCGTGGGGGTAGTCGATCGTCACCCGCAGGGACTGGAGCGCCGAGCCGCCCAGGGCGCCCTCGACCGGCTTGTCCATCCACTGGAACATGTAGACGTGGAAATTGCGGTCCGGGCGGCGGGTGAACCAGACGGGACCGACGGTATAGCCGCCGATCCGGACGACGGGGACCTCGATCATCGCCTCGTTCGATCCCTTCTCGGCCTCTTCGATCACCCGCCAGTCGGGGTGCTCCCGGTGCCAGCGGAGGAAGGACGAGGCGGTGACGAAGCTCGCCGCCCGCTCGCTCGGCCGCCCGTCGTTCAGCGCCTTCAGCGCGGCGTCGGTCAGGAAGGTGGTGGCGCCGGTGTCGAAGAGGAAATCCAGGACCTCGCCGGAGATCTCCGCCTGGAGGCGTGCGAACTGCGAGGTGCGCCGGCCGTCCGGTCCGGTCTGGAAGCCGAGCGGGACCCGGTGCTCGGGAGCCACCGCGGGGAGGTCGCCCGGCGACCGCAGGAGAAGGTGGCGGCCGGGGTAGTCGAAGGTCCAGACCTTGTCGGCGAGCCACCACTGCCCGAGGAACCCGGTGGACCGCGGGAAGCCGGAGACATCCGGCGGCGCCATCCTCCGGACCTCGCCCTCGTACGGCACGACGAGGAGCTTGCTGCCCAACGGACTCTCCGGCGAGGGGAGGGGGATCGACGCGCCGGGCCGCATCGCGGGGAAGGCGGTGACCTCCCCCTTCTGGCCGTCCATCTCGACCGGCTCCCGCGGCAGCTTCAGGCGCTCCGCCACGGGAGCGAAAAGCAGGTTCGTCCCGCCGCCCGAGTCGGTGTAGAAGAGCAGCGTCTCCCCCTCGGTCGTGACCGGCGCGACGTACCAGCGGCCCTCCTCGTAGCGGCTGGGGAGCTCGACCGGCGACGCGGCGGACCGAGTCGCGGAACGCGCGGCCGACGGCCGGGATGGCGGCACGGCGGAGCGGCAGGCCAGCCCGAGGAGAAGAAGAGCCGAGAGGGCGGAACGCGAGGCGGAGCGGTTCGGCATGGCGTCTTCCCCGTCATCCCCCGGCGGCGATCGCCGTGCCGGTGAAGGCCACGATCCGCTGGTAGGGGGGAAAGACGGCGAGCGGGGTCTCGCTCGCGGTCCCCCACTGGGTGATGCCGTGGGTCAGGAGGTCGCGCAGGTTGTACCAGTAGCCGCCGAGCTCGAAGGGCACGCTGTCGACCAAGTCCGCGGAGAAGACGTTGGTGCCGATCGCGAGGCCGCCCAGGACGGGCGACGAGATCGTCTGTCCCACGACCACGCTCGCCCGCTTGAAGGTGGCGATGCGCCGGCCGCGCGAGAAGGAGTCGGGGTCCTCGAACGAGGCGCCGGCCTCCGGGTTGAAGTAGAGACTGAATTCCCCCACCGCGTCGAGGCCGATGGCGATGTCGCCGTTGGCGATCGTCTGCGCCGTGAAAGGCGCCGAGCGGAAGGTGAAGAGGGCCGTGGCCTCCCCTGGGAGACCGCCGTCCTTGAAGAGCTGCCCCTCGACCCCCGCCAGGTGGAGGAAGTAGCCGAGGTCCTGGATCTGCTGTTGCTCGTTCTCGTAAAACCGGCCGGTGACGTACCACGCGACGCGGGCGGGGGCGATGGGCATCCGTTCTCCTTGTTGGCAGGCTGTGCCGTCGCGCCGATTCTATCGCCGCGGGCGGATCGAACGCACCTGAAACGCTCCGGCCCGGCGGGGCTCCCGGTCCACCCCGAAGCGGTCGAGGGTCTGCCGCACCGCCTCCGGCGTATAGCCGAGCTGGCGCAGGAACTTCCAGGGGAACTGGAAGGGGGGGACGTCGTAGAGGTCGACGAGGTCCACCCGCCGGCCGCCGGCGAGGGTGCGCTCCACGGCGGCGGCGAGGCGTTCCAGGCCGCGCTCCTCGGGCAGCGCCAGCGCCAGGTCGGTCAGGCCGAGGCTTTCGGCCGGCGCCCGATTCCCGGGGACGGCGGCGAGAGTCAGGAGGATCGAGGCATCGTCGATCCCCGGCACCACGACCAGGCCGGCGCCGTCGACCGCGCGCACCAGGGCCGCGGTCTGCTCGGCCCGTGGATAGAGGACGAAGCGGGTGACGACGTCCCCGGCATTCCAGGCGAGGGCCAGACCGCCGGCCAGACCGAAGACGACGGCGGCCCTCCCCGGCCGGTCCGGCAGCCGGGCCGCCAGAGCTCCCAGGAGCACCGCGAGCGGCAGGAAGAACTCGGCCGAGGCGTCGTTCCAGTAAATGCCGAAGCCGAGCACCGCGGGCCAACCGATCGCCTGGAGGAGGAGAGTGGCGCGCGCCTCCGGCTCCCCGCGGTGCCGCCAGGCGTTCCACAGACCGCCGCCGAGCGCCGCCGTAGCCAGAAGTAAGGCGAGGACGACCGGGACGGCCCGGCCAGGCTCCCCCTCGTCGCGGACGGCGACGACCGCCGGGGCCAGGTCGACGACGGCGCTGGCCGCGCCATAGAGCGTGTGCACCACCGCTGAGGCCAGGCCGTCGGGCGTGAAGTGAGTACCATAGACCAGGCCGAGCCGCGCCTGCACGTTGCCCCCCGAGTAGTGGAGCAGCCAGGCGAGGAACGGGCGGCCCGGGCGCGCCAGGCCCCAGCCGGCGCCGAACCCCAGGGCTGCCACCCCCAGGAGACCGGCCAGGGTCCCCGCGACGGCGCGGAGCGCCGGACCGCGCTCCCCACGGGTGAGATGCCAGACGCCAAGCCCGACGGCCGCCAGGACTCCCAGGAGAAGATTCGAAACGAAGCAGAGGGCGGCGAGACCGGCCAGGGCGCCGGCGACGAGAGCGCGGGTGAACCGCGGCCGTTCGAGGTAGCGCAGCACGGCGATCGCGAAGCCGACGAGGCACGGCATCTGGATCATGTGGAACTCGTCGTCGACGAGGAGCCGCAGGTAGGCCGAGCCGAGCACCAGCCCAGCCGTGGCGTAATTCGCCCCCCAGCGCCGCTCGGCGAGACGCCGGGCCACCTCGAAGCGGAAGAGCGCGGCGCCGACCGCCCCCGCTAGAAGGCTCAGGAGCTTCTCCTGATCGACGACCGGCCGGGTCAAGCCGAGCGCCGAGAGGAGCGCCTGCCAGGCCGCGCCGGCCGGTTCGAAGAGCAGATGATTGGGATTGAGGCGCCAGGTCCCGGCGGCGAAGCTCAGCGCATAGCCGAGACCGTCCCCCGACACCCGGCCGACCGGCACGAGCGCGAGGAGGAGCAGCCCGGCAAGCCAGAGCAGGGCGTCCGTCCGGTCGGCCTTGGGGGTCATTGGAGAGAGGATAGACCGAAGGCGCCAACTTTGGCTCCGAGCGGACCGGGCAGGAGGCTGTCGAGGAAGGCCCGGCCCCGCCCGGAGATGAATCCGGCTGCAACCTTGCTGCTTCGCGAAGCTGGATTTGAGCGCGCTCGATCCCGCCACCGGACGCTGGCGAACCGGGAACGGACGCTGAATTCTTGTTCCCGGACGCTGAAGAGTTGAGACCGGACGCTGGGGAGCCGGGAGCGGACACAAAATTTCGTGCTCCGGACGCTGAGAAGGGTTCTCCGGACGCTCGGGAGCGGTTCTCGCCCTCCGGGAAAGGCTTCCCGACCGTCCGGAAGCCGCACTTTGCGTCCGAAGCCGCGAAATCGAGCGTCCGGTCCGGCTTCCCAGCGTCCGGGGAGCGCTTCTCAGCGTCCGCTCCCGGGAATTTGCGTCCGCTCCCCAGGAATTTGCGTCCGGTCCCGAGGATTTTGCGTCCGGTCGCGGCTCCGCAGCGGGCTCGCGGCGGTCTTTTGCGTCCGTTCCGCCGCCCTTTGCGTCCGGTCAGGGCTGTTTTTGCGCCTCTTTCTCGCCGATTTGCGTCCATTCGCGGCTCTTTGCGTCCGGTGGACCCTCTTTGCGTCCGGAACGCCGGCTTTGCGTCCGGAGACACGATCCCTCGGCGACCGGCGAGGGCCGGGCAGGTAGGGGCCGAGCCCCCGTGCCTGCCCGGCCCCCGCTCGGACCTTACCCCGCCTGCCGGCGGGCGCGGATTCTACCGACCTGCTCCTCCGCCCCCGGCCCGGCCGCTTCGAGCAGGGTGGCGAGCGCCCACGGCGACCGGACGACCGCCTCCAGTAGATGGAGCCCCTCGGCCCAGCGCGGCTCGTACCGATCGAACCAGCCGGCGATCTGGGGTCCCTGCTCGCCATACACCGCGACCAGCGGGTAGCCCTCCGAAGCCGCCCCTTCCTCTATATGGAAGAGCGGCTCGCGGTCGATCACCGGCAGGAGCACGGAGAGGAGCCGCGCCGTTTCGAGATGCCAGAGGACGGCGACCGGCGGATCGCCGATGGCGAGATCCTCCCACAGCCGGAGGATGGCGACCGCCCCCGGCCGCCCCGGAACGGGCTCGATCTTCCAGGGGCCGGCGAGCTCGGCCTCGGCCGCGGTCAGGACGTCTTCGCGGTCGCGGAGGAGGGCCAGGTAGGAGGGGGAGAAGGCGTTGTCGAGGGGAGAGACGGGTGTGCTGCTACCATCACGGGAGCTTCGCATGAGAAGTACCTCTTGCGGAGTCAGGGGCCGGTTCGAGTTTGCCGCTCGGGCCGGTCCCGTTTCTTTGGGCGGGAGGGCGATCCTCCCGATGGCGGGACAGTAGCAGGAATGGGGCGGGAGGGCAAGGGGTCAATTATGTGCGGACCCTCGCCGGCGAGGGCAGCCCGGTGATCGTCGTACAGAGCCAGTGCGATCGATTCGCGGACCGGCGCCCCGGTCCACAGGCGGCGGAGGGTTTCTGGTTCTTCGAGAGTTGTTCCTACAGCGCGAAGGAGGATCTCGGTCGAGAGGCCCTCGAGGCCCACCTCCGGGACGCGATTCGCTCCATTCTGGAGAAGAACGGCGCACTCGAAATCGGCCGCGGGCGCGCCGAGGTGCGCCGCCAGCTCTACGAATGGCGAAGCAAGGATCAGGAGCACCAGCCCGAGGAGCGGAGCCATCGGACTTTCACCAAGGAGGAGTTCCGGACGCTCTGCGACAAAGTCGGCGGCATCCTTTCCTGGGAGCACGCCCTCGACTACCTTCACCTGGAGGCCCACCTGGACGACGGCTTCCAGGCCGTGCGGGAGGCCCTGCGGCGGCGGATCGAGGCGGACGCGCATGGCTGCCACCCCCCTCCTGTCCTCCCCCCATCCCCTGACGCCCTCCCGCCCAGGGGGGAGGGACCCGATAGGTAGCTTCATCTACCTACCCTGACCCTTCGGCGATGGCGCCGACTACCGCGTTCCTCTGGGCAAGCCGGCCGCAAAACACGGCGCGCGGGGCCAAAATCCCTGGAACGTCTTCAAAAAGGTCTCCGGCTCCACTTCCAACGCCTCCGGGTCGACTTCCCGTCTCTCCGGGCGGACTTCCGATCCCTCCGGGCCGACTTTCCACCTCTCCGGCTCGACTTCGGACGCCTCCGGGTCGACTTCCCATACCTGGAAAGTAACTTTCCATGCGTCCGGGAAGACTTCTCGTGCCTCCGGCTCGACTTTCCGTCCGTGGAAAATGACTTTCCACGCGTCCGGAAGCGGCCGGAGAGCGTCTGGAAGCTTCCGGAGAGTTTTTGGAACCTCCCGGAGGGATTCTGGAACCTCCCAGAGAGGCTCGGGAAGGAGCCGGAGACTCTTGCGAAGCCTCCGGAGGGATTGGGGAGACGCCCGGAGAGCTCCCGGAAGGGTCCGGAGAGCTTTGGAAAGCACCCGGAGGGTCTCTGGAAGCGTCCGGAGGGGATTCGGAAGCTCCCGGAGAAACGCTGAGACCTCCCGGAGGCTTTTTTCCAGCCAGCAGACCGTCTCCTTGTCGGTCTCGGTCCGCACCTGTATCCGGTCGGCCTTGGGGGACATCGGCGAGAGGATCGACCGGGAAGGGGTCCGGATTTGCGCCATCCTGGCGCGGGAGGGCGGGAGTCCGGTGAGACTTGGCGCGAAGTCCCTCCCTACAGCCGCCGGTGCTGCGCCACCGGCATCGAGCGCCGGATTCGCGCCACCCGCGCGAGATCGATCTCGGCCAGGGCGAGGCCCGGGCCGTCCGCGGCGGTGGCGACGGGGAGGCCCCAGGGATCGACGATCATGGCGTGGCCCCAGCTCTCGCGCAGGCCGCCGTCGTCGTGCTTGCCGTGCTGGGCGGCGGCGATGACGTAGCACTGGGTCTCGATGGCGCGGGCGCGCAGCAGCGGCTCCCAGTGGTCCTTGCCGGTCGCCAGGGTGAAGGCGGAGGGGATGGCGATGACCTCGGCGCCCAGGTCGGCGAGGCGGCGGTAGAGCTCGGGGAAGCGCAGGTCGTAGCAGATCGAGAGGCCGAAGACCCCAAGGTCCGTCTCGACCACCTGCGGCGTCTCCCCCGGCTTGCAGGTCGCCGATTCGGCGAAGCGCACCTCCGGGATGTCGACGTCGAAGAGGTGGATCTTCCGGTAGGTGGCGCGGATCTCGCCGTCGGGGCCGAAAAAGACGCCGGTGTTGTAGCAGCGCCCGGCCTCGTCGCTCCGCTCGTTGAAGGAGCCGAGGAGGAGGTGGATGCCGAGCCGTTTCGCGAGCTCGCCGAAGCGGCGGCAGGTGGGGCCGGAGAGCGGCTCGGCCCGCCGCACCTTCTCCTCGTGCGGTCCCAGGTAGTTGGTGTTCTCGGGGGTGGCGACGAAGTGGGCGCCATGGGCGGCGGCGCGCTCGATCAGGGCGCGAGCGCTCTCCCAGTTGCCCTCCTCGTCGGAGGTCGAGGTGAGTTGGACGGCGGCGGCGGTGAACATGGGGCCACTTTTTAGCACAAGTCCGAGCGTGAGAGTTAGCTGCTGGTCTAGCTCTGACGGAGTGACGGTGCCGCAGAGCACCAGTCGAGAAAAGGGGTGGTCGTAGGTGCCGATCTATCCCATATTGACGCGGCTGCTGCGCTAGGTTATGCTATTTGTTGCGCGAGTACAATAAGCCCCAAGGCATTACTGCCGCCGGGTGGTCATTGGGTGTCAGTATACGTAGATGCTGTTGCCATACCGTCTCTTGGATATGTGTAGAAGAGCGGTTCGCGCGTATCGAAGAGGTCTTTCGTCGTTGAAGGTAGGCAGAAAGATATCGTATTTTGCGACGTCCGAGCCGATGGCGAAGGCGGTCTTGCGGGTGCGACCATTCGCGCTGGAGCCGGGCGAACTTGGCGGCGAGGCAAAAGGTAGATGACAAGGAAAAGGCATCTAAATCGTATGGTGACGCCTGAGCAACGGCACAGAGATCCACGCGGACCTGATGCCTCGCGCTTCGACAATTTTAAAAACGTCGCTTACGGAGTAATTGTTGCGGTCTTTGCGGTAGCGGCCGGGTTCAACGGGTTTAAGGACATATGGACACCCTCATCCGCGCTATCTTCAAAGGTCATGTCAGGTACTCAAGTCGCTCTATTTATCGAGCTGGTAGTGCTAATGTTTCGGTGGATTATTGCGACTCATCACGAGATGGATATGTGGGCATTATGGCTGGACAACCCCTTCACTAAGCAAGAAATATACACCGCCATGTTCGGCCTTTCTGTGGTCCTGGGCTTGCTTTTGGCCTTCCCACACAGAATTCTATTCCTGTCTGGATTCATGACGCTATATTTTCTTTTTAATTACTGGACACAATGGCTTGCCAATGATCATTTCTTTAGGGCACTGCAAAAAACGAAGAAGGGATCGCTAAGCATAACTAAGAGTAAGGTGCTCAATGTGATGGATAACTTCTGGATGAATCGCCCTCAACTGGCTAGAATAGTAACCATGATGTTCTTCTCGTCAGTCGCATTCGATTTCGCACTCGCCGGAGAGTTCCATTCGGGCCGACAGAAAACCCTTCTTCAGTTGGCTTCCTATGGAATCTTGATTATAGACATTCTCCTTGGAGAGATCGTGATCGCGTTGTGGCGACATAAGCTAGACCAAGACATCGCGACCGTCACCAATTCCGAAGAGGAAAACTAGACATGCACTTCACGGATGATGATGATAAGCCATCTACGCTGTTAGTGGGTGTCCTCTTGGCCCTCTTGCCTGTGACATCATTCGTTAGCCAATATGCGCTCTCGGTTCGTGCGGGTACTCAGCAACTCCTCTTCCATCATCCGACCGTCATGATTGTTGATTGGATTTTTGTGCCGTTCAATTACTTTGTGTATCGGCTTATCGATTGGCAGCGCGGCAAAAGGCTCTTCGTCATTACCGTTGCCTCCGTCACACTAAATATAATAACACATGCTTTCTGGCAGTACAACGGAATTGATCCTGGCCACATGATCACGAAGACACAAATTGTCCTCCCGGCCGGCTGGGTCCACTTGGCATTTTCGATCCTCGAAATGACGCTCCTCGCCGCTTTTGTATTTTGTCGTAAAATCGACGAATCGGGCCTTACTACAACAGTGCTCGCCGCGGTGTATTTTGTGGCGATGGGTGTCTGCGGATACGCTATCCATCATGGGTTCATTGCCAGCGATGTGATCGTATTTCTTAGCGGACTTTTCTTTATTCTTGCCTATCCACGGTTATTTGGTCATAGACGCTCATAGATCTCGCAGGTGCATTGCGCCGCCTCGCGACAACAACGTTCTCCAAGTCGACGCACCTTCGCCTCGCCTGTCAACTAATCAGGCGAACCGCCACCTGTTCAATCTGCTTTCCCATCCGGCCCACTGGGGGATGCGGACAATATCTGGCGAAAAAATGCCCGCGGCTTTCCGCGCGTGCTGAGTAAGATCTTCAAACAACAGCTTACACTTGCAGCCATCGCAGCTATCATTATGACCAGACCTGCTATTACAGAAGCATGTCGCGTCGATCCTCCCGACACGTTCCAAAGTAGATAGTAGAGAAAAGATGGAATCACAACCGCCATCGATGTTGCAATAATTAGCCCGAAGGAACTGAGGAACCAATCTGGATTGATCACACCTGGCATCGGCCTGAAGCTCTGCCAGAACATTGGCGCGCCGAATGTTTCCCAGATGAGAAGGCGGCATCCGGCGATTCGATTGACATCCTCCTCGATTGTCGCCATCCGCTCACCGAGAAGTATCATGGCATACTGCGACTCGATTATATCAAATATCAGATAATTGGCCATTACTGGAAACAAGGTAGTCGCAAGCCACCATAACCACCAGTTTTTATTATTGGGAACAGTTGCTGGGTTGGAAATTACATAAGCTGCGGCGGCGAGGATGGCAGTCCCCATCAGCTGAAATCTCGCAACGTGCGCTTTGTAGAACCCGATATGTGCCCAAACCTCTTGCTTGAGAAGAGAATACTTCCGCATAAGAAGGTCAGCCATCACGTGGTCTTCGATTGCCATCTCTATCTCCGGAGTGTACGCTTTAACCGTTGTGAGACTAGTTCTCTACCGCGATCACCTTACATGTGTACATGCGCTCCCCTGTCGCCTAAGACGTGCTTCTTCGGAGGTGCTACTAGCGTTGCAATTTCTGCAGTAGCTTACATGAAGGATAGTGGCTCAACCAAGCCAACGTCAACAGAGCATGCTTATGAGCGGTTAGGCGGCCCGGTCGTCATCCTCTTCGAGCCGCCACTTGAAGGGCTTCGTCCCTCAACAAGTTCCTGGCTGAGGCCAATCCGGTCGGCATCCACGAAGGCTACAACCGGCGGGTGGGATTGAAGATGCGGGAGCCCGGCCAGGCGGGCTGGTGGATCCGCGAATGGCTCTCCGAAGGGGTGCTCGCGGCAGCCGCCTGGTTCGGGTTTCTGCGGCTGCCGAAGTTCGGGCTGTACCAGATTCTGGAGGCGATCGGGGAGGGGGGAGAAACGGGACTGTAGTATCCTCTCGCTATGACTCTCAAAGCCCACGTCCACCAGGGTCGTCTGATCGTGGACGAGCCCACCGAGCTCCCCGAGGGAACCGAGGTCGATCTCCTGCCCTTGGATCCAGGTGACTGGCTCGACCCGGCGGACCGCGCCGCCCTCCATCGAGCCCTGGTCGCTTCTCAGGCGGACGTCGAGGCCGGCCGGCTCGTCGATGCGGAAGAGGTGTTAAAGGAACTGCGGACCGCGTGATCCGACGCAAAGTCCGCTTCACAGCGACGGCACGGGAGCATGTTCGTCTGCTCGCGCGATGGTGGCATGAGAGTACGACCCGGCCGCAAATCCTTCACCACGACCTGAGTGAGGCGGTCAGAATGATCTCGATCCTCCCCGGGATCGGTTCTCCCTATCGAGAGTCCCCTCTCGTGGGCGTTCGCCGGTTGTACATCGAGCGGCTGATGTCCCATCTCTACTACACCTACGACCAACAGGAAGTGGTCATCCGGGCCCTGTGGCACGCGCGGCGCGGTTCGGGACCCGATTTCGGCTCGTAGGTTCAGGGGCGTCTGAGTTTTATCCTTCCTGGCGAGCCTTACCCCGCTCGCTGTCGAGCACCGCCATCTGCCGCGGTTCGTAGCGCTCGCCCGCTGCGGCGCCCTTGGGGACCGCGCTCTCGATCCGGGCCAGGTCCTCCACCGTCAGGGTGAGATCGAGGGCGCCCAGCGCCTCGGCCAGCCGGTCCCTCCGGCGCGCGCCGATGAGGGGGACGATGTCCTCGCCGCGGGAGAGCACCCAGGCGATCGCGATCTGCGCCACGGTCGCGCCCCTCCCTTCCGCCACCTTGCGGAGGGCCTCGACGAGCGCCAGGTTGTGCTCCAGGTTCTCCCCGCTGAAGCGCGGGCTGTGGCTGCGGAAATCGCCCGGGGCCGCGGCGCGCTCCTTCGACCAGTGACCGCTGATCAGACCGCGGGAGAGGACGCCATAGGCGGTGATCCCGACGCCCAGCTCACGGCAGGTGGGGAGGATCTCGTCCTCGATCCCCCGCGAGAGCAGCGAGTACTCGATCTGGAGGTCCACGATGGGATGGACGGCATGGGCGCGGCGCACCGTGTCGGCGCCAGCCTCGGAGAGGCCGATGTGGCGGACGTGCCCGGCCGTAACCATTTCCGCGATGGCGCCCACCGTCTCCTCGATCGGCACCGCGGGATCGACCCGGGCCAGGCGGTAGACGTCGATCCAGTCCGTCCCCAGGCGGCGCAGCGAGTAGCCGAGGAAGTTCTTGACCGCCGCGGGGCGCCCGTCGACCCCGCCCCAGATCCCCCGGGGGCCGCGCAGGGCGCCGAATTTAACGCTCACGACCACCCGCTCGCGGTTCCGGCCGCGCAGGGCCTCGCGCAGGAGCATCTCGTTGTGACCCATGCCGTAGAAGTCGCCAGTGTCCAAGAGGTCGATGCCGGCGTCGAGCGCGGCATGGATCGTGGCGATCCCTTCCGCCTCGTCGGCGGGGCCGTAAAAGTCCGACATTCCCATGCAGCCGAGGCCCAAGGCCGAGACGCGCGGGCCGGTTTGACCGAGAGAACGGGTGAGCATGACGATCCTCCTTTAGTAGATCTCCGTCCGCGGGTAGAACGAGAACCAGCCGAACCAGTAGGCGAGATGCCCGGGGAGGCGCGGCAGCCTTTCGCCGCCGGGTCCCTCGAGAGCCTCCTCGGTGGCGCGCCAGGGACGGCCGTCCGGGCCGCGGGGGGCGAGAGGGTCGTCGCCGGGGGTGAAACGGAAGGTCCCGCGCTCGTAGGCGCGGACCTCCTGGACCCCGGGCCCCCCCGCGGCGATCTCCGCCAGGAGCACCAGGGGCCGGCCGCCGAGGACGTCGTTGACCACCCGTTCGTGGCCCAGACGCTCCAGAGGATAGGCTTTGGGAGCGCCGTCCACCAGCAGGGCGTAGATCCAGGCCTTCGCCGGCAGCGCCTGGCTCCGCTTGAAGACCGGGAACATGAGGTCGGGGCTGGCGAAATAGCGGCCGTAGGCCTTCCCCGGGGTGTAATCGCGGTCGTAGCCGGTGTTGCGGTCGAGGGCCAGGGTCTCCGGGTGCGCGCTCTGCCAGCGGCCCCAGGAGGTGACGACGACCGGCAGGCGCTTCAGGACCAGGCCGCTCTCCGCCAGGGGTCCGTTCACCGGCTCGCCGGTGAGCTGGTTCCACAGGGTGCCGGTCTCCCGGTCGTACATCAGCTTGTTGCTCTCGTAGAGGAAGCCCGAGGAGCCGAAGGAGAAGGTCCGCCCTCCGGCCCGGGCGTCGTAGAGGACCCCGGCGCCGCAGAGGGTGCAGTAGGCGAGGGCGACCGGCACCCCGCCCACCACGTCGTTCGCCATCTCGTGCCAGTCGAGGATGCGCAGGGGATAGGCGCGGGAGTCGCCGCCGATCGCGACCCCGAAGACCGGCTCGGTGGGAAGGAGATAGGTCGCCCGGTCGGCCGGCACGAAGCGCGGCTTCTGGAGCGCCGGGATGCCGTCCACGTAGACGCCTCCCCACTGGATCAGCTCGACCCGGATGCGGGTGGGGCGGCGGCTGTCCAGGAAGCGGCGGAAGTTGGGATCGAAGCGCCGGGCGTAGAGCTCGCCCTTCCAGGTGGCGAAGCCGGGAGGGAGGGGGATCTCGGGGTGCTCGCCCAGCCAGACGTACCAGTCGTTCCACCTCTCCCCCGGTCTCTCGCCGGTGAGGGCGAGGAGGGCCGCGCCGAGGTCGACCTTGGGGTGGAAGCGGAGCAGCTCGACGAACGGCGCCACGAAACGCCGGTCGCGGGTGGCGGTCGCCCGCGCCAGGACCGGGGCGAGGATGGCGGGATCGGTGGAGAGCAGCTTCGTCAGGTCGGCCGCAGCCGCGGCCTCGCTCTCGACTCTCCCGGTACGCGTCGCGGGACCGGGCGCCCCGGCGCAGCCGGCGAGCCCGAGGAGGAGAACGAACGGAAGGAGGAGGGGACCGAGGGAGGGCGCCATGGGGCGCTCAGCCCTCGAAGCCGGCGGCCGCCGCGGCGCGCTCCGGGAGGGCCTCGCCGCCGAGCTCCTGGTCGCGGTACTGGAGAAGGTAGAGCTTGTGGTAGATGCCGCGCAGGGCGAGGAGCTCCTGGTGGGTGCCGAGCTCACGCACCTCGCCCTTGTGGAGGACGAGGATGCGGTCGGCCTTCTGCACCGTCGACAGGCGGTGGGCGATGACGATCGAGGTGCGCCCGACGAGGAGCCGCTCCAGGGCCTTCTGGATCAGCTGCTCGGTCTCGGTGTCGATCGAGGAGGTCGCCTCGTCGAGGATCAGGATGCGGGGGTCGAAGGCGAGCGCCCGGGCGAAGGCGATGAGCTGCTTCTGGCCCACCGAGAGGCCGGCCCCGCGCTCCCGCACCTGGCTGCCGAGACCCTCGGGCAGCCGCTCGATGAAGGGCAGGGCGTGGACCTCGCCGGCCGCCCAGGAGAGGCGCGCCTCGTCGATCTCTTCATCGCCCAGGCGGATGTTGTCCGCCACCGTGCCGGAGAAGAGGAAGACGTCCTGGAGGACGAGGGCGATGCTCCGCCGCAGCTTCGCGAGATCCCACTCGCGGACGTCCCTGCCGTCCACCCGGACCGCTCCGCCGGTCACGTCGTAAAAGCGCAGGAGGAGATTGGCGAGGGTGCTCTTCCCGGCCCCGGTGTGGCCGACGACGGCCAGGGTCTCGCCGGGCTGGACGGCGAAGGAGACCCCTTTCAAGACCGGCTCCCCCGCCTTGTAGCTGAAGGCCACGCGGTCGAACTCGATCGCCCCGCGGATCTCCGCCGGGGCAAACGCCTCGGCGGGCGGGGCGATGGTCACCGGGGTATCCAAGAGCTTGAAGATCCGCTCCGAGCTCGCCATCGCCGCCTGGAGGATGTTGTACTTGTCCGAGAGGTCGGAGAGCGGCTGGTAGAACCGCTGGGCGTACTGGAGGAAGGCGATCAGGGCGCCCAGGGAGACCGCGCCCTGCACCACCCGGCCGCCGCCGTACCAGAGGAGGAGGCCGGTGCCGATGGCGGTGATCAGCTCGACGCCGGGAAAGAAGACGGCGTAGTAGAAAATCGAGCGGACGTTGGCCACCCGGTGGGCGTCGTTGATCTCCGAGAACTCGGCATGGGCCGGGGCCTCGCGGCCGAACAGCTGGAGCACTGACATGCCGGTGATGTGCTCCTGGAGGAAGGAGTTGATGCGGGCGATCTTCACCCGCACCTCGCGGAAGCTGTCGCGCACCTTCACCTTGAACCAGAAGGTGAGGAGGAGGAGGAGCGGCACGATGGCGAAGGAGACGAGGGCCAGCCGCCAGTTGAGCCAGAAGAGAATGACGACGATGCCGGCGAGCAGCATGAGGTCGCCGAAGATGGCGACGATGCCGGCGGTGAAGAGCTCGTTCAGGGCGTCGACGTCGGTCGTCACCCGGGTGACCAGGCGGCCGATGGGGTTGCGGTCGAAGAAGACCATCTGCAACCGCTGGAGATGGGAGAAGATCTGCTTGCGCAGATCGTTCATGATGTACTGCCCCATGAGCTGCATGACGTAGCCCTCGCCGTAGACGACGACGAAGGTCAATCCCACCGCGGCAAAGAAGAAGAGCGCCGCCACGGCGATCCCCTGGGGGGCGACCTGGATGGGATCGATGCCCCGTGCCAGGAGGTAGCCGCGCACCCAGACGCTCGCCGCCGAGGAATTCGCCTGCCCCTCCCCCGGCCGGATGAAGAGGTCGACCGCCACGGCGGTGACCAGGGGACCCACCAGCTGGAGCAGCGAGGAGATAAGGATGAAGGCCAGGGAGAGGACGGTCATCCAGCGGTAGGGCCGTACGTACCCCAGGAGCCGGCGCATGAGCCGGGCGTCGTAGGCTTTGCCTAAGATCTCCTCGTCGTGCGGCTGGAGCGGTTCGCTCATCCAGAGAGGATACCAGAGGGGGCCAGGCCCCTCACCCCGGCGATGACCGCCTGGCCCTAGACTTTAGCAAACGCCGCGTCTGATCCGCTCACTCCTCTACATTTCCTTAGTACGCATCGTTCTGTATATAATGTATATCGCCAAGGTTCACGGTCACGATTGGAGGTGCACCCCTGGCCGACCTTACGTCGCTGGAGATCTTCTCATCTCCGGGCTGGTTCAAAGCGCTCACCCTGAGCGAACGGGCGGCCCACCGCCGCGCGGCCGGGAGCCGGTCGGCATCGCCGCTCTCGGGACCGCTCCCGGGGGATCCCGAGCGAGCGGCGCGACGCTTCGCGCGCTGGCAGGCGCAGGAACCGTTCGCGCAGGACGGCTTCCTCGATCGCCGGCTGGCCCGCGAAGGGATCGGCGTGGAGGACTTGCGCGCAATGCTCGGCGAGCCGCCGGAGGCGGTCGCGAGGCAGTGCTCGACCGCAAAACCCGCCTGGCTCGCGGAGATCGAGCGCGCGTTCACCGCCTCCCACCCCCGACCCTTCCCACGCTCGCTGGACTGCGCGGAAGCGGGCTCGCAGGCCGGGTTCCTGGAGGCCGTGCGCCCGCTCCTCGACTCCGGCTACAGCCGCCTGGTCGCCGAGCTGCGAAGCCTGCCCGGCCAGACCCCGGAGCGCCTCGCGCCCCTCCTGGCGCGCCAGATCCAGCTTCATCTCCTGCTGCTCCTCAGCCGCACCCTGGTCCTCGAGCTCCACCTGGCGAGCCAGGCCGGGCAGCTTTCCGGGGCGACAGAAGAAGAGCGCTTTCAGAGCTTCGTAGAGCGCCTGCGGGACCCGGAGGCGGCACTCGCCCTCCTCCACCAGTATCCGGTCCTCGCGCGCCAGGTCGCCGAGACGATCGGCCAATGGGTGAGCTACAGCCTGGAGATCGTCGACCATCTGGCGGCCGATCGCGACCGCCTGCGCGCGGTCTTCTCCCCCGCGGGCGACCTCGGGGAGCTGCGCGAGGTGCGGACGGGGCTGGGCGACGCGCACCGCGCGGGCCGCTCGGTGGCCCTGCTGCGCTTCGAGTCAGGCCTCGGGCTCATCTACAAGCCGCGCTCGGTGGCCGTCGAGGTGGCCTTCCAGGACCTCCTCGACTGGACGGGCGCCCGCGGATTCGCGCCGGCCTTCCGTCGCCTGAAGCTGATCGACGGCGGCGACTATGGTTGGGTGCAGCTGGTGGAGGCCGCTCCCTGCACAGACGAGGCGGAGCTCGAGCGCTTCTACCTCCGCCAGGGCGGCTACCTCGCCCTGCTATTCGTCCTCTCCGCCACCGACATGCACAGCGAGAACCTGATCGCCGCGGGCGAGCATCCGTTCCTCGTCGACCTGGAGGCGCTGTTCCATCCGGCCGATCAGGCGCTGGGGCGGGTCGTCGAGGGTGCCGCGTTTCCCGACACGGTGCTCCGCGTCGGCTTTTCTGCCCAGCGCGGACAGCACGGCTCAGCCGGGCCAGGATGGCGCCGATCTCAGTGGCCTAACCGCGCGCGCCGGGCAGGTCCTGGCCCGCCCGGTGCTGCGGGCCGAGCGCTCCGGCACTGACCAGATGCGCTTCGAGCGCCGGCAGATCGTGGCCCCGGTCGGCGAGCACCGGCCGACCCTCCAGGGGGCCGAGGTCGTGGTCGCCGATTATGCCGACGTCGTCGCCCAGGGATTCCGCCGGATGTGCGGCCTGCTCGTCGCCCACCGTGCCGAGCTGCTGGCGCCGGCCGGACCCTTAGCCGCGTTCTCGACCGCCCCCATTCGGGTGGTGATCCGCCTGACCCTCGCCTACTCCGGCCTGTTCGTCGAGGGACAGCATCCCTACGTGCTGGGCGACGCCCTCGACCGCGACCGTCTCCTGGACCACCTCTGGGCAGTCGTCCCGGAGTTCCCGCTGCTCGCGCGGGTGATCCCGGCCGAGAACCGGGACCTGACGCGCGGTGACATCCCCCTCTTCACCACCCGGCCCGACTCGCGGGACGTCCGGTCGAGCGATGGGGAGACGCTGGGCTCATTCCTGGAGCGGACCGGCGTCGAGCGCGTGCGCGAGCGGATGTGCGACCTCGACGAGGCGGAGATCGAGCGTCAGGCCTGGCTCGTGCGAAGCTCCCTAGTGGCGGACGTTCCGGACGCGCCCGAGGCCTATGAGGTGCGGCCCGCGCCGCCTCCGGCCGCGGGGGAGCTGCTGGCGGCCGCGGTGGCGATCGGATGGCGCCTGGAGAGCCTCGCCTTCCGGAGCGGCGAGGCGGCCTGCTGGTTCGGGCCGGAATTCCACGGCTCGCGCTTCGTGCTGAAGCCCGCCGGTCCCGACCTCCATCTCGGCACGCCGGGGATCGCCCTCTTTCTCGCTCACCTGGGCGCCGCGAGCGGCGAGCGGCGGATGAGCGAGCTCGCCCGCGCCGCCGTCGTCACCCTCCGCCAGCAGACCGCGCCGAGCTCCGCTCTGCTGGACACGATCGGCGCCTTTTCCGGCTGGGGCGGCGTGCTCTACACCTGGACCCATCTCGGCGTCCTCTGGAACGACGAGGGCCTCCTCGACGAGGCCCAGAAGGTGGCCGAGCGGCTCGCGCCGGGGATCGAGACCGACGAGACCTGCGACGTCGTCGCCGGTGCGGCGGGCGCCCTGGTCTGCCTGCTGGGCCTCCATCGATTGCGGCCGGTGGAGCGCCTGCTGGATCTCGCCGTGCGCTGCGGCGAGCGCATCCTCGCCCGCGCCCGTCCCATGGAGCGCGGCCTGGGATGGCCGATCGCGCTCGCCGGCCCCACACCCCTGGCCGGCTTTTCCCATGGCGGGGCGGGCATCTCCTGGGCCCTCCTTCACCTGGCAGCGGCGACCGGGGACGACCGTTTCCGCCAGGCGGCCTTGGCGGCCATGGAGTACGAGCGGTCCCTCTACGACCCGGGCGAAGCGAACTGGCCCGACCTGCGGGAGAGCTCCAGCGCCCGAGCCGCGGCGGAAGCCGCACCGCGCTTCCTCTGCGCCTGGTGCCACGGCGCCGCCGGGATCGGCCTGGGCCGGCTGGATAGCCTGCGCTGGGTCGACGGCGCGGCCAAAGCCGCCATGCTCGCGGAGTGCGCGGCGGCGGTGCGCACCACCTTGAGCGCGGGCTTCGGCCACACCCACTGCCTCTGCCACGGCGATCTTGGCAACCTGGAGACCCTGACCCTCGCGGCCGAGCGGCTCGGCGATCCCACGCTCGCCGAGAGGGCCCGGCGCCTCGCGGGGGGCATGCTCGAAGCCGTCCACAAGCACGGTTGGGTGCAGGGCGTGCGCGCGTCGGCCGAGGCGCCGGGGCTGATGGTGGGGCTTGCCGGCATGGGCTACGGCCTGCTGCGCCTCGCCGCGCCGGAGCGCGTGCCGTCCGTGCTCCGGCTCGTACCCCCGATCCCGGCCTGATCGATTCCAGCGCGAGATCGGCTCGCGCCGGTAACCAGAAGGAGCGGTTCATGAAGAAGATCGACATCGCCCGCGCTTTTCGAGACGAGGACTACTACCTGAGCCTCAGTGAGGCGGAGCGGGCCAGCCTGCCGGCCCATCCGGCGGCGCCCCTGGCCGTCAGCGTGAGCGATCTCAAGGTCGTTACCGGCGCCCTCCAGACGAACTCCGACCTGTCGTGTGGCTGGTCTGCCATCTGCACCCCGTGTCCGCCGAGGCAGTGCTTCTAGAAGAAGTCCCTGCGGGCGGGCCTCCGGGCCCGCCCGTACCCCTCGAGCCCGGCGCCCTAACCCCCGGGCGCCGTCGGCCGCTCCTGGACGCTATGGATCAGGAGGGTGGGTAGGTGGGAGCTTCGGCGAAGGCTGTAGACGTCCCAGGTCCTGAACGACATCCGTCGCAGGCCACGGGGACCGCGGGACGTCTCCGGATAGGGTGGTCGTCCCCTACACCCGCCACCGACGACATGATCGCCGGTCAGCGGCGGCATGACGCGGGTCACCGACGACATGGTCGCCGGTCATCGGCGGCATGGCGCGGATCACCGACGGGATGATCGCCGATCATCGGCAGCATGGCGCGAGTCATTGATGGCATGGTCGCCAATCATCGGCGGCACGGCGCGAGGCACCGACGGCATGGTCGCCGGTCATCGGCGGCATGGCGCGAGGCACCGACGGCTTGGTCGCCGGTCATCGGCGGCATGGCGCGGGTCACCGGCGGCTTGGTCGGGGCTGTCCTCCTGGCAATCTGGACCGCCTCCACCCCCATCGAGGGAGCATCGAAGAGGCTCTGGCGCAACGGGAGAAGAGCCTGTTCAACCTCGACGACACCTACTATCTCTACGACCTGACGTCGACCTACTTCGAAGGTCAGTGCGAGGCTAACCCAAAGGCCCAGCGCGGGTACTCCCGAGACCAGCGTCCGGACTGCAAGCAGGTGGTGGTGGGC
>DASQPA010000403.1:0-10036 GCA_035644215.1 Thermoanaerobaculia bacterium
GGCGGCGCCCTGCACCATACCGCGCTTCCGCTCCGCGAAGAAAGCCGCCTGGGCGGCGCGGTGGAAGGAGCGCAGCATGGAGGCCACGTCGCGGAGAGGCGAGCGCTTCAGTCGGCGCTCGGAGAGCGGCCGCTCCACCTCCCCCTCGAAGTCGAGGATGACGAAGTCGCGGCCGGTGTAGAGCACCTGGCCCAGGTGATAGTCGCCGTGAGCACGGATGCGCAGGCCCGAGAGCTTGGCCGAGAGCAGCCCCGCGAGCCGCGCGATCACCCGGTCGCGGCTGGCCAGGCCCTCGCGGGCGAGGGCGGCGACGTCGCCGTGCTCGGGATCTTCCTCCGACCGCCGCTCCAGCCGCTGTTCGAGCAGACCGAAGGTGCGGCCCACCGCGGCGCGGATCGACTGGTAGAGCGAGCGCTGGTAGAGGAGCGAGAAGGGCTCGGGCTCAAAGCCGGCGCGTTCCGGCCGCGAGGCGAGGGCCAGGTGGAGCTCGGCCGTGCGCTCGCCCAGGAGCTGCGCCGCGGGCAGGTAGGTGCCCATGCGCTGGTAATCAGCCGCCGCCAGCTCGCGCTCGGCGGAGTCGAGGAGCGAGCCGGGCGGCAGGGGTGGCGGGTGGGTCCCGCCCTCCGCCAGGACCCGCTCGGCGAAACGGCCGAGGGCGTCCTGGGTGTAGGCCCAGGCGTCCCCCTCGTTGGGCACGAAGCCGTGCAGGATGGCGATTGTCCGCGGCTCCTCCCCCGCCACGCGCAGCTCGATGCCGCCGGCGACCGGCGGCGTGTGGGGGAAGCCCACCTCCTCGGTCAGGAAGCGCCCGATCTCCAGATCCGGGTTGATCCCCGGGTCGAGCCGGCGGAAGAGCTTCAGGACGAAGCGGTCGTCGAAGAAGACCGAGGTGTTGCTCTGCTCCCCCTGGTGGACGTGGGGTGTGAGCCCGGCGCCGCCGCCCCCCATTCCGGCGATTCCGGCGATCCCCGCCAGGTCGCCGTCGGCGATGGCGCGGAAGGACGGGGTGGGAAAGGCGACAATCTCGCTCTCGCCTCCGGCGCTTCGCACCCGGCGCTTGCGGGCGATGGTGGTGAGGAGGCCGGTCGCGAATTCAGGATCGACGAGAGCGTCGAAGAGCACCCCGTCGTCCTCCCCTTCGAGCTGGACGACGATCGACCGCGGCTGGCGCTCGCGCAGCCGGGCCGCCCGCTCGCCGCCGGCGAAGCTCAAGGGGAGGGCGTAGGTCTCCGGCTCGCCCTGGGCGTACTCGACGGCGAGGAGGAGGAGGGCGGAATCGCCCAATCCCTCGTCCTCTTCGAAGCGCAGGACCTCGGGGATGCGTACGGCGCGGATCGTCCTTCCCCGGCCGCCGAACCAGCGGCGGCTCGCGAGCCCCTCGGGGAGGAGGGCGGCGAGCCGGTCCCGGACCGGCCCCTCCAGGGCGACGTCCCAGACCTCGTCGACCGGCAGGATCGGCACCTCGACGCGCTGCCGCGCGGCCTTCTCCTTGACCAGCGAGAACCAGAGGAAGCCGCAGGGGCCGAGGGTCAGGGTGTAGGGGGCGCGGCCGACGCGCGGGAAGTGGGTGCCGCCGAAGAGCTCGACCGGGGTCATGCCGGCGAACTCGGAGAGGTCGAGCGCGAACGGCTGGGCGAAACGCGAGAGGTTGGCGACGACGAGCAGGGTCTCCTCCTCGTAGCGCCGCACGAACGCCAGGACCCGGTGGTTCTCCGGGAAGAGGAAGTGGAGGCTGCCGCGGCTGAAGGCGCGATGGCGCTTGCGCAAGGCGATCAGGCGGCGGGTCCACCAGAGGAGCGAGTGGGGGTTCGCCTGCTGGGCGAGGACGTTGACCGCCTGGAAGTGATAGGGGCCGTCGACGATCACCGGCAGGTAGAGCTGCTGCGGGTTGGCGCGCGAGAAGCCGGCGTTGCTGTCGCCGCTCCACTGCATGGGGGTGCGGACGCCGTTTCGATCGCCGAGATAGAAGTTGTCGCCCATCCCGATCTCGTCGCCGTAGTAGAGGACCGGGGTCCCGGGGAGCGAGAAGAGCAGGCCGTTCATCAGCTCGATGCGCCGCCGGTCGTTGCCGAGGAGGGGGGCGAGCCGGCGGCGGATGCCTAAGTTGATCCGCGCCTTGGGGTCCTTGGCATAGACCCGGTACATGTAGTCGCGGTCCTCGTCGGTCACCATCTCGAGGGTCAGCTCGTCATGGTTCCTGAGGAAGATCGCCCACTGGCAGCTCTCGGGGATGGGCGGGGTCTGCTGCAGGATGTCGACGATCGGAAAACGGTCCTCCATGCGGATCGCCATGAACAGCCGGGGCATGACCGGGAAGTGGAAGGCCATGTGGCACTCGTCCCCCTCCCCGAAGTAGGCGATCGAGTCCTCCGGCCACTGGTTGGCCTCGGCGAGGAGCATGCGGCCGGCGAAGCGCTCGTCGACATGGGCGCGCAGCTTCTTCAGGAACGCATGGGTCTCCGGCAGGTTCTCGCAGTGGGTCCCCTCGCGCTCGTAGAGATAGGGGACGGCGTCGAGCCGCAGGCCGTCGACCCCCGCCTCCATCCAGAAGTCGAGGGCGTCGAGCACCGCCTTGTGGACCCGCGGGTCCGCGAAGTTCAAATCCGGCTGGTGGGAGAAGAAGCGGTGCCAGTAGTAGGCCTGGGCGACCGGGTCCCAGGTCCAGTTCGACGCCTCGAAGTCCTTGAAGATGATGCGCGCGTCGGCGTACTTCCTGGGGTCGTCGCTCCAGACGTAGAAGTTGCGGTACCGGCTCCCCGGCGGGGACGTCCGGGCGCGCTGGAACCAGGGGTGCTGGTCCGAGGTATGGTTGATCACCAGCTCGGTGATCACCTTCAAGCCCCGCCGGTGGGCCTCGCGCAGGAACTGCTTGAAGTCCCTGAGCGAGCCGTAGGCCGGGTGGATGCTGGTGTAGTCGGAGATGTCGTAGCCGTCGTCGCGCCAGGGGGAGGGGTAGAACGGCAGCAGCCAGATGGCGGTGACCCCGAGCTCCTGGAGGTAGTCGAGCCGGGCGGTCAGCCCGCGGAAGTCGCCCATGCCGTCGCCATCCGAGTCGGCGAAGGCACGGACGTGCACCTCGTAGAGGATGGCGTCCTTGTACCAGAGGGGATCGTCCCGCTCGCTCTCGGTCTTCTCGGCCCGGTCCTCCCGGCGCTGGCTCATCCGGCCTCCTTGCCTGCCCTTCCCCCAACGGCCACGGCGCGGCGCCAGGGGGTCCCTGTTTACCAGATTGGGGGGTGGGGTGGCAAAGGCACCGGTGGCCGGAGGCGGTAGAGACGTCCCAGGTCCTGAACGATATCCCCTCGCAGGCCACGGGGACCGCGGGGCGTCTCCGCCGGGGCTACGCCCCCGGCCCTGAGCCGCGTCCGGGCGGGCCGACGTAGCAGACCTGCCCGGACATCACGCTATCGAGCACCTCCCGGATTGCGGGGACCAGCGGCAGCAGATCATCCATCTTCGTAGTGCGCGCTTTCAGCACCACAATACCCAGTTGGAACGTCGTGAGAGGCTGCTGGTAGGAGAGATTCTGATCCGCGGTCACAAAGATGTCGAAGTCGGCCTCCGCGAGTCGAAGCAGCTTCCCGTTCTTGATCCCGGCCCAGCCGACCTCCGCGACCGTGCGCACTTCGAGGCCAGGCAGTTCCCGCTTGAGCAGTCGCGGCAGGTTTTCGTCGAGGAGGACGCGCCTCACGCTACGTGCGCCAGCAAGGCCCGGGTCGCCTGCTCGAGGAACGCGTTGACCTGCTCACGGCGCACGCTGGGGAAGTTATCCAGAAACCCGTCAACGCTATAGCCGCCTTCGAGGTAGTCGACCAACGTCTGCACGGGCACCCGGGTGCCGACGAACACGGGGGTTCCACCGAGGATCTCGGAGTCGGAGTGGATGACGCTACCATCGGCAAGGGTCAGTGGGCGATCTTCGGGCATGAGACATCTCTCCAGACAGTGGCTTATTGTACCACCGGCTCCAGTCCCGAAACAGGTACGCAGCCACTGCCCCGCAGGGGCAACGGCATCTAGCCTGGGGGCGCAAGCGCCGGGTTAGGCTGCTCTCCAACAAGGGTACGAGATACGAGATTCACTTGAAGGTGATTGTTTTGGCGCTACAGAGGCTCAGCACGAAGGTACCACCGTTGGCCTGCCCCTTGATCCATGCACTACCGGAGTACATGACCCGCTGGTCTTGGTGAACAGTGCCATCGCCGAGGGTGATTGTAAGGAGGCAGTCCCCAGGACCCTTCTTCGTTTCTGCGAGCTCGATCTTCTCGACGCGATCCAGATCGTAAGTAAGCTGGCCTTCGCCACGCTCAACGGTGAGAGTCTTCGAAAGAGCCGCCGAACCACCACTCACGATGCCATATTGTTGGAGTTCCGTGGTGACGTTCTTTCGGTCCGTGACAACCATGATTTTCGTTGATTGCTGTTGAGCGCTGACTGTCGCGGCGCTTACCAGCACGCAGAGAAGCGCAAAACGCGTTACCCGTCCAAATGGATGTGGATTCTCAGACATACAGTCCCTCTTCTTCCTTTCGGTTAATGGCCGCACATCAGTACGTCGCTCACGCCATGCCGCTCGACGTTATGAGCAGCGGCACGACCCTGCAGGAGGGTAGTCGGGATCGCGGATTCTCCCGTCTTACGCGAACATCAGCCTCCCGCGAGGTTCGGGAATGGGACGGCCGCGCTCGTTCGCCGTCTCGATCCACTCGGCGATGATGGTCTGCACATTCGCCAGGGCCTCCTCATAGGTAGGCCCATCGGCCGCGCAACCCGGCAACTCCGGAACCTCGGCGATGAAGGCCAGGTCGTCACGACTCCAGTACAGGACGACCTCATAATGCGGATCGATCATCGCCATCTCCAAACCTGCTCCAAGAGCCTCCTACGCCCACCCATACGCGAAGCATACCAGTCTCACCGCCTTCGGCGTGGGTGACTCGGTCACCTACCTGCGCCCCCCACCCAGATCCTTTGGGTCGCTTCAGGCTCCCCGCAGGATGACAATGAGGAGGGCGGGGCACCATCGACCTTTAGCGAGGGCCAAACCTAGCATCCCGATGTGCCAAAACGGCTCGTGGTCGGGCGTCGGGAGCAGCACGACCCCCCTCAGGCACACCTATCAACCTCTCCGGGAGCGCCGTAAACCTCTCCGCGTGGGTCCGCGCCGCAGGGTGCCAGGTGATTCTTCTGCCTTGGGCAAGGGGGGACTGTTACACTAAGGCTATGAATCTGGACATGACCGTTCACATCTGGAAGGAAGACGACCAGTACGTCGCTCACGCCATGCCCCTCGACGTGATGAGCAGCGGCACGACCCCGCAAGAGGCTCGCCAGGCACTCGACGAAGCCGTCCGCGTCTTCCTCCTCACTGCGGCGGATCTGGGGACTCTCGACCAAGTGCTCGAAGAGAGTGGCTACGAGCGGCAGGGGGACCGATGGGTGTGCCCCGCCTTCGTCGCCGTCGAACGACACGAGCTCGCCCTGGCGGTGTGAGCGGGTGCCTCGGCTCACACCCCTGCACTGGCGGGATCTGGAAAAGGTCTTCCTCGCCGTGGGTTTCGTGTTTGCGCGCCAGGAAGGCTCCCATCGATCTTACGTCAAGCCAGGAGTACCCCGCCCGGTGGTCATTCCGACCTACAGTGAGGTCCCAGTCTCGATCATCCGTAACAACTTGAAGACCGCCAGCCTCTCCCGAGAGGAGTTCCTGGCACTCCTGAAGAGACTCTAGCAAGGTCTTCGACGAGGGTCTCCCTGGAAGTTCCTCCTGCGGCTACGCCGCACCCGAAGATGGATGAATGGATGAAGGCGTACCCCGGTCCCACCCCCCTCCTGTCCTCCCCCCATCCCCACCCTTCCGCCCGTCCAGGGGGGAGGGACCCGATCGGCAGCTTCAGCTCGAGATCTGACCCCCCGGCGACGACGCCGACTACCGCGTTCATCCGCCCGGCCGGCGGGACGCCGGCGCTCCCAGGGAAAAATCTGGCTCGTTTGTACTCTGCTCCAACCCCTGAAAAGTCCCCCGGAACCTCTGGAAAGTCCTCGGCAACCCGTGAAAAGTCCTGAGGAACCCGTGAAAAGTCTTCCAGAACCTCTCCGGGTCGACTTCTCATGCCTCCGGGTGGACTTTTCATCCCTCCGGCTCGACTTTTGACCCGTCCGGGTCGACTTCTCATGCGTCCGGGTCGACTTTCCATCCGTGGAAAGTAACTTTCGACGCTTCCGGGAAGACTTTTCATGCGTGGTATTTTACTTTTCACGCGTGCAGCTCGACTTTTCGGGCGTGGAAAGTGACTTTCCACGCGTCGGGGAAGACTTTCCACGGTTTTGGAAGCTCCCGGAGAGCTTCTGGACGTTCCCGGAGAGGTTCCGGAAGCCGCCGGAGGGGGTCCGGAAGCGTCCGGAGAGGGTCGGGAAGCGCCCGGAGACCGCCGGGAACCTCCCGGAGGCGCTCCGGAACCTCCCGGAGAGCGGCCGGAAGACTTTCCAGCGGTGCCGGAAGCTCCCGGAGAGGTCCCGGCGGACTTTCCAGGTGTTCCGGAAGCTCCCGGCGGGGTTCCGCGCGCGCTCCGCGCGCTCAGTACCGCCAGCTCGTCACGTCCGCCCCCTGGGGCGCGGTCTTCAGCATCTGCTGAGCGATCTTCGGCAGCAGGCGGCGCTCGATCGCCGGCCGGGAGAGAGTATTGGGGAGGAAGGGGTCGCCCGTCCAGCAGTGAGGCTCGCCGCGGCCGAATTCGACGTCGCCGGCGAACCAGGGGCCGTGACCGGGCTCGCGGGTGCTCTTCAGGAACTGGTCGAGGAAGCGGACGGCGCGGTCGAGGTAATAGGTGTCGCTGTCCCCCACCTTGACGTGGAGCTTCCCCTGGAGCCGTGGCCCCAGGCATTGCCAGTCACGGGCCAGGATGTGGGTGAGGTCGTAGCGCTCCCGCCAGAACGCGGCCACCCGGGGGTCGATGGCGCCGGTCGCCTTGTCGAAGATCGGCCGCGGGTAGCCGTCCTCCCCCACCGGGCTCCAGACCGCCTGCCAGGCGTCGAACTGCTCGCCGGAGCGCCCGCGGCTCCCCAGCACCCGCTCGTAGCGGTTGGCCTCTTCCATGGTGGCGGTCACCCCGCCGCCGGGCGCCCGGCTCTCCGGCCGGGCGGAACGGCCGAAACGCCCCTCCTCCCAGTAGACGTTGGTATCTCGATAGAGGTCGGTGGTGAGGAAGGCGCGGAAGTCGACCGGGTCGGGGCAGTTGACCCAGGCGCCGTTGTAGAGGTCGGGATGGAAGACCTGCTGGGCCAAGGCCGCCCAGCCGCCGGTCGAGCTGCCGTAGACGGCGCGCGCCCAGGGCTCGCCGATCGCCCGGAACTGCCGCTCGACCGCGGGGAGGAGCTCCTGCACGAGGGCGTCGCCGTAGGGGCCGAGGTTCTCCGAATTCACCGCGTAGGCGTCGTCGTAGTAGGGGTTGGCGGTCTGCGGCAGGACGACGAGCAGGCGCGGCGGGATCGCCGGTCCTGGGGGCCTTTCACTCTCATCCGCCACCGGGAAGGTGGGGGCGAAGTGGTCATGGTAGTAGACGACCGGGTAGCGCGCCTGCGGATGCTCGTCGTAGCCCGCGGGCAGGAGCACCACCGCTCCCAGCTCGACCGGGCGCCCCCAGAACCGCGAGAGGAGGGGGCTCGCGATCCGCAGGTGGCGCACCCACCGGCTGTCCCGGGGCGCCGGCAGCGGCGGGATCTCCTGCGTCAGCTCCACCCGGATCGTCCCCGGCTTCCCGGGATCGACCTCCACCTCGACCGGCGCGGAGAACAGGTTCCCCGGCGAGCGGTTCCACTGCTGCCCCTCGCCGTGATCGGCGTGGAGCTGCACCACCCGGCCGTCGGCGCGCCGGAAGGTGGCATAGAGATGGAGGACGGCCTGCACCCGGTAGCGGCCGGCCGGGACCTCGGCGAGGCCCGGCGCCGGGTAGCCCAGGGTCCAGCCGTCGATCACCGCGCTCCCCCCGGGCGGCAGGGCGGCGACGTCGACCCCGAAGAGCTGCTGGCTCTCCCCCTCCGCGGCCACCTGGAAGCGGGGCTCGGCGCCCGGATCGCCGGAGAGGATCAGGATCACCCGGCCGTCGACCGGCCCGGCGGCCGGACCCCGCAGGCCGGCCGGGAGCACGACCTCGAAGCGTAGCGGCGACGGTCCGGCGGGCCGGTGCGGGCAGGCGAGGGGGAGGACGACGCCTGCCAGGCAGAACAGGAAGGTGCTTCGGCGCCAGGACCCCCACAGGATCTGCACGGGGCTCTGTTGTACCACACCGATCTTCCCCTCGGCCTCGAACTGTGATATCTCCCTTTCTTCGCGAAAAGCATCCATTGCAGGTTTGGTCGTCCCCAGGAGGAGTTGAAATGCTGGACCACGCCAGAGGCCGCTCCGGTCGCCGTGTCCCCCTTGCCCTCGTCTTCCTTTCCCTGTTCGCCGGCGTCGTCCCCCTCGCCGCCCAGATCGCCTCCCCCGCGAGCGGGAAGGACGCGCTCGGCAACATGGTCGACGCCCGGGTCAACCTCAAGGGCTCCTACCAGCATGCCACGGCGAACCGCGCCGCGGCGACCGTGAGCGGCTTTGCCGACGCCCGCCGCCAGGCCCAGGCCATCGCGGCCGCTTCGGCGGAGCTCACCCGCACGATGCCGGGCCTCCAGGTGAGGCTCTCCAACCTGACGGGCGGACCGGAGGTGGTGAGCAATCGGCGCGGCGCGCTGACCGTGGCGGCCCCCGGGCGCAAGAGCGAGGAGATCGTGCGCGACTTCCTGCTCCAGCGGGGCGCCCTCTATGGGCTCTCGGCCGCCGACCTCTCCGACCTCGTCGCCCTGGGCGACAGCCCCGGCGGCACGAGCGGCCTGCGCATGCTCCGCATGGAGCAGCAGATCGACGGCCGGCCGGTCTTCCAGAGCGAGACCCGCTTCCTCCTCGCTCGCGACGGCCGGCTGATGAAGAGCGTCGGGCTGATGGTCCCGGCGGCCCGGGCGCACGCCCCGGTCCTCGACAATGCCAAGCTCCTCGGTCCCTCCGAGGCGATCGCCCGCCTGCTGACGGCTGCCGGCAAGACCGCCGATCCGGCGACCTTCACGGTCACCGAGAACCAGGCCGACGGCCGGCTCGTGCTGGCGGAGAACGACGACTTCGTCGCCGGGCCGGTCACCGCCCGGCCGGTGCTCTTCCCGCTGGCGCCCGGCCTTCTCGTCCCGGCCTGGTCGCTGGTCGTCTTCACCGAGGGCGACCAGGACTGGTACGCCGTCGTCGACGCCGAGACCGGCGACCTCCTGTGGCGCAAGAACATCCGCGACTACATCTCGGCCCAGGACGCGCGCTTCCGGGTCTACGTGCAGGCCGACGGCATCACCCCGTCCGACAGCCCGGCACCGGCCTCCCCCAACGCCTTCGCTCCCGGCTCCGGCACCCAGCCCAGCGAGATCGCGCCGACGATCGTCAGCATGCACACGGCGATGGACGCGACCGCCAGCCCGAACGGCTGGATCGACGACTGCCCGGGCGGCGGCTGCACCGCCGCCCAGACCCAGACCCTGGGCAACAACGCGGTGGCCTGCCTCGACCGGACGGTCGGCGGCGCCAACACCAACGTCTGCGACACCGACGTCGGCAGCGTCCTCGACGGCAACGGCCGGCCGACCGGCAACCCGGATTCGAACAGCCGCAACCGCGACTTCCTGGGCACGGCGCCGCGCGACTTCCAGACCGGCTACCTGCCGCCGCCGCAGGCCGGCAACCCCGAGGCCGGCCAGACCTCGACCGGCGCCGGCAACAACGGCACCCTGGCGATCGACCAGTACCGCCGCGGCATCGTGACCCACCTCTTCTACGTCGTGAACTGGTACCACGACCAGCTCTACAAGCTCGGCTTCGACGAGCCCTCGGGGAACTTCCAGCAGACCAACTTCAGCGGCATGGGCCTGGGCAGCGACCGCGTCAACGCCGACGCCGAGGACGGCTCGGGGACCAACAACGCCAACTTCGCGACGCCGCCCGACGGCACCTCCGGCCGGGCGCAGATGT
>DASQPA010000404.1:0-21566 GCA_035644215.1 Thermoanaerobaculia bacterium
CCACCTGGGGAGCCGGCAGGGCGGCACGGTCGAGCTTGCCGTTGGGGGTGCGGGGCAGGCGCTCCAGGAGCACCACAACGGAGGGAACCAGGGGGCGGGGCAGGCTCGCCTCCAACCGTTGCCGCAGCTCCTCGGGGCTCGGCCGGGCACCCGGCGTTGAAGCCACATAGGCGACCAGGCGCACGTCGCCCGGTCGGTCCTCGCGCACGGCGACGACCGCCTCGGCCACCTCCGGCTGCCGGACGAGGGCGGCCTCGATCTCCCCGGGCTCGATGCGGAAGCCGCGCAGCTTGACCTGCCGGTCGAGTCGGCCCAGGTAGCCGAGCTCCCCGTCCGCCTGGAGACGGACCCGGTCGCCGGTCCGGTAGAGACGGGAGCCGGGCGGACCCTCCGGATCGGGCACGAAGCGCTCCGCCGTGAGCCCGGGCCGGCCACGGTAGCCCCGCGCCAGCCCCTCCCCCGCCAGGCAGAGCTCCCCCGGCACTCCGGCCGGCTGGATCTGGAGCCAGGCGTCGCGCACCGCGGCGCGCGTCCCAGCGAGCGGCCGGCCGATGGCCGGCGGCCGGTCGCCCCCCCCCCTCGCCACCTCTGACACGGTGGAATAGGTGGTGTCCTCCGAAGGACCGTAGAGGTTCCGCAGCCGGCCCACGCTCCGCAGTGCAAGGACGCGCTCGGCGAGCGGCTGGGGTAGTGGCTCGCCCGCCAGGTTGACGGTCGCGACCGAGAGCGGCAGCGGCCCGCGGTCGAGAAGCCCCGCCAGGGCCGAGGGGACGGTGTTGAGCAGGGTGACCCGGTCGCACCCGGGGAGGCCGGAGAGGGCGAGGGCGTTCTCGGCCAGGATCACCGTGCCGCCGGCGGAGAGCGGGGCGAAGAGCTCGAAGATCGAAGGGTCGAAGCAGATCGAGGTACCGGCTAAGACGCCCGAGAGCTCGTCGAATAGAAAGGTTTTCTGCGCCCAGGCGATGCGCTGCGCGGCGCTCCGGTGCGAGATCGCCACGGCCTTGGGGACGCCCGTCGAGCCCGAGGTGTAGATGAGATACGCCAGGTTTTCCGGCGCCAGGGGAACGGGGGTGGCGAGCCTTGCAGGAGGCAGGTCCGCAAGATCTCCGTCCCGGAGCACCACCCGGGCGCCGCTGTCTTCCAGCAGGAGAGCGACCCGCTCGGGTGGATAGGCGGGGTCGATGGGCACATAGAAGCCGCCCGCGAGCAGGACGCCCAGGAGTGCAACGACCAGGTCCGGGGTGCGCGGCAGGAAGACCGCGACCGGGACCTCCGGCCCCACCTCCGCTGCCCGCAGCCGCACGGCCAGGCGCTCTGCCCGATGCGCCAGCTCGCCGTAGGTCAGGCTGTCATGGCCACAAACCAGGGCCACGGCATCGGGCCTTCGAGCTGCCTGGCGCAGAAAGGGCTCGTGGAGCCGACCGTGCGACGCAAGACCCGGTTCCGTCAAAAGCACCGCGGCGCGCTCCGCGTCGGCGAGGAGCGGCAGCTCGGCCGGGGGGATTTCCGGCTGCGCGACGATCCCGGCGAGCAGGGTGCGGAAGGTGGCGGCCAGGCGCTCGACAGTCGTGCGGTCGAAGAGATCGCGGCTCGCCTCCCAGATCGTCCACAGCTGCCCTTCCCGCTCTTCCAGGTAAAGCGAGAGGTCGACCTTGGCCGTGCCGGTCTCGATTTCGCGGACCGCCAGGGCGAGGCCCGGCGCCAGCTCGCGCGGCGGCCGCGGCGCGTTGGCGAGGACGAAAAAGACCTGGACCAGCGGACTGTAGGACGGCTCCCTCGCCGGCTGCAGCTCCTCGATCAGCCGCTCGAACGGCAGCTCCTGGTGGGCGAGAGCACCGAGGGTCGACTCCCGCACCCGGTCGAGGAGGTCCGGAAAGCTCGCCGCCCCGGCGAGCTCGACGCGCAGGGCGAGGTTGTTGACGAGGAGGCCGACGAGCGGCTCGAGCTCCAGCCGGCCCCGCCCGGCGACAGGCGAGCCGACGAGGAGATCCTGGTTCCCGGCGAGCCGCCCGAGGAAGAGGCCCCAGGCGGCGAGGAAGGTCATGAAGGCCGAGGCCTCCTGCCGCCGGCCGAGCGCCGCCAGGTCGCCTCGCAGAGCGTCGAGCAGGGGAACGGCAAGGCGGAAGCCGCGGAAGCTCGGCACCCGGGGCCGCGGCCGGTCGCCCGGCAGGTCGAGGAGCTGCGGCGCGCCGGCCAGGCGTTCCCGCCAGTAGGCGAGGAGGCGGTCGAGCCGGGGGCCGGCGAGGCGGCGGCGCTGCCAGGCGGCGAAGTCGGCGTACTGGCGGGACAACGCCGGCAGGGTCGTCGGCTGGTAGAGGGCCGCCAGATCGGCGAGGCCGACGGCGATCGACCAGTCGTCCGAGACGATGTGATGGAAAAGGGCGAGGAGGTGGTGCCGGCGGGGAGCGAGCCGCAGGAGGAGACCGGAGAACGCCGGACCGCGTTCGAGGTCGATGGGGCGCCGGCCCATCCCCGCCGCGATCCGCCCGGCTTCGGCCTCCCGCGCCGGCTCCTGCAGGCGACCGAGATCGACCTCCGCCAGCGGCCGGCAGGTCGCGGCCGGCAGGATGCGCTGCACCGGCCGGCCCGAGACAGCCGGGAACGCCGTGCGCAGGCTCTCGTGGCGGCGGAGGAGTCCGGCCCAGGCCCGCCCCAGCGCTCCCCGGTCGAGGTCGCCGTCGAGCGCCAGGACGAACGGGGTGTTGTAGGTCGCGCCCGGAGACCACCGTTCGAGGAGCCAGAGCCCCTCCTGGCCATAGGAAAGCGGGATCGGGACGTCGCGCGATGCCGCCGGTATCGCCGGGATCGGCCCCGCCGCCTCGCCCGCCCCGGCCCCCGCCGCCTCGATCCGCGCCGCGAGCCCCGTCACCGTCGGATGGTCGAAGAGGGTCCGGAACGGCAGCTCGACCCCGAAGCGGTCGCGCACTCGCGACAGCGTCTGCACCACTTTGAGCGAGTGGCCGCCCAGAGCGAAGAAGTCGTCCGCGACCCCCACCGCCACCCCGCCCAGCACCGCGCGGAAGATCTCCACCAGGCCCGCCTCGATCGGGGTCCGCGCCGCCGCCGCATCCCCCAGGGTAACAGGCGGCGCGAGCTCGCCGAGGGCCGCACGGTCGACCTTGCCGTTCGGGGTGAGGGGAAGGGCGGGGAGAAGGACCCAGGCCGCGGGCACCAGCGGCTCCGGCAGCTCGCGGGCGAGGGCGGCCCGCAGCTCCTCCGGCGTGACCTCGGCGCCCGGGCGCAGGACGACATAGCCGACCAGGCGCCGCTCGCCGTCCGCCGTCTCGGGCGCCAGCACAGCCCCGGCGCCGACCGCCGGCTGGCGGTGGAGCACGGCCTCGATCTCGCCCAGCTCGATACGGAAACCCCGCACCTTGACCTGGTTGTCGAGGCGGCCGACGAAGTCGAGCTCGCCCGAGGGGAGGCGCCGCGCCAGGTCGCCGCTCCGATAGAGCCGCTCGCCGGGGCCGCCCGCGGGATCGGGGACGAAGCGCTCTGCCGTCCCCTCCGGCCGGCCGCGGTAGCCGCGGGCAAGACTCCTGCCGCCGATCCGGATCTCTCCCGCTTCGCCGTCCGGCAACCCTTCCGGCAGGCGCACGACGACGCCGTCGATCGGCCTCCCGATCGACGGCCGGCCGGTGCCCAGGGGGGCCGGGACCGCCGGCGATACTACTCCGGCCGTGGTGACGACGCTCCCCTCGGTCGGGCCGTAGTGGTTGTAGAGGGTGAAGGGCAGGCCCGGCCGCGGCGCGCGGTGCAGGCGGTCGCCGCCGGTCAGCAGGATGCGCAGCGCGGCCCTCTCCGGCCAGGGCTCGGCCAGTACCGCCTCGGCGAGCGGCGTGGGCAGGAAGGCGCAGGTGATCCGCTCCGCCACCAGCCAGGCGACGAGGCGGGAGGGCGCGAGCAGGAGCTCCTCGGGCGGTAGGTGGAGGCTGGCGCCCGCCGCCAGGTAGGGCCAGACCTCCCAGACCGCGGCGTCGAAGCCCGGCCCGGCCAGGCAGGAGGCGCGGTCGGCCGAGGTGAGGGCATAGGTCGCGAGATGCCAGTCGACCAGGTTGGCGAGGCCGCGGTGCTCGACCTCGACCCCCTTGGGCTTACCCGTCGAGCCGGAGGTGAAGATGAGGTAGGCGAGGTTGCCGGACGCCGCCCGCGGCGACGGATTGGCCGTGCTCTCCCGCGCCAGCCGGGTCGCTTGGGTCGCCGGGCAGAGCGCCTGCGGCACGGAGGCGGCGAGCCCCGGACGGTTTTTCAGGAGATCCGGGCTGGCGAGGAGGAGCGGCGCGCCGGCATCGGCCAGGATCGCCAGGAGGCGCGCCTCGGGATGGGCCGGGTCGAGGGGCAGATAGCCGCCGCCCGCCTTCCAGACGGCGAGCGCCCAGACCACGGCCTCCGGCCGCCGCCCGGCAAGGATCGCCACCGGCATCTCCGGTCCCACGCCCAGCGCGATCAGCCGATGGGCCAGCCGGTTGGCTGAGGCGTTGAGCTCGCCGTAGGTGAGGCCGGTGCCGCCGGCGGCCCCGCCGCCGATCGCCAGCGCCCGGGGCCGCCACGCGGCCTGCCTCTCGACCCGCCCGAGAAGGATGTCGTTTCGGCTATGAATTTGTTGTATCTTCAATGCTTCCATCCATAGACTCCAGCGTATGACCTCAGTTGTAAGGGTGCTGTAAAGAGGACCGGCCGAGCCGGCCGGCCGCCCGGCGCATCCGGAAATCGCCCTCGGGCACGATCCCGGCACGGCTTTGCGCTAGACTCCCCTCGCCGCTTGCCGGCCCCGTTTGGCATTCCCGAGAGGAGAGATTCCGATGCCTGATACCCCCGCCTGGGTCGAGGAGGGCGCCGCCGCCCCCGACTTCACCCTCCCCGCCGACGACGGGAGCACCGTCCACCTGGCCGCCCTGCGCGGCCGTCCGGTGGTGCTCTACTTCTACCCCAAGGACGACACCCCCGGCTGCACCAAGGAGGCCTGCTCCTTTCGCGACCGGAGCGCCGACCTGGCGGCGCACGGCGCCGTGGTGCTCGGGGTCTCCCCCGACGACGCGGCGAGCCACGGCCGCTTCCGCGACAAGTTCCACTTGAACTTCCCCCTCCTGGCGGACGTCGACCACCAGGTCGCGGAGCGCTACGGCGCCTGGCGGGAAAAAAATATGTACGGCAAGACCTCCCTGGGCATCCAGCGCTCGACCTTCCTCCTCGACCGCGACGGCAAGGTGCGGAAGGTGTGGAAGCGGGTCGCGGTCGACGGCCACGACGAAGAGGTCTTGAAGGCGCTGGAGGCGCTCTAGATCCGTCTCCCCCACCGCCCCCTCGCGCGCCTCGCCCTGCTCCTCGCCACGGCGATCTGGGCGACGACCTTCGTCCTCGTCCAGCGGGCGCTCGCGGTGATGCCGCTCTTCCACCTGATGGCCTACCGCTTCGTGCTCGCGGTCCTCCTCCTCCTCCCCCTGGCGCGGGGGGTGCGCTGGACCCGGGCTCTCGTCGTCGACGGGCTGGGGATCGGCCTCGCCCTCTTCTGCGGCTTCGTGCTCCAGGGGGCGGGGCTGCTCTGGACCACTCCGTCCCGCGCCGCCTTCCTGACCTGCCTCTCGGTCGTCCTCGTCCCCCTCATCGGCCTCGCCCTCGGCCGCCGCCTGGCGCGCGGACCGGCGATCGGGACCCTGCTCGCCGCGGCCGGCCTCTGGGTGCTCTACCGCCCCGCCGCCGGCCTCGACCTGCGTTTCAACCGTGGCGACGCGATGGAGATCGCCGGCGCCTTTGCCTTCGCCGTCTTCATCCTGCTGATCGAGCGGGCGGCGCCGCTCCATCCGCTGCCGGCTCTCGCGGTCCTGGAGTTCGGCCTGGTCGCCGTCCTCTCCCTCCCCTCGCTCGTCCTCCAACCCCCCGTGCTGCGGGAGGTCACCGGTTTCGGGCTCTTCGCCATCCTCGCCATGGGGATCTTCGCCACCGCCTTAGCCTTCGTCCTCCAGCTCTACGCCCAGCGCCACCTCTCGGCCATCGAGGCGGGGGTGATCTTCACCCTGGAGCCGGTCCTCGCCGCCCTCTTCTCGATCGGCCTCGGAGTCGAGCCCTGGAGCCTGGCGCTCGCCGGCAGCGGCGCGCTCATCGTGGCGGCGATGCTGGTGACCGAGCTCTGGGGAGGTCCGGGGGACGTGCCGCCGGCGGTGGCGGCGGCGCCGCGGGGGTGACCCCTCCTTTCCCCCCCGCCGCCCATCGGCTAGACTTCCCGCGTTTTTCGCGCGGGGCGCAGAAAGGACGTACGATGGAACTCTTCCAGCAGATGGCCGGCATGGGGCACGAGCGGGTGCTCTTCTGCTCCAACCCCGAGGTCGGCCTCCAGGCGATCATCGCCGTCCACTCGACCGTGCTCGGTCCCGGCCTGGGAGGGGTCCGCATGTGGCCCTACCCCAGCATGGACGAGGCGCTGACCGATGTCCTGCGCCTGTCGCGGGGGATGACCTACAAGGCGGCCGCCGCGGGACTGAATCTGGGGGGCGGCAAGGCGGTCATCCTGGGCGATCCCAAGAAGCACAAGAGCGAGGCCCTGTTCCGCTGCTTCGGCCAGTACGTCGAGGAGCTCGGCGGCCTCTACATCACCGCCGAGGACGTGGGCACCGACATGGAGGACATGGAGGTGATCTTCACCGAGAGCCGCTGGGTGACCGGCGTCGCCCCGGCCCACGGCGGCGGCGGCGATCCCTCGCCGGTCACCGCCTACGGCGTCCTCCAGGGGATGAAGGCGGCGGCCCGCTGGCAGTTCGACGAGGCCTCGCTCGCCGAGCGCTCGGTCGCCATCCAGGGGCTGGGGAGCGTCGGCTTCCACCTCGCCACCTACTTGAAGGAGGAGGGGGCGAAGATCTTCGGCGCCGACATCGACGCTGAGGCCGTGGAGCGCGCCCGGACCGAGTTGGGGGTCGAGATCGTCCCCACCAACGAGATCCTCGCCGTCCCCTGCGACATCATCGCTCCCTGCGCCCTGGGCGCCACGCTCAACGATGAGTCGATCCCCCACCTGCGCTGTAAGGTGGTGGCCGGGGCCGCCAACAACCAGCTCGCCGACGAGGACCGCCACGGCCGGGCCCTCCACGAGCGCGGCATCCTCTATGCGCCCGACTTCGTCGTCAACGCCGGCGGCCTGATCAACGTCTACAACGAGCTGATGACCAGCTACAAGAGCGAGCGGGCGATGCGCATGACCCGCGGCATCTACCTGAACCTGATGCGGGTCTTCGAGATCTCGCGCGACGAGTCGATCCCCACCTCGGCGGCGGCCGGCCGGGTGGCCGAGGAGCGCATCCGCAAGGTCCAGGGGCTGCGCCCCCAGCACTGGGGCCGCATGATCCGGCAACGCCGGACCCGGTCGTAGAGCGCGACCGCAAGACCCGGAAGGAGACGGTTGCCCGATCTCAGCGTCCTCATCCCCGACCTCGATTCGCCCTGGATCGACCGGACGCTCGCCGGCCTGGCCGGGCAGGGGGCGCCCGGCGAGCGGGTCGAGGTCGTGGTCGTGGGGCGGGACGCGCCGGGCCGGGTGCCGCGGGGCGGGCCGGTCCGTTTCGTCGAGAGCGCCGAGCGCCTGAACCCGGCGGCGGCGCGCAACCGGGCGGTGGCCGAAGCCCGCTCCGACCGCTTCCTCTTCGTCGATGCCGACTGCCGCCCGGCCCCTGGCTGGATCGACGCCCTGGCCGCCGCCCTCGATCGCGCCCCGGTGGCGGGCGGCGCCGTCACCTTCCCCCATCGCGGCAACCGCTGGGCGCTCGCCGACAACCTCGCCTCCTTCCACGAGCTGCTGCCCGACCGGCCGGCCGAGGCCGACACCCGCCGCCCGCTGGGGAGCCTGAACCTCGGCGTGCGGCGCGACGCCTGGGAGCGGGTCGGCCCCTTCGACGAAGCGTTGACGACCTCCGAGGACCACGACTGGGTGCTGCGCGCCCGGCGGGAGGGCCTGGCCACCGCCTTCGTGCCGGCGGCGGTCGTCGAGCATGCGGCGGTGCGCGAGAGCCGCCAGGCCCTCCTCGACCATGCCACCTGGTACGGCGCCCACTTCCACCGTTTCCGCGCCCGCCACCCGGAAGCCTTCGCCACCGGCCCGACCTGGGCGAGCCGCCGGCGCCTCGCCTGGACGGCGCCGGTGAAAGCGGTGACCGGGAGCCTCGCCCTCTTCCTTCGCCACCCCTCGCTCGCCGGCTGCCTCCCCGCCCTTCCAGGGGTGATCGCCTTCCGCCGCGCCTGGTACCGGGCGGTGCTCGAAAACTGGCCTGAGTCCTCATGACGACCGAGCGCCGCTTCCTCCATTCGACCCTCGCCGCCTACGGCAGCCAGATCGGCCGCGTCCTGATCCGCGCCGCGGGCGACCTGCTCCTCGCCCGGCTCATCCTGCCGAACGACCATGGCCTCTTCGACCTCGCCTTAGGGGTGGTCGTGGTGGCGAGCATTTTCCGCGACGTGGGCCTCCCCTACCAGCTGGTGCGCGACGAGCGCCGGCCCTACGGCGCGGTCTTCCTCTGGGTGACCGGCTCCGGAATCCTGCTGACCGCCGCGCTCGCCATCGGCGCTCCCCTTTTGGCCCCGCTCGGCTCGGGCCTCCCCGCGATCCTGCGGGTCTTCGCCCTCTGGGTCTTCCTGGACGGCCTGGCGGTCGTCCCCAAGCTCTTCTTCGAGCGCGAGCTCCAAGTCGGCCGGCTGGTGGCGCCGGAGATCCTACGCGGGCTGTCGATCGCGGTCGTCGCGATCTCCCTCGCGACGACCGGGGCGGGGGTGTGGAGCCTGGTCGCCGGCGAGCTGACCGGCGCCGCCTTCTTCGCCGCCCTCCTCTGGTGGCGGGTGCGCGGCCGCCTGCGGCTTGAGCTCGGCCGCGCCGACCTCGCCCTCCTCCCCGGCCTCCTCGCCCGCAGCAACTATCTCTTTCTCATCGCCCTGGCCGCCCTCCCCGCCCCCTACGTGGCGCGCTTCATCCTCGGCGCCTACGCCAAGGCGGCCATGGTCGGCCAGTACGGCAAGGCGCGCGACTGGGGCTTCAAGCTCCAGGCCCTGGTCCTCCCCGCGGTCGCCCGCGTCCTCTACCCGGCCTTAGTCGAGTACAAGACCGGCGACCGCCGCCGGTTCCTCGCCGCCTACCGGCTGGGGACGGTGACCATCCTCGCCCTGGAGACCCTGGCCGCCTACTTCCTGTTCTTCAACGCCAAGGTCGTCCTGCTGCAGATCCTCATCGGCCAAAACTGGGGGCCGGCGGTGCCGCTCCTCCGCATCCTCTGCTTCGTCCCCCTGACCGATCCCTTCTCCCGCCTGGGCGGCGAGGTCTTGAAGGTGGAAGGCGAGGACCGCGCCTGGTTCGCCGCGGTGGCCGCGAACTTCGTCTCTCTCCTCCTCTTCGGCATCCTCTTCACCCGCGCCTGGGGCGCCTCCGGCCTCGCCTGGGCGCAGTACCTCCTCCTCGGCAACTGGCTCCTCGCCTGGCGGGTCTACCTCATCTCGCCCGAGGAGTTCTGGCGGTTGGTCAAGGACCTGCTGTTCCTCTACCTCGTGCCGCTACCGCTCTTCCTGCTGGCGGCCTGGGCCTGCCCAGAGGACAGCTGGGGACTGTTCGCGGCGTCGATCGGGGCGGCGGGGGTGGCGGCGGGGGTCTACGCGGCGCGGTTCTGGCGGCCGCTGCGGGGGCTGTTCGCGGCGGGGGCGTGAGCGACTTCATCGGGGCGGCGGCCGCCAGTCGGCCGGCTGGAGCGCCCCGGAGGTGGTCGCCGTCGCCGGAGAGGGGACCGGAGGTGCAGTGATCGGCCCGGGGGGCAGAGGCGGCAGGGTCTCGCCGAGCTCGGCGGCCAGGGTGCGGACCCGCTCGTTGTTGGCGTCTTTCGCCACCGCCTTCTTGAACCACTTCTTCGCCTCGCGCGGATTGCCGGCGGCCTTCGCCCAGAGCCCCAGCGCGGCGTAAGGCTCGGCGTGGCCCGAATCGAGGCGGAGGGCGCGCTTGTAGAAGCTCCGCGCCTCGTCGAGACGGCCGTGGGAGAGTGACAGGTCGCCCAGGTTCAACAGGTTGTAGGGGTTGCGGCTGTCCAGCCGCCCGGTCAGGGCGACCAGCTCGTCGGCCTCCTGGGAGCGCCCGCGGACGCGCAGCAGGGAGGCCAGGTTCTGGTAGGCGGAGACCGCCTCGGGGTCGATCTCCAGGGCGCGCCGATAGGCGGTCTCGGCCCCGGAGAGGTCGCCGGTCCGGCGGAGAGCCACCCCGTAGTTGATCCAGGCGCGCGCCAGGTCGGGGTCCAGGGCCACGGCGGTGCGCAGCCAGCCCAGGGCCGCGGTCTGCTGCCCCACCCGCAGCAGCTCGCCGCCGCGGTTCGAGTAGTAAAGGGCGATCGCCGTCTCGTCCGGGATCGGCCGGATCGACCGGTAGGTGGCGGTCGGCGCCGCCGAGAAGTCGAGGATCTTGAGCTCGCGGCCGGCGCCGAAACCGGCGCTGACGTGGCCGGAGACGACCACCAGGTCCCCCTCCTTCTCGAACTTCTGGATGTCGTCGACGTCCAGGTAGAAGACCGACACCCCCAGCTCGCGGGCCATGCCGACGAAGAGGTTGGTGAAGGCCAGGCAGTTGGCGTGATGGCTGGCGAAGGCCTCGGTCGCCGTGCCGGTGAAGTGCCCCTCGTAGGTCAGGTTGAGCTTGCGGTTGTCGAGGAGGGCCTGGAGGAGGCTCTTCAGCCGCTCCTCGGTCGGCAGCCCCTGGGAGACCGCCGTATGCGCCCACTGCTTCATCTCCGGCGTCAACTCGTAGGGCAGGATGATGGTCGCCGGGTCGATCCCCCGGGCGTGCAGCTGCCGCGCGAGATCCGACCGGTCGACCGACCGTAGCCCCTCGGTGGCGCAACCGAGGGTGCCCAGCAGGGCGAGGACGGCGGCCCCGCGCAGACCGGAGCGGCGGACGGCGGAACGGAGCGGCGGCGGGACGGCGTCCATAACGGGGGTGGCGGCCGGCGGTGCGCGCTCTCCTCAGGTCGCCCGGGTCGCCGGACGCCGCAGGAGCAGGCGCTTGACGCCGAAGTAGAGGAGGAGGAAGAGCGAGAGGACGGCCAAGACCGGCACGGTCACGGCGAGCACCGAGAGGAGGGCTGCGCCCCCCGCCTCGACGGTCGAGACCACCGGATTGCCGAGCCCCCCCGTGGTGAAGGTCGAGATCCCCCGCGCCGCCGCGGTCAGCCCCTGGAAGATCGCCGCCGTGCCGCCGCCGGCCAGGAGGGCGACGCTCCACTGGAGGAACGGGCTCATGTGGCCGAGCCCGGAGGCGGTGACGAGCACCCCGGCGACCACCGCCGTGGGGGTCGCGACGGTATCCAACAGATGGTCGACCCAGGGAATGTAGTAGCCGGCGATCTCGATCAGGGTGGCCGCCGTGAAGGCGATGAGGGCCGGCTGCGAGCCGATCCATCCGAAGCCGTGGGCGAGCGTCATCTCCCCCGAGCGGGCGGCGAGCGACAGGACGAGGAGCGGCACGAACACCCGGAACCCGCACGCCGCCGCGAGGCCGACGCCGACCAGGATGCTGAGCAGGTTCTCCATGGGGGAAGTTTACACCTTCGCGGGTAGGGCAGGGCAGGTAGGGGCAGAGCCCCCGTGCCTGCCCTGCCCGGGAACGACGCTGGCCCCGCCGAGAGGCCCGTTTTGATCTTACAGATTCTTATTGATGAAATTCTCGAACGCCGACTTGGGCATCGCTCCCAGCATCCGGTCCGCCATCTGACCGTCCTTGAAGAGGATGAAAGTCGGGATGCTCGACACCTGGAACTTGTACGCGGTCTGCTGATTCTCGTCGACGTTCAGCTTGGCGATCCGCACCTTGCCGTCCATCTCGTCCGCGATCTCGTCGAGCACCGGCGCCACCATCCGGCAGGGACCGCACCAGACGGCCCAGAAATCCACCAGGACCGGAACGTCGGACTTGAGGACCTCGTTCTCGAAGTTCGCGTCGCTGATCGTCACGATCTTGTCGCTTGCCATAGGAATCTCCATCTCCCTTGAAGGGGCGGACCGGAGGGTCCACCCGTCATCCGGCCACAACAGCCATGATCCTGCCAAAATTGCGCCAGCCCCAGTGCTGGTCCGCTGGCCCTGCGGGCGGCTCCTCGGGCTGCTCCGCAGGCGCCTCGCTCGCCGTCCTCGGTCCAACGGCCCAGCACCGGGCGCTACGGTTCCACCGACTCCTGGCGCTGGCGGGTGAAGAACTCCCGCGTCGCCTCGACGTCCCGGCGGATCTGCGCCGAGAGGTCCATCACCGTGGGGAAGATCCGCTCCTCGCGCAACCGCTTGTGAAACGCCAGCTCCACCCGCTGCTTGTAGACGTTGGCGGAGAAGTCGAGGATGTGGCTCTCGACCACCCGCTGGTAGTTCTCGTAGACGGTCGGCCGGGTGCCGATGTTGGTCACGCAGTCGAAGGTCGCCGGGTAGCTGGGGAAGAAGACGCGGCTGGCGTAGACGCCGTCGGCCGGCAGCAGCTTGTTGTCCGACGCCAGGTTGATCGTCGGCCAGCCCAGGCGTTGCCCCATGCGGTCGCCGCGGACGATCACCCCGCCGATCGCGTAGGGGCGGCCGAGCATCTCCCGCGCCTCCTCGACCTTGCCCTCGGTGATCGCCTGGCGGATGCGGCTGGTCGAGATCCGCTCGCCCCGGTAGACCACCTCGGGCACCCCCTCCGCGGTGAAGCCCAGCTCTTGCCCCAACTCCTGGAGCAGGGCGAGGTCGCCCTGCCGGGCGTGGCCGAAGTGGAAACCGGCGCCGACGTAGACCGCCCGCGGCTGCAGGCGCGCCCCCAGGAAGTCGCGCACGAACTGCGGCGCCGGGGTCTTCGCGAGCTCGGGGGTGAAGCGGACGACGAGGAGGATCGAGACCCCCAGCTCCTCCAGCAGCCGCTCCTTCTGCTCCTGGGTGTTGAGCCGGATCGGCGGCGGCAGCTCCGGGCGCAGGACGGTGCCCGGGTGGGGATCGAAGGTGATCACCATCGCCGGGACGGACAGCTCGGCCGCCCGCGCCACCGCCTGGGTGAGGAGCAGCCGGTGACCGGTGTGGAGGGCGTCGAAGTTGCCGATGGCGGCGACCCCGCCCTGCGGCAGGTCGCTCGTCGCGTAGGCGTCCTGGATGACGAGCATGATGAACGGGAGCTAGGCGGTGACCAGCGCGAAATCGGCGATATCGGCGGCATCGGCGGTATCGGCGACCGTGACCCCGGGCGCTCCCACCGGGCCGACGATCGAGCCCACGAGGTCGTTGGGGTGGGCCTCGGTGATCTCGACCTCGGCGAAGCTCGCGGCGGGGGCCGTGCCGTCGTTGATCAGCACCTTGCCGTCGATCTCCGGGGCCATGCCGTGGTGCCGCCCTTCGAGCAGGTGCTCGCTCTCGGCCGAGACCCCCTCGACGAGGACCTGGAGCCGCGTCCCCACCAGCCGCCGGCGCTGGGCGAGGGCGATCGGCTTCTGCGCTTCGAGCAGCTGGCGCAGCCGCCGCCGCACGGTCTGTTTCGGCACCCGGCCGGCCAGCTCGGCCGAGGGAGTCCCCTCCTCCGGGCTGTAGGCGAAGGCCCCCAGGTGGTCGAAGCGGGCGCGCTCGACGAAGCCCAGGAGGTCCTGGAACTGCGCCTCGGTCTCGCCCGGGAAGCCGACGATGAAGGTCGAGCGCAGGAAGACGTCCGGAACGAGCACGCGGGCGCGGTCGAGGAGCTGCAGATACCGCTTGGCGTCGCCCCCCCGGCGCATGCGGGCGAGCACCTCGCCGTCGCTGTGCTGGAGCGGCATGTCGATGTAAGAGCAGAAGCGCGCCTCGTTCCCCATCAGCCGCAGCAGGTCCTCGTCCAGGGTCGTGGGATAGGCGTAGAGGAAACGGATCCAGGGAAGGTTGGTGCCTTCGAGGAGGGCCTCGACCAGGCGCACCAGGCCGTGGCGGCCAAGGTCGATGTCCTCGCCGTAGCGGGTGGTGTCCTGGGCGATGAGGCAGAGCTCCTGGACTCCCTGGGCTTCCAGATCGCGGGCCTCGGCCACCAGGCTCTCGATGGTGCGGCTGCGGAAGCGGCCGCGCCAGAGCGGGATGGCGCAGAAGGTACAGGGGTTGTTGCACCCCTCGGCGACCTTCAGATACGCATAGCCGCGGGTGGTGACGAGGCGGGGCGCGGTATGGTCGAAGACCAGGTGCGCCGGGGCCGGGAGGGGCGGACCGCCGCCCAGCTGGACCAGCTGCCCCACCTCGCGCAGCTGGTCGAGCCCCACGAAGCCGTCGATCTCGGGGATCTCCCGCGCCAGGTCGGGGCCGAAGCGGTTGACCATGCAGCCGGCGACGAGCACCTTCTCGACCCCCTGGCCCTTCTTCCCCACCACTTCGAGGATGGCGTCGATCGACTCCTGCTGTGCCTCCTCGATGAAGGCGCAGGTGTTGACGATGACGGTCTGGGCGCGCTCCAGCTCGGGGACGACCTCATAGCCTCGGCGGGCGAGCTCCCCCAGCATCACCTCGCTGTCGACGAGGTTCTTGGGGCAGCCCAGGCTGATCATGCCCACCCGGGGGCGCTGGGGGATCGCGGTCATGGAGGCGGGAGTTTAACAGAATGGCGAGGGAGGGCATTCCCTGCGGGTACCCGCGGTACCCGCCCCTACCGCCCGTAGTACTTGCGGACCACCCCCTCCGCCCGCCGTCCGAGGAAGCGGAAGTCCGCCTCGTCCCGGTGCCAGCCGGCCTCGCCGCCGCTGAAGGCTTTCCAGACAAAGGTGCCGGCGAGCCAGGGGCGGTGGCCGAGGGCGGCGAAGAGGGCGGTGTAGGCGGCGGCCTGGTCCTCCTCGGAGTAGGTGCCGCCTTCCAGGTGCGGCGCCGTCCAGGTCCCGGCCCGGGCGGCAAAGCCGACCTCGGTCAGGAGAAGCGGCTTGCCGATCCGGTGCGCCACGGCTTCGAGGTGGGCCACCACCGCCTGGGCGCCCGCGGCGAGCTTCACGGCGCCCGCCTTGGGGTCCTCGGTGAGCGGGTAGTAGGCGTCGACCCCGGCGACGTCCAGGCGGTCCCAGAAGGCCACCTGCTCCAGGTCGCCCCCCCAGTTGGCGGCGTAGGTGAGCCGCCCGGGGTAGAGGAGGCGGGCGGCGGCGATCAGGTCGCGCCACTCGGCCAGGCGGCCGGTCGTCTTCGCCAGCTCGCAGCCGAGGCTGAAGAGGTCGGCCCCCGCCCAGCCGGCGAGCATCGCATGGTGAAGCACGAAGCGGCGGTAGCCGGTCCACCAGAGCGCCCAGTCCGCCTCCGTCTTCATGGCGACGTCGCCCGGCCAGCTGTCCCGGCCCACCCAGAGGTGCGGCTTATAGAGGACGGTCATGCCGTGCGCATGGGCTCGCCGTACGGCATGGATGAGCCCGGTGTCGGTCTCGCTCCCCGGATGGCGGTTCAGGTAGGCGAGGCCCGGCTGGTCCGGCGCCCGCTGGTAGGCGAAGGGCATGAGCGAGACCGCGTTCACCCCCAACCGGGAGAGCCCCGAGAGGCGCGCGTCGAGCACCGGCGCGTGGTACCCCTCCTCCAGCCGGTTCAGCATGGCGAGCGAGACCCCCTTGAGGAATGCCGGGGGCGGACCGGGGGGCCGGGGAGCAGGGGGCGGCGGCAGGCGGGCGAGCTCGGCGAGGATGCCGCTCACGATGGAGAGGGCGGGAGGCCGGGCCAGCTTCTCCGCCAGCGTCCTCCCCGGGAGACGGTCGACGACCGCCGCGGCCACCGGGGTCCACAGCGGGGCCGAGGCGTCGCGCTGCTCGGCGGTCGAGAGGAGTTGCTCGGCGGTGGGGAGGACCCGGGCCGCCGCGAGGCGGGAAAGCCAGTCGCGCCAGGGCCGGCCGTACCAGCCGCCCGAGAGCCAGAGGGCGGCACCGCGGACGATCCAGGGCGAAGCATGAGACGTCAGGCCCGACCGCGCGAGGAGGACCTGGGCGAGGGCATGGCGGTCGGCGAAGAGGTCGTCCGGTTGATAGACGAGAGTGATATCGCCCCGTCCGCCCAGGACCGCGGCGCCGATCTCTTCCGTCTCCCGGGCCTGGGCCACGAAGTCGGGCGCGACGGCGATCGTGATCGGCTTCGCCTTGAGGGCCGGCAGTGCGAGCGGCACCTGGAGCGCCATCTCCACCGCCGCGCGGTCGAGATCGGCGGCGAGCCGGGCGAGCTCCGGCCAGCCGCCCTCCCCCGCCGGGGTGAGGAGCACCACCCGACCGCTCCCTCCGCTTCCGCCGCTCGTGGGGACCGGAGAGAGCGCCGGCGGCTCCGCCCGGCCGAGACGGTCGGCGCAGAGGACGAGGGCAAGACAGGCGGCGAGGCGCAGGCGCATACCGTGGCCAAGGATAGCAGGGGGAATCGGTCGCACGCGGGCATTCCGTAGAGACGCCCCAGGCGCTATCGAAATCCTTGCCGTTACCGATCCATCGGGGCGTCTCCAACCTTCCGACATCGCAGGCGTCCGCGGCCTGCGGAGACGCCCCGACGGCGGTGGTTCCGGGGAGGTCCCGGACGGCGGCTGGGGGCGTCTCTACGAAGACCCCGCAGGACGGCCCCTGGCACGTGTTATCGTCTTCTCGAAAAGCGCCTGCCCCCATCCAGCTGGTACCTCCTCATCCCTCTCGCCGCCTCTCGCGCCCACCATGCTCAACCCCTGGAGCGGCCTGAAAGGCCTGTCGGCGCGCCTCTGGCTCCTTGCCACGGCGACCCTGATCAATCGGGCGGGGACCATGGTGCTCGCCTTTCTCACCCTGTACCTGACGAAGACCCAGGGGTACACGGCGGCCCAGGCCGGGGCCTTCCTCGCCCTCTACGGCGGCGTGGCGATCGGCGCCGCGCCCTTGGCCGGCCGGCTCTGCGACCGCTTCGGGCCGCTGCCGGTGATCGTCGCCGGGCTGCTCTCGAACGGGCTCGTGCTCCTCGCCTTCCCCTGGGCGCACGGACCCTGGATCGTCCTCGCCACGTTCGCCATGGCGGCCACCAACGAGACCACCCGGCCGGCCGCCCTCGCCGCGGTCACCGCCTGGTCGGCGCCCGAGGAGCGCCGGATGGGCTTCGCGCTCATCCGCCTGGCGATCAACCTGGGAGTGAGCATCGGTCCGGCCCTCGGCGGCTTCCTCGCCACCCGGTCGTTCCGCTTCCTCTTCTGGATCGACGGCGCCACCGCGCTCGCCGCCGGCGTCGTCCTCCTCGCCGTGGCGGCCCGCCTCGGGTTGACCGGACGGGTCGTCTCGGATCGGCAGGAGCGGGCTGCGGGCGGTGCTCAAACTCGCCCTCCGGGCTCAGACACCCTTCGGGTGCAGGCAGTCGACGCTCCATCCTCGCCCGCTCCTGCCGACCCGAGACGACGCCGCGACGCCTCCCCCTGGACCGACGGCCGCTTCCTCATCTTCCTGGCGGTGAACCTGCTGGTGACCATGGTCTTCTTCCAGCACAACTCGACCATGGCGCTCTACGTGGTGCAGACCCTCGGCCTCTCGACCGCGATCTACGGGCTGATGTTCACCCTCAACACCCTGGTCATCGTGCTGCTCGAGGTGCCGATCAACGCCGCCATGGCGGACTGGCCGTTCCGCCGCTCGCTCGCCTTGGGCGCCCTTCTCTCCGGGCTCGGCTTCGGCGGCCTGGCGCTGGTCTCCTCGGCCTGGGGGGTGGCGGCAACCGTGCTGGTCTGGACCTTCGGCGAGATGATCCTCTTCCCCACCGCCGCCGCCTTCTCCGCCCACTGCGCGCCGCCCGAGCGCCAGGGCGCCTACATGGGCCTCTACTCCATGTCCTCCGCCGCCGCCTTCGCCCTCGGCCCCTGGGCCGGCACCCGTCTTCTCGCCGCCTGGGGCGGCCCGGTCCTCTGGGGCATCGTCTTCCTCTGCGGCCTCGTCGCGGCGGGGCTCTTCTGGCGGATGGCGGAGACCGCTCCGCCGTCGAGGGTCAGTGGGTGAACCAGGCGATCAGCCGCCAGGCGGTCCAGCCTACCCCCGAGACCCCGACCATCGCGAGATAGAGCATCACCAGGCGCGGATCGCCCAGGATGCAGTCGCTGCGCCGCAGGCCGGCGCGCCAGGCCCGGGCATAGGCGACAAGCCCGGCGAAGCCGAAGGCCGCGGCGACCAGGGCCGGCGAGAGGAGCCAGGCGAGGAGGGCGACCGTGGTCCAGACGCAGAAGCGGAGGGGATCGGGGATCGCCGGCGGAAGCGGCGGGAGCAGCGCGGTCTCCCCCGCCGCGAGGCGAGCCGCCTGGGCGGCGCGGGCCTCGCGGGCCGTGGCCAGCGCAGGAGTCTCGCTGCCGCTCGACGGCTCGTTCATCGCGCGACCTCCTGTACCGCCGGGAGATCCGCCCCTCGGGCGCGCTCGGAGAGCTTCATGCGGCCGAGCGCCGGCCAGGCCTGGGCGGCGCAGAAGGGGACGCACTGGTGGGCGACCTCGCCGTCGGCCCGATCGCGCGCCGTGCCGACGTGGACGCAGCACTGTGTCAGGCGCTCTTCGAGCATCGTATGGACGTCCATGAACGGCTTGACCGTGATCCGCTTGACCCGCGCCCCGAGCAGCTCGCGCAGCCTCTCCTGCCGGCCGAGGAGAGCGCCGCCGGCCAGGCGCACGAGGTCCGAGAGGCCCAGGTCGCAGCTCTGGCAGACGGTGCTGAAGAGCTCGCCGATCGACGGCTGGGCGAGCGAGCTCGACTCCGAGAAGAGGCCGAGGAGCGACTGCTTGACCATCGCCTTGAGCTCGGCCGAGAGCTCGGGGTCGACGATCCGGTTGCTCACCAACTCCAGATGTTCCTGCAAACGCTGGTGGCCGACGAGGGCGGGGAGCGAGCGCCAGGTCCCGGCGTCGGTCTGGAACAGATAGCCGATACTGCAGCAGTGCGGATGGCTGCACGGCAGGGCGGTCAGGTCGCGCCAGGTCACGAGACCCCCGGTCTGCGGCCCCAGCCGGGCGAGGACGCCGGTGTGGGTCAGCCGCGCCTGGGGATCGATGGGCGTCGAGCGGCCGCTCCCGAACTGCGGCTGGAAAGAGACGCCGCCCACGAACGGGGTCGCCAGGGCATAGAGGAGGACGTCGCCGATCTCGTCGTCGTTGACCCCCAGGGCGGCGGTCATGGTGAGGGTCGTGAACACCCCGGCCGAAGAGAGCCGCTCGACCGCCTGCTCCTTCACCCGCCGCAGGTCGGCGCCGCGGTGGTGGCGGTGGGTCTCCAGGCGGAAGCCGTCGAACTGGAGGTAGACCTCGATCCGTTTGCGGTGCTTTTCCAGATAGGCGAGCAGGCGGTCGTTCCGGGCGATCTCGATGCCGTTGCTGTTGAGCAGGATGCGGCCCACGGGGCGATCGAGCACCGCGTCCAGGATCTCGCAAAGATGCGGATGGATCGTCGGCTCGCCCCCCGAGAGCATGAGGACGTCGAGCCGCCCCGCCTCGCGCGCCAGGCGGGTGTCGAGATTCGCCAGCACCTGGTCGACCGGCACGGCGCCAGAGAGCTCGGGCGAGCTCGACGCGAAGCAGTTCGGGCAGCAGAGGTTGCAGGAGAGGTCGACGTCTTCGAGCAGGATGCAGGTGTGCTGGGTCTGCATCTCGGGCAGGCCCTTCAGGTAGGCCGAAGGAATGGGATCGAAGTTGCCGGCGACGTCCGGCACGTGGAGCTTGGTCGGCGCCGTCCACTCCTCCAGGTAGGCGAGGATCTCCGCCGACTCGTCGTAGAAGGTCCGGACCCGGCCATGCTCCGGGCAGCCGCGGACGAGCCAGACCCGGCCCTCCTCCTCCGCCAGGTAGCCGGAGAGCCGGCGGACTTGGGCGAGCGGCCGCTCCGGGTCCTCGGCGTGGCAGTGGGGGCAGAAGGCGGTGACGTAGCGCAGGAGTCGATCACCGCGTAGAGGCATGCCGGGCATCGGAAGTCTCCTCTCCTCAGTCAAATCCATGGTTTGTCCGAGTTGGCGCGGCAGACGGCAAAGACCACCAGCAGGAGCACGGCCCCAAGCACCATCGGGAAGATCACGGCAAAGAACAACACGCGGCCGTAGAACTCGCGGTCTTTGCTCCGCATCCAAACGATCCCCACGCACAGCTCCGCGAGATGGAGGAGGACAGGGCCGAGGAGAGACGCGCCGAAGCTCCCCGGGAGCGCCGTGAAAAAGCTCACCTGGGCGATCGCGAGCAGCAGGCCGAACGGCCAGGCCCGCCGCTTCGGGGCAGAGGCATGCCGGGCATCGAGGGTCTCCTTTCCTTGCGTCATCGCGACTCACCGCGCGACCAGTAGTCCATGAAGGCCGCCTGGATCGCCTCGGGATCATAGCCCTCGGCCAGGAGATGCGCGCGCATCTCCTCGACCCCGGTGGTCGGCGCGTGCTGGCGCAGGTAGGCGAGCAGGATCTCGTGGGTCGTCTTCGCCTCCGTCCTTTCCACGGGGGGAGCCCTTGAGAGAGGGGGAGCCGGGCCCTCGTCGCGACCGCCGTGTCCGGGTACCTTCCTGCCCTTTCGCCGGGCCTGGATGATCTTGAGAGGCAAGAGCACGACGAGGAAAAAGACGACCGCCAGGAACAGCGAGCAGTTTTGGGAGCTGTTCTCTTCCTTGGAGTTCATCATGACGAAATACCCGACCACGCAGGTGCCGACCGCCAGAACGGCCAGAGCCAGCACCGCCAGAACCACGGTGGCGCACCCCTGGACCGCCTCCTCTCCCTTCGAGAGTTTCGGGCCGGTGCTCGGAGTCTCGGCCAGGTAGCTCTGGCAGGCCGCTTCGACGGCCGCGGCATCGAAGCCCTGGCCCAGGAGGGATTTCCGCAGGGCCTCCAAGGTGTAGTAGTCGCCGTGCTGGCGCAGGTAGGCGATCAGAGTCTCGTGGCTTACCTCCGGCATCGGTCACGGCCTCTTTCCGGGACGTATCGGTCGGCTCACGTACCATGCGGCGGCGATGATCCCGACGAAAATCACCAGCAGGCCAAGGTACAGGGCGACAGCCACCGCTATGGCGCCTTTGACGCTGTTCTGCGATCCCGACTCGGGTGCCATCATCAGGGCATATCCACCCACGCAACCGCCGACCAGCAGGATGGCCACAGCCACCACCCCCAGCACCACGGTGACGATCACCCGGAGCGTCCACCCCGCTCCGGAGACGCCCTGGTAGGTGTGCGGGGTCTCGGCCAGGTAGATCCGGCAGGCCTCGTCGACGGCCGTGGCATCGTAGCCCTGGCGCAAGAGGGACTTGCGAAGGGCCTCGAGGGTATGGCTCTCGCCGTGCTCGCGCAGGTAGACGACCAGGGTCTCGTGGCTCGCCTCAGGCATCGGTCGGCTCCATCAGGAGAGGAGGAGGGTGCGCGGCCGCTCGCCGCCGACGGAAAAAGGTGAGGGCGAGGAGGGGGATCGACGGGATCAGGAAGAGCTGCGAGCGGGTGAGCCCGTGCCAGACGACCGGGTTGCCGCGGACGAATTCGAGCAGGAACCGGAACGGCGCATAGGCCAGGAGGTAGAGCTTGAAGAGGTCGGTCCGGAAGGCGCCCCTGGCGCGCAGGTGGAGGAGGAGGCCGGCCATCAGGAAGTGGAAGGGGATCTCGTAGACGAACGAAGGGTGGAGGGGGACGCCGATCCACTCCGGCGGGAAGCCC
>DASQPA010000405.1:0-28803 GCA_035644215.1 Thermoanaerobaculia bacterium
TGACCACGACCGAGGGGGCGTTCGACGGACCGTCGAACACCAGCTTCTCGGCCGGACCGTCGCCCGCCGGAATCCGGATCACCAGCCAGAGGCTCCCGGGCCCGGAGAGCCCCTGGACGCGGAGGACCCCTGGGCCGTCGAGCCAGCGCCGGGCGAGGATCTGGCGGCTCCCCCCGGACTCGCTGGCCAGCCAGGGGCCGGAGAACGAGAAGCGCGGGCCGTGCCCCGCGGCGGGGACCTGAACTTTCGCCACTTGGTACTCGTGGCGCTTCAAATCCTGCGCCGCCACGTCGAGCGGCCAGCGCTGGCCGCTGCGGTTGCCGTAGAGGCCCATGCTCAGGGTGTAGGCCCCCGGGGGGAGCGGCGCCGCCAGGGCGGACTGGAAGACCTTGACGTCGTAGGCGACCGGCGTCCCCTCCTGCCAGGGGCGGGGGAAGGGGTGGTCGTAGGTGCGCACGATCCGCCCGTGGCCGTCGAGCAGGTGGACGAAGACGGTCGGCGTGCCGGCCGCCGAATCGAGGACGGATTCGGGCTCCCAGGCGAGGTGGAGCTGCTGGATGTCGGGGTAGCCGAGCGTCAACTGCTGCGGCTGCACCTCCAGCCGCGCCACCGGCTCCACCTTGCCGCAGGCCAGGGCGAAAAGCCCGAGAGCGGCGAAGGAGAGGGCGCGGGTGGGGGCCTTCATGGGTGAGGGAACGCTAGCCATGGCGCGGGTGGGTGTCAAGCGTCACGGCCGGTAGGTCGCCGAGCAGTCCGGCCCCTCCCAGACCGTCACGCCGGTCAGGGGAGCTGCCGGCAGGCGGCGCGACAGCTCTGCATAGAACCAGGCGGCGAGGCGCTCGGTCGTCGGGCTCAGCTGGTCGAAGGGGGGGACGGTATTGACGTGCCGGTGGTCGAAGCGGGCGGCCAGCTCGGCCAAGGTGGTCTTGACCGCCACGAAGTCGAAGCCCATCCCCTCGCCGTCGAGCGCCGCCGCTTCGAGGATCGCCTCGACCCGCCAGCTGTGGCCGTGCACCGGCTCCGGGGCGCCCTGGTAGGAGGTCAGGTGGTGGGCCGCCTCGAAGTGGGCGTTCACCTGGAGGACCCAGCTAGGCAAGGAGCTGCTCCACTCGCGCCACCACCATCTCCAGGGCCACCCGGTTCTCCCCACCCTCGGGGATGATGACGTCGGCCCAGCGCTTCGAGGGCTCGACGAACTCCAGGTGCATGGGGCGGACGGTCTCGCGATACTGGCGCAGGACGTCGTCGACCGAACGGCCGCGTTCGGCCATGTCGCGGCCGAGCCGGCGGATGAGGCGGATGTCGGCGTCGGTATCGACGTAGACCTTGAAGTCGAGCAGGTCGCGCAGGCCGGGCTCGACGAAAAGGAGGATGCCCTCGAGCAGGACGACCGGCCGCGGCTCGACGCGCCGGGTCTTGTCGGTCCGCCGGTGGCGGACGAAGTCGTAGATCGGCACCTCGGCCGGCCGCCCGGCCCGGAGCGCGGTGACGTGCTCGATCAGCAGGTCGTTGTCGAGGGCGCCCGGGTGGTCGAAGTTGTGGTGCAGGAGCTCGGCCTCGCTCCCCCACTCGATGTCCCGGTAGTAGTTGTCCTGCTCCAGGAAGGCGATGCGGTGCTGGCCCACGGCTTCTAAGATCGCCCGCGCCACGGTCGTCTTCCCTGAGCCGGTGCCGCCGGCCACCCCGAGGATGCAGGGGCGCGGCCCGGAGGGGGTGTCGAAACGCGGCAGGCTGATCCTCGTCATTTCAGGCTTTCATCCCAGTCTTTCATCCCGGTATAGCCGGCATCCCGAGCTCCTCGCGGACGACGGCGACGAGCGAGTGGGTCCAGTCGCGCTGCCGCCTGAAATGGACGAGGAAGTCCTCGATGGTCCGCACGGGCGGGATTCTATGTCAGCGCTGGCAGCGCGGACAGTAGAAGGTGCTCCGCCCGGACTGGACGATCCGCCGGATGGGGGTGCCGCAGGCAGGGCAGGGCTCCCCCGCCCGGCCGTAGGCGGCGAGCGAGACCTGGAAGTAGCCGCTGTTGCCCTCCCCGTCGGCGAAGTCGGAGAGCGTCGTCCCCCCCTGGGTGATGGCCTGGGAGAGGACCTCGACCACCGCCCCGGCGAGGCGCTCCCAGCGCGCCGCGGAGAGGCGGGAGACCGAGCGCGTGGGGTGGATGCCGGCGCGGAAGAGCGATTCGGTGGCATAGATGTTCCCCACCCCGACGACCACGCCGGCATCCATGAGGAAGCTCTTGACCGGCCCCCGCCGCCCGGCCGCCGACGCGGCGAGCGCCGCGCCGCTGAAACCCGGGGCGAGCGGCTCGATCCCCAGGGCGGCGAAGTGGGGGCTCGCGGCGAGCCGGGAGGTCGACAGCGCGAGCACCATGCCGAAACGGCGCGGGTCGCGCAGGCGCAGGCGAGTCCCCGAGCGGAGATAGAAGGCGACGTGCTCATGCGGCTCGGTCGGGGTCGCCGCCGGCACGAGAGTCAGCCGGCCGCTCATCCCGAGATGGACGACCAGGGTCTCTCCCCGTTCGAGCTCGATCAGCAGGTACTTGCTCCGCCGCCCCAGGGCGAGGACGGTGCGCCCGTTCACCCGCCGGGCAAGATCGTCCGGCCGTACCCGCACCCGCAGGCGCGGATCGCGCACCTCGGTGCGCTCGATGGTGTCCCCCACCAGGTGGGGCTCCAGGCTGCGGCGGAGGACTTCGATCTCGGGAAGCTCGGGCATAGCGGGAGATTGTACCGGAGGGCCGGGATACAATCCTCCTTCAAATGCCGCCGAACGCGAGCAACGGGCCGGACCACCCCGCGGTCTTCATCAGCTACAGCCATCAGGATAAGAAGTGGCTGGTGAATCTCCTCACCATGCTGGCCCCGGTGGTGCGGACCGGAGCCGTCCAGATGTGGTGGGACGGCGAGATCAAGCCGAGTCAGCAGTGGAGGGAGGAGATCGAAGCCGCGCTGGACTCCGCTCGGGTGGCTGTCCTGCTGGTCAGCAAGCACTTCCTGGCCTCGGACTTCATCGTCAACATCGAGCTGCCCTATTTCATCGACGCCGCGCGGCAACGCCATGTGCAAATTCTCTGGGCCCTCGTCTCCCCGTGCCTCCACGAACAGACGGCTTTGCAGCACATCCAGGCGCTCTATGATGTCCGGCGTCCGCTCAGCGCTCTGCGCGGGGCGGCGCGAGATGGTGCTTTGAAGTCGATCTGCGAGGCCATTGCGAAGGCCGCTGGGCGGGGGGTCCCTCCCCCCTGGGAGGGGGAGGGTTGGGTCAGGGGGGAGGCCAGGAGGGGGGCGCCACCGTCCAGGGAAACCCCCGCTCCTCACGCCCCTCACCTCGACATCGGCCGTCTGCCCATCACCGGTCCGCACTTCGTAGGCCGGAAGGCGGAGCTCGCCCGACTCGACCGTGCGTGGAAGGACCCGGGCGTCCACGTGCTGACCTTCGTGGCCTTCGGCGGGGTGGGGAAATCGGCTCTGCTCTCGCAGTGGCTCGACCGCATGGCCCAGGCCGGCTGGCGCAGCGCCCTGCAGGTGCTCGACTGGTCGTTCTACAGCCAGGGCACCGAAGAGCGCATCACCTCGGCGGACCGGTTCCTCGATCACGCCCTGCGCTTCTTCGGGGACCCTGATCCCACCGCCGGCGCGCCGCGGGACCGCGGGCTACGGCTGGCCGAGCTGATCCGTCGGGAGAAGACCCTGCTCGTGCTCGACGGCGTCGAGCCTCTCCAGCATCCGCCGGGCCACCCCCTGGCCGGCCGGCTCAAGGACCCGGGTCTGGCTGCCCTCTTGAAGTCTCTGGCCGGGGATAACCCCGGCCTCTGCGTCGTCACCACCCGGGAGCGCATCGCCGATCTGGATGGGTTCCCCAAAACCGCACCGCAGGTGGACTTGGAGACCCTGTCCTCGGAGGCAGGAGCGGAGCTGTTGCGGCAACTCGGGGTGAAGGGGAAAGACTCCGAGCTGCGGGCCGCCTCCGCGGAGTTGGGGAACCATGCCCTAGCGCTGACGCTCTTCGGGAACTACCTCGGTCGAGCCTACGGGGGCGACGTGCGGCGGCGAAAGGAGGTGCATCTGGGCCAGGCGGACGAGCGGCAGGGGGGACATGCGTTACGAGTGATCCAGGCCTACGCCGGCTGGCTGGGGGAGGGGAGGGAGCTGGCTGTCCTCCGCCTTCTGGGGCTGTTCGATCGACCGGCTGCGAAGGATGCCCTGGCGGCCCTGCGGACGAAACCGGAGATCCCAGGATTGACCGAGCCGCTTGTCGAGCTCTCGGAGGAGGAGTGGCAATGGTCGGTGGCGAGCCTTCGGGAGCACCGTTTCTTGCTGCCGGCCGATCCCCAGCAGCCGGGCTCCCTCGACGCCCATCCTCTGGTGCGAGTTTATTTCCAGGAGGAACTGGAGAGAGAACGGCCGCAAGCATGGCAAGAGGGGAACCTGCGACTCTACGAATACTTGAAGGGGGTGGCACAGGAGTTTCCCGAGACGCTGGAGGCGATGGAGCCGCTCTATACCGCGGTGGTCCACGGCTGCCGGGCGGGGCGGCAGCAGGAGGCGATAGATGAGGTCTATGTGCGGCGGATCCTACGAGAAAAGGAGCACTTCAGTTGGCACAAACTCGCGGCCTTCGGCTCGGAACTAGCGGCGCTGGCGAGCTTCTTCGATCGCACCTGGGATCAGCCCTCGGCCCGCCTCACCGCAGCGGCTCAGGCGTTCGTCCTCAACGAGGCCGCCTTCTGCCTGCGCGCGCTGGGCCGGCTGGCGGAGGCGGTCCCGCCGATGCAGGCCGCGTTGGAGAGGTGCAGCGTTCTGGAGGATTGGTCGAGTGCCGCCATCGGAGCCAACAACCTCAGCGAGCTGACCCTGACCCTGGGGGAGATAGGGTCGGCCGTGGCCTTCGGGGAACAGTGTGTCGCTCTGGCCGACCGCAGCGGCGATGCCTTCATGCGGCTGGTCAGTCGTGCGACACAGGCCAATGCCCTGCACCAGGCGGGCCGGTGGGAGGAGAGCGCGGAGGCCTTCCGCGGGGCCGAGGCGATGCAGGCGGAGCAGCAACCCGAGTACCCCCGGCTCTATTCGCTGGCGGGCTATCGATACTGCGACCTGCTGCTGAGCTACGGGGAGCCGGAGGACGGGGCCGGGCTGGACGGCCTCGCCGCGGCCCCGGAGGAGGCGCCGCGGTTCAGCCAGGAGTACCGGGAGGTGCAGGAGCGGGCAGAGCAAACGATCAAGGTCGCTGAGAGCAACAGATGGCTCCTCGACATCGCCCTCGACCAACTCAGCCTTGGCCGGGCGCAACTCGGCCTGGCCCTAACAGCCCGCGGGCCGGCGACTCCAGGCGATGAGGCCGAGGCGGACTTCGCCCAGGGCACGAAGCACCTGGACCGCGCCGTGGAGGGACTGCGGCAGGCGGGGCAGGAGGATTACCTCCCCCGCGGCCTCCTGTCTCGGGCCGCATTGCAACGCCTGCGGGGCGATCGGGCCGGTGCCGCGGCGGACCTCACCGAGGTCCTGGAAGTCGCCGAGCGGGGCGGGATGCGCCTCCACGCCTGCGACGCCCACCTGGAGTGGGCGCGCCTCGACCTCCAGCAGGGCGATGCCGCAGCGGCTCAAGCGCATGTAACGGTGGCTCGGCGGCTCGTCAACGAGACGGAGTACGGGCGGCGGGAGCGGGAGGTGGCTTGGCTGGAGGGGAGGCTGAAGCACGGCGAGGCGCCCCCCTCCTGACCTCCCCCCTGATCCAACCCGCCCCCTCCCAGGGGGGAGGGACCCGCCCAGCCCTCTCTACGGCCAAAGTTTACGAACGGAGGGCCCGCCCTGCCCTCCACGCCGGACCCCGCCCCCCCCATCCCCGCTCTGCAGACCCCTTCGCGACCGTGCTCGCTATACTCCTGCTGCATGGCGGGCGCGGTTCTCGTTCTCGATAGCGGGTCTCCCCTGGTGAGCGTCGCGGTGGGTCGCTCCGGCGCGGTGCTCGCGGCGCGCTCGGCCGAGATCGCCCGCTCCTCGGCCCGGCTGCTCGCCATGGTGGACGCGACGCTCCGCGAGGCGGGACTCACGGTGGCCGACCTCTCCGGCCTCGTCGCCCTCGCCGGACCGGGGAGCTTCACCGGCCTGCGCATCGGCCTCGCCACGGTGCTCGGCCTCCACCAGGTCCTGGGCCTCCCCGCCACCACCCTCCCCACCCTCCGGGTGCTGGCCTCTCTCGCTGCCATGGATTCGGAGCACGCCCTGGGCGCCGTCGACTCCCTGCGCGGCGAATGGTCGGTCGAGGAGTGGACCGGCGGGGTGGGCCGGGGCATGGAGCTCCTCCCCGGAGCGGAGATCGCCCGCTTCGCCCCCGGCGCGATCGTGGGCTTCGGGATCTCCCGCTTAGGGCAGCTCCCCGGCTGGCCGGCCGGCGTCCGTCTCGTCGAGCCCGGTCCCCTGGCCCCGGCCGCTCTCCCCCTTCTCCCTCCCCCGGGGGACCCCGCCTGGGACCCGGCGCTCCTGACCGTCCCGATCTACGCCCGGCCGCCCGCCGTCACCGCGCCCCGGCCGGCGGTCGCCGCCCGAGGGGAGAGATGAGCACTCAACCCTCGGTCTTCCCCTTCCCCTTGATCCGCACCGCCCGGACGGAGGACCTGGAGCGCCTCGCCTGGCTGGAGCAGATCGGCTTCCCCGACCCCTGGCCGCGCGAGCTCCTCGCCTATGAGCTCACCCACCCCCAGTCGCTGGTCCTGGTGGGGATCTGGGGAGAGGGGCTGCCGGCGGTGGGCTACGCCAGCTTCCGCAAGGGGGGCGGAGAGGCCGAGCTGCTCCGCCTGGCCGTCGCTCCCGGCGAGCGGCGGCGGGGGGTGGCCCGCGCCCTCGTCCTCGGCGGCCTGGAGCGCCTGCGCACGGACGCCATCGGCGGGATCGAGACCTGCTTCCTCGAAGTGCGGACCAACAACGCGGCGGCCATCGCCTTCTACCACGAGATGGCATTCGAGCCGGTCGGACAGCGCCGGGCCTACTATCGGGACGGCTCGGACGCCCTGGTCTACGCCCGCCGGGTGACCCCACTCTGATCCAATCGCTTGAACCGGCGCTTGAACCGGGTTGGAGCGCGGTGCTATCCTCGTCTCCAGCAGGCATGCAGAACGCCAACCACACCTCGCTTGCACCTCCCGCCCGGCCCGTTCGGCCCTCCCGGCGGGAAGGTGCCAGGGGATCGGTCCGCCGGTGAGCGCCCGCCGCCACCAGGGCTCCCCGAGGGCCCACCGTCTGCCATCCCTTATCCATCCATCGCCCGCCCCCGTCCCGAGGACGGAAGGCTCGCGCATTCCACTTCCCAAGGAGGTCTTGAATCATGCCCATAACGGATGAGCTCAAGGAGGAACTGATCCAGACGGACGCGGAGTTCCGCCGCTTGCACGATGAGCACCAGACCTGCAAGCAGCGACTCCACGAGATCAATCAGAAATCCCTCCTCTCGCAAGACGACGAAATCGAAGAAAAGAAGATCAAGCTCCACAAGCTGGCCTTGAAGGACCGCATGGAGGAGATCCTCCGCATGCACCGGGAGGCGCGGGTCTCCGCGTAGATGAAGTTCGCCCGGGAAGCCTGGCCGTTCGTCCTCCCCTTCGTCCTCGCGGCGGGAGTGCTCTTCGCCCTCGGACACCCGGGCTGGGCCGCCGGGCTGCTCTTCGCCGGGCTCCTCGTCCTCCTCTTCTTCCGCGACCCGAGCCGCAGCTTCTCGGGCGAGGACGGCGTCGTGATCGCCGCGGCGGATGGCCTCATCACCAAGGTCGACGAGATCGAGGACAGCGAGATCGGTCCCGGGCGCCACCAGCGGATCGTCACCTTCCTCTCGGTCTTCGACGTCCACGTCCAGCGCACCCCGGCCGGCGGCCAGGTGATCGCCTCACGCTACGCCGCCGGCCGCAAGGTGGCCGCCTTCCGGGAGGACGCCGGGGAGGTCAACGAGAAGCACCTGACGGTCATCCGGCGCGAGAACGGCGATCTCGTCGGCGTACGGCAGATCGCCGGCCTCCTCGCCCGCCGCGTGGTCTGCTACTTGCAGGAGAGAGACCAGGTCCACCGCGGGCAGTCGATGGGTTTGATCAAGTTCGGCTCGCGGGTCGACCTCCTGGTGCCGGCCGGCTACCGGGTTCTGGTCAAGAAGGGAGACCGTGTGAAGAACGGGATGACCCCCATGGCGAGACCCGAAGGAGGAGCGTGATCCCGGCCTCGGCGGCAGGGGCCGACCGGACGGAGCGGGCGGAACGGCGGCGACGCCAGGTCCGCCGGGGCGCCTACCTGCTCCCCAGCCTGTTCACCATCGGCAACATCCTCCTGGGCTTCTACGCCATCGTCATCGGCCTGCGCGCCGGCGGCATTCTCCCTAAGGACCCGCACCCGACCGAGATCCACTTCGGCTTCGAGCTCGCCGCCGCGCTCGTTTTCGCCGCCGCCATTCTGGACGCGATGGACGGGCGGATCGCCCGCCTGACCGGCACCGAGAGCGACTTCGGCAAGGAGTACGACTCGCTCGCCGACGTCTTCACCTTCGGCGTCGTGCCGGCCCTCCTCACCTATCTCTGGGGGCTCTACGAGTGGGGTCGGGTGGGCTGGCTCGTCCCCTTCTTCTATCTCGTCTGCACCGCCACCCGGCTGGCGCGCTTCAACGTCCAGACCCGGGTCGTCGACTCGCGCTTTTTCGTCGGCCTCCCGGCTCCCGCCGCCGCCGGGACGATCTGCTCCATCCTCTTCTTCTCTCCCGACTCGGAGTGGCGGGAGTGGATGCAGCTCCTCATGCTGGTGGCGCTGCTGCTCATCGGCAGTCTCATGGTCTCGACCTTCCGCTACACCAGCTTCAAGAAGATCGACTTGAAGAAGCGCTGGAGCTTCCGCGCCATCATCCCGGTCGCCGCCATCATCCTCGTCGTCGTCTTCGAGCCGCGTGCCACCTTCCTCGCCATCTCCGTCCTCTTCGTGCTCTCCGGGCCGTTCTCCTATCTGACCTCCCGTATCCGCTCTCGGCGCCCGCGCGCGGAGCCCGCCCCGGGACCCGCCTCGGGGCCACTTCCATGAGTCACGTCCTGGCCATCGTCGAGGCCACCACCCTGCTCGGCAAGGAAGTCCGCGACACCCTGGTCGGCAAACCCGGCTCGTGGCGCGAGATCCGCCTGCTCACCACCCGCGAGGAGGAAGTCGGCGCGCTCTCCGAGGTGGCGGGCGCGGCGGCGCTCGTCCTGCGCGCCGACGCCGACGGGCTCTCCGGGGTCGACCTCGTCTTCTGCTGCGGTACGGACGAGGAGGCGCGGCAGGTCCTCGCCGTGCTCCCCGAGACCGCCACGGCGGTGGTCCTGGCGGCCAACCTTGAGGACTACGCGGCGATCGCCGGGCAGCCGCTGCCGCCGATTGTCGCGGGGGTCAACTTCAGCCGCGCCGACCAGGGCCGGGTGCTCCTCTCGCCGCACCCGGCGGTGGTCCTCCTCGCCCATCTCCTCCACCCGCTGCGCGGCCTGGGGATCGAGGAGGCGGTGGCGACGGTGATCCAGCCCGCCTCCATGCACGGCGACCCCGGGATCGACGAGCTGTTCGAGCAGACCCGGCAGATCCTCACCATGACCCAGCGCCGGCCGACGCCGATCTTCGGCACCCAGCTCGCCTTCAACCTGCTGCCCACCCCGGCCCCCACCGAGCCGCTGTCGAAGCAGCTGCACGCCGTGCTGGCGGGCGACCCCCCGGTCTCGCTCCAGATGCTCCAGGGCGGGGTTTTCCACTCCCTGGCCGCCAGCCTCTACGTCCGTTTCGTCGGCCGCACCGACGCCAAGTCGCTGCGCCGCACCCTCGGCCAGCAGCCCCACCTGGAGCTGGCGAAGAAACCCCAGTACCTGGGACCGATCGACGCCGCCGCCCAGGGCAAGGTCCTGGTCGGCGCCGTCGCCGAGGAGCTGTCCACCCCCGGCGGCTTCTGGCTCTGGGCGGTGATGGACAACCTGACCCGCGGCGGCGCGTTGAACGCCGTCGAGATCGCCGAGGAGGTCCTCTAGGCGGTTTTTCCCATCCCTTCGCGCTCCGCTCCCCTCTCCATAGCGCAACCAGAGGACGGCCGGGAAGATATGGTAACCTTACGTAGTTAGCGGTCCAGCTTTCGCCGCTACCCCGGAAGCCCCGAGACCCCACGTGGAAAACCATCCCGAGAACCCTCTCCCACCGGCAGGCAAATCTATGAATCGCAGTCGCATCGTGTTCCTCGTCCTCTCCGCGGCCCTGGTCATGCCCATTCTGGCGGGGACCCTCCTGCGCGCGGCGGAAGAGAAGGCGCCCGAGGAGGACTCCTTCTACAAGTACCTCTCGGTGTTTTCCGAGGTCCTCGGGCTGGTGCGGCAGGCCTATGTCGACGAGCCCGACACCCAGGCCCTGATGTCCGGCGCCCTGGACGGGACGACCGACGCGCTCGATCCCTTCTCGCTCTACGTGCCGACCGACCAGGTGGCGAGCTACCAGCAGGCCCTGTCGGTGGGCCGCCGGTACAGCGGCCTCGCCCTGCTCAAGGAGCGCGGGGTCGCCTACGTGGTGGCGGTGGAGAAAGGGAGCCCCGCCTCCCAGGCCAACGTCAAGGTGGGGGACATCGTGGCCAAGATCGCCGGCCGCTCGACCCGCCTGATGCCGCTCTGGGAGATGCAGGAGATCCTGGCCCGCCAGCCGGGCACCCACGTGCCGCTCGAGCTGCTCCGGGTCGGCGAGACCGTCCAGGCGACCTTCGACCTGAAGCCGTTCGATCCGCCACCGGTCTCGACCGCCCAGGTGGACGGGGCGACCCTGCTGCGCATCCCGAGCTTCGCGCCGGGCACCCCGGGCGAGGTGAAAAAGGCGCTCGCCGAGGCGTCGCCCCACGCCGGGGGCAAGCTCCTCGTCGACCTCCGGGGCGTGGCCGCGGGCGAGCCGGGGGTGGCCTACCAGGTGGCCCAGCTCTTCACCAGCGGCGATCTCGGAGTGCTCTCCGGCCGCGGCAGCACGATCCAGAGCTTCACCGGCGGCGAGGCCCCCGTCTTCCAGGGCAAGCTGGTGCTCCTCGTCGACCGCGGCACCCTGGGCGCGGCCGAGGTCTTCGCCACGGTGCTGCGCCAGAAGGTCAAGGCCGAGCTGGTGGGCGAGCGGACCTTCGGCCACGCCGGCCGGCAGGCCGTGGCCGACCTCTCCTCGGGCGGCCGCCTGCTGTTCACCGACGCCTTCTACACCGGGCCGGACAAGAAGCCGCTCAAGGAGGCCCTGAAGCCCGACCTCCTGGTGGACGAACGGTCGCGGACCTATCTTGAAAAGGACGTGCCGATCGGCGACCTGATCCTCCGGCGCGGCGTCCACCGGCTCCTGGGCGAGGACGCGGAGCCCGCCAAGAAGGCGGCTTGATCCGGCTCGCATGACGAAAGGGCCTCGACGCCCGATGGTCCGGCGCCCGTCCCGCCCTCCCCGGAGCGCGCGGGTGCCGGGGGTCTTCCTCTTCCTGCTCGGTTTCGCGGCCGGCGCCGCCGCCTTCTACTTCGGCTGCCGGAACGTCTCCCAAGTCGCGGAGGAGCCGCCCGCCGCCACCCACCCGTCCGCCCCCTCCCCGGCTTTTCCCCACCATCCCGCGCGCTCGGTCGGCAAGGATGGGGCTCGCTCCTCTCCAGTCCCGGTGGTTGCCGCGCTCGCGTCGGGGGGGGAACCGGAGGAGCCGGAAACGCCCGAGAGGACCCCGGCGAGACCGCCGGCGCCGCCGGCCTCGGGGACGGTCGCCGGCGTGCGGATCGCCCTCGTCGTCGACGACCTGGGGCGGAGCGTCGAGGACGTCTCGACCCTCGCCCGGCTCGGGGTGCCGATCACCTACGCCGTCCTTCCCTTCGAGTCAGAGACCCCGGAGGTGGTGGCGGCGCTCCACCGGTACGGCGCCGAGCTTCTCTGCCATCTGCCCATGCAGCCGAAGAACGGCGAGAACCCGGGGCCCGGGGCCCTCCTCTACGGCATGGACAAAGAGGCGCTCCAGAAGGCCACGGCGAACGCCCTGGCCGCGGTGCCGGGGGCGGTCGGGGTCAACAACCACATGGGCTCCCGCCTGTCGGCCGACGAGCGCTCGATGCGCGCCGTCCTCGGGGTGCTCGCCCAACGCGGGCTCTACTTCCTCGATTCGCGGACGAGCCCGGAGAGCGTCGGCTACCGGGTGGCCTCCCAGCTGGGAGTGCCGGCGGCCGAGCGCCAGGTCTTCCTCGACTCCGACATGCGGCCGGAGATGGTCCGCGAGCAGTTCCTGCGCACCCTGGAGGTGGCCAAGAAGCGCGGCTCGGCGATCGCCATCGGCCACCCCCACCCGGCGACCTTGGCCGTCCTCGCCGCCGAGGTGCCGCTGGCCCGCGCCCTGGGCTACGAATTCGTCACCGTCTCCCGACTGCTCGACCGGCCGGAGGCCCCGGCGGCGAAGTAGGGCCGTTGAGGGGCGCCTGCGATGGTGTTCCTGGTCTTCCTCGCCGGCGGCCTCCTGCTCGCCGCCCTGGTCCGCGCCTGGCGCCCCGAGATCTCCCGCCGCGCCGCGGCCGGCTACCTGCTCGCCACCACCGCCTTCTTCGCCGCCCCGCTCTCCCGTTCGGCCCTCCAGGTGCCGACCGACATCGCCTACCAGTGGCGCCCCTGGGCGGAGCAGGTCGAGGGGAAGGTGGTGCCGGAAAACGGCCTGCTCGCCGACGTGCCGCTCCAGATGCTGCCGTTCCACGCCCTCGTCCGCGAGCGTCTCCTCCAGGGCGTGCCGCCGCTCTGGGCGCACGAGCTGGGGACCGGCCAGCCGCTCCTCGCCAATGCCCAATCCGCCCCCTTCGCTCCCCTCCACCTGCTGGCCCTGCCGCTGCCGACCCTCTCCGGGTTGACCGTCGCCATCGCCTGGCAGGTGCTCCTCGCCCTGCTCCTGACCCACGGCCTGCTGGCGGCCCTGGGGGCGGGGCCGGCCGGGGCGACGTTCGGCGCCGTGGCCTATGCCTTCTCGGCCTACTCGATCGTCTGGGCCTACCACCCGCTCGGCATGGCCGCGGCCTGGGTACCGGGGGTGCTCCTCGGGCTGGTGCTCCTCCGCCGGGAGGAACGCGGCGGTAGCGGCGGCATCGCCGGTCTAACCGCCTGCGCCAGCGGGCTCGCTCTCGCCGGCCATCCCGAGACCCTGGCCTTTGGCGCCCTCGCCGCCGCGGCCCTGGTCGCCGGCCTCCTCGTCCTCCGGCCGGGACGCATCCGGTTCCTCGTCCGGGGGCTGGGCGCCGCGGCGCTCGCCGCCGGTTTCGCCGCCCCGGCCCTCCTGCCCTTCCTGGAGCAGCTGCCGGCAAGCGAGCGGATGGCGGCGGTCGACGCCAACCCCACAGGCATCGCACCGCCGCCCTTCGAGCGCAGTTTCCTCCTGCCGCTCGTCGATCCCCTGGTCTTCGGCAGCCCGCGCGACCGGAACTGGGAGGGGCCGGAGAATTTCAACGAGCTGTGCAGCGCCTACGCCGGGCTGTCGGCCCTGGCCCTGGCGCTCGCGGGGATGGCGGTCGCCGGTGCCGCCGGTACCGGGCGTGGCCGCGGGATCGCCGGGATCGCCGGATTCGCCGGCGGGATCGCCGCCCTCCTGGCCGCGCTCCGCATCCCGCCGTTCTACGCCGCGGTCCAGGCGCTGCCGGGCTTCGCGCACGGCGCCCACGCCCGGCTGCGGCTGCTCTTCGTCCTCGCCGTGGCCCTGACCGCCGGCCTCCAGCTGGAGCGCCTGGGGGAGACCCGCCGCGGCCGGAGCGCCGCCGCCATCGCCCTGGCGGCGGCCGCCGCCGGCCTCCTGGCGCTCCCGCCTCCGGATGCCGTCTGGCAACGAGCCTGGTGGCTGGCGACCCTGTGCGGCATCGGTCTGATGCTGCTCGCCCTCCTCGCCCCCCGCCTGCGCCCCTGGTTTCCGCGCATCGCCATCGCCGGCCTCGCCCTCGACCTCGCCCTCCTGGGCGTCCGCTATCAGCCGGCGGTACCGCTGCGCTTCGACTTGCAGCCTTCGCCGGCGGTCGCCTACCTCATGGCGGAGAGCCGACGCTCCCCGTCGCCCTTCCGCGTCCTCGCCGAGGGCTACGACCTGATGCCGAATCTGGCGGCGCTCTACGGCCTCTGGGACCCGCGCGGCAACGACCCGATGCGGCCGGCCGAGGCCGCTCTGCTCGTCGGCCGCCAGCTGAACGGCAGCTACGACCGGGGTGCTCTCTCGCTCCTGGGACGGCAGTTTCCGCAAGGATTCCTCGACTTCCTGGGAGTGCGGTTCCTGCTCGCCCGGCATCGCCGCAACCTGCCGCCACCGTGGGTGCCCGAGGCCGATCTCCAGGGCGGACGGATCTGGCGCAACCCGGAGGCGCTGCCGCTCTTCTTCCTGCCGGCGAGCGCCGAATGGGTGCGCAGCGACGTGGCGGTGATGCTGCGGGTGATGGACCTCGACGACTTCGCCGCCGTGGGGGTGGCGCAGGGGCCTGTCGAGCGCACGGCGCCGCAGCAGGGCACGGTCACCGTCACCCGGGTGGTTCCGAACGGCTTCACGCTCGCTGTCGACACCCCGACCGGGGGGCTGGTCGCTTCGAGCGTCAGCCTGGTTCGCGGCTGGCGGCTCACGGTGGACGATCGCCCGGCGTCCCTGGTGCAGGTGAACGACGCCTTCCTCGGCTTCACCGTGGGCCCCGGGCACCACCGGGTGCGCCTCGACTACCGGCCGGCGGGCTGGACCTTCGGGCTGGCGCTCTTTGCCGCCAGCGTTCTGGCGGCCATGGCCTGGGGGTTCTCTTCACTCGCCGCGCAGCACCTCGACCGGCCGCCGTTCGAGGGCGCGGGCGGAGGCGGCCAGGCCGGCGACGACGGTGAGGACGATGCTCCCGACAAGGGCGATCGTGGGGGAGATCACGGGGAGGTCCCAGCGGAGCTCGAAGCCCTGGGTCACCACCGCCCAGGCGAGGACGACCGCCCCCACCGTGCCGATGGCGCCGGCGACGAGGCCGACCAGGGCATACTCCACGGCGAAGCTCTCCATCACCAGGCGGCGGGTCATGCCGAGGGTTTTCAAGAGCGCCACCTCGCGGCCCCGCCGGCCGGCGCCGGCCGAGACCGCCCCGGCCAGGATGGCGATTCCGGCGACCACCGTGAAGCCGCCGAGGAACCGGACGGCCAGGCTGATCCGCCCCAGCACCTTGGCGATCTTCTCCAGGATCTCGCGCAGGCGTAGCACCGTGACGTTGGGATAGTGGCCGGCCAGGAGGTCCTGCGCCCGCTGCTCGCCCCCGGGCGGCAAGTGGGCGACCGCCAGGCGCTGCTGGGGGGCGCTCTCCAGCACGCCGGGCTCGACGACGAGGAAGAAGTTGATCCCGAAGGTCTTCCAGTCGACCCGGCGCAGGCTGGTCACCGTGAGGTCGATCGGCACCCCCTCGATGTCGAAGCGGAGGACCGAGCCCAGCCCGACGTTCAAGTCGTGCGCGAAGTCCTCTTCCAGGCTCACCTCGGCCCGCTTCGGGTCGCTCCACAGCTTGCCCGCAACCACCACGTTGTCGGCCGGCAGGCGGTCCATGTAGGTGAGCCGCTGCTCGCGGGAGAGCGCCCAGCGGCGGCCCCTTCCCCCGCGGCGCGGGCCGCGCTCTCCCCTCGGCTCCCGCTCGCCCGGCCGGCCCGGCTCCCCGCTCTCGGTGAGCTGATCGATGCCTTTCCCGTCGATGGCGGAGAGGCGCGCCATGACGACCGGCACCGATTCGATCCGGGTGGCGCCCGCCTGCTTGAGCAGCCCCTCGACCCCTTCCCACTGGTCGGGCTGGATGTCGACCAGGAAAGCGGAAGGGGCGCCGGCCGGCAGCTCGGTCGACATCTCGCGCGCCAGGCGCTGCTCGACGAGCGACATGCCGAGGACGACGAGCACCCCCAGCCCCATCGCCACGATCGCCCCCACGGTACCGGCGCCGGGGCGGCCGAGGGCGGCCAGGCCCTGGCGCAGGGAGAGGCGGGCGAATCCCCGGGGCAGCCGCCCCACCGCCCGGGTGACGCCGAGGGCGGCGCCGGCCAGGGCCGCGGTGACCAGGAGCACCCCGCCGGTGAACTGGGCGCCGCGCAGAAGCGACGCCGCCTGGAGGCTCGCCATGCCGAAGATGCCGCCCACCAGGGAGAGGCTGGTCAACAGGCTCACCGAGCGATGGAGGGGGAGCGGCTCGGCGTCCCGCCGCAGCACCCGCGCCGCCGGCACCCGGAGCACCCCGGCGAGCGGCGGCAGGCTGAAGAGGATGGCGACCCCCACCCCGAGACCCAGGCCGCGCAGCAGGGCGCCCGGCTGGAACGGCTGGATCAGCTGGATGGGGATGAGATCGGGGAAGAGCCGCGGCAGGATGAGCTGGATCACCACCCCCAGCACCATGCCCACCAGGCTGCCGGCGAGCCCGAGGAGGACGGTCTGGCCGAGATAGAGGGCGAGGATCTCGCGCGGCCGCATCCCCAGGCACTTGAGGACCGCCACGGCGTCGAGGCGAGAGGCGAGCCAGGCGCGGACGCTCTGCGCCACCCCGATCCCGCCGACGAAGAGCGACAGCAGGGCGACCAGACCGAGAAAGCGGCCGACCCGCAGGAAGTTCTCGCGCAGGGCCGGCTGCCCCTCCTTGTAGGTGTCGATGCGATAGAAGCTGGGGTTGGGGATGGCCCGGCGCAGCCGCTCGACCGCCGCCGAGAGCTCGGACGCCTTCATGTCGGCGGGGAGCTGGATGAGGGTCCGGTGATCGATACGGCTCCCCCGTTCGACGAGACCGGTGCGCGCCAGGCCCGGTCCGGAGAGGAAGACGCGCGGCCCCAGGCTGAGCGAGATGCTCATGTGGTCGGGCTCGGAGAGCACCTGGCCGGCGATGCGGAAGCCCTGCCCGCCGATCGCCAGCCGGTCGCCCACCTTCAGCCGCAGCCGGGAGAGCAGCTCGGGGGCGACGACGGCGCTCTCGGCATTCAGCAGCTGCTTGAGCGGCACCACCGGGCGCAGGTCGAGCTTGCCGTAGAACGGATAGTCGCCGTCGATCACCTTGAGCTCGACGAGCTGGCTGGTGCCGGCCGGGGAGGCGACGACCGTCACCATCTCCTGGACGTCGGTGCGGTGGGCGCCGCGCAGGCCCACCCGGGCGAGGTCGAGGCCGGGGGGGAGCGGCCGGCTTCCCTGGATGCGCAGATCGGCGGCGAGGAGCTGGCGGGCCTCGGCGCGCAGGCCGTCGTCCAGGCTGGCGGAGAGACCGGCCACGGCGACGACCGCCGCCACTCCCACCGCCAGGCAGATGACGAAGAAGGCCAGCCGGCCGAAGGAGCCGCGCGACTCGCGCGCCATGGTGCGCAGGTAGAAGGCGGGGCTCATCGCACGCCCTGCCGGGCGGGGGTGAGGGCCTCCTGGCGCTCGATGCGGCCGTCGCGCAGGTGGATCAGCCGGTGGGCCAGGGCGGCGACCCCGGGGTCGTGGGTGACCAGGACGAGGGTCGTGCCGTGGCTCTTCTGCAGATCGAGGAGGATCTCCAGGACCCGCTTGCCGGTCGTGCCGTCGAGGTTGCCGGTGGGCTCGTCCGCCAGGAGGATCGGGGGGCGTACGGCGAAGGCGCGGGCGAGCGCCACCCGCTGCTGCTCGCCGCCCGAGAGCTGGGTCGGGTAGTGATGGCCGCGGTCGGCCAGGCCCACCGAGGCGAGCAGCCGGTTGGCGCGCTCGACCGGATCGCTCTTGCCGGCGAGCTCCAGGGGGAGGAGGACGTTCTCCTGGGCGGTCAGGTTGTGGAGGAGCTGGAAGGTCTGGAAGACGAAGCCGATCTTCTCGCGCCGCAGGAGGGCGAGCTGGTCTTCCGACATCCCCTGGATGGGGACGCCGTCGATCCGCACCTCGCCGGAGGTGGGGCGGTCGAGCCCCGCCATCAGGGCGAGGAGCGTCGACTTGCCGCTCCCCGAGGGGCCGAGCACGGCGGTGAACTCTCCCGGCGCGATCGAGAGATCGACGCGGTCGAGGATGGTCAGGGTCCGGTCGCCCGAGGGGAGCTGGCGGGTCAGCTGGCGGAGTTCGATGCGGGGAGGGCTCATCGCAAACGAGAACCGCGCGGAGGTCGGCCTCATTTCCGATACGCAGCCCGGGGCTGGAAGTTACCCCCGGCGGTCGTGGTTACAATTCCATATGGTGTCTCGGAAGCCTCTCCTCCCCCTGCTGCTCCTCGTCCTGACCGCTCTGCCGGCGAGCGCCGCCGTCCGTGCCGCCGCCGGGGCGACCGCCCCCGCCCGTCCGGCGCCGCCGCAGTCAGCCCCCGCGGCCCGGCCGCCGCTGGTGGTCTTCCTGGGCGACAGCCTGACCGCCGGGCTCGGCCTGGGCGAGTCCCAGGCCTACCCGGCCCTCCTCGCCAACCGCCTGGCCGCCCAGGGCCGGCCGATCCGGATCGTCAATGCCGGGGTGAGCGGCGACACCACCGCCGGCGGCCTGCGCCGCCTCGACTGGCTGCTGCGGCAGAGGCCCGACGTCATGGTGGTGGGCCTGGGCGCCAACGACGCCCTGCGCGGTGCACCCCTGAGCGAGATCGACCGCAACCTGCGCGAGATCGTCCGCCGATGCCGCGCCGCCGGGGCCCAGGTTCTCCTCCTGGGAATGCGAATCCCTCCCAACTACGGCCCCGACTACACAGGCGGCTTCAGAACCCTCTATCAGCGGATCGCCAAGGACCTGAAGGTTCCCCTGGTGCCCTTCCTCCTCGAAGGGGTCGGCGGCAACCCCGAGCTCAACCAGGCTGACGGTATCCACCCCACGGCGGTCGGCCAGCGGAAGGTGGCGGATACGGTGCTGCCGTACCTGCGCGGGGTGCTGGAGGGAGCGAGGGCAGCGACGGGGAAGTGATGGCGGCAGCTGAGGCGGCAGGGAGTGCCCCCCTACTCCCCATCGCGCCAATTTTGGCCGTAGAGAGGGGCCGGGAGGGGTTCCTCCCCCCTGGGAGGGGGAGGGTTGGGAAAGGGGGGAGGGCAGGAGGGGGGTGGCTGCGACCGCCACAGAAGCTCTCGGGTAGACGAACGCCCCCCTCCTGGCGAGGTCTCCGACCTCAAACCGACGAGTGTGTTTCCCTGGGAGCGCCGGCGTCCTCGCCGGCTTTCTTCCCCCGCCCGGCCCCTCTCTACGGCCAAAGGCAGCGCCAATGCGACGCCGCCGGGCGCCTTCCTGGACGCTCGGCCCCTGTCACCGGACGCTGAGCTCGTGTTCCCGGACGCTGAATCCTGGACACCGGACGCTGGGGAGCCGGGACCGGACGCAAAATTCCGTGTTCCGGACGCTGGGAAGGGTTCTCCGGACGCTCGGGAGCGGTTCTCGCCCTCCGAAAGGCTCCTCCCGACCGTCCGGGAGCCTCGCCCAGAGTCCGAAACCGCCAAATCAAGCGTCCGGTCCCAGCTCCCCAGCGTCCGGTCCCCAGGATTTTGCGTCCGTTCGCGGCTCCCCAGCGGCCCGCGGCGCGTCTTTGCGTCCGTTCCGCCACCCCTAGCGTCCGGTCACGGCTGCTTTTGCGCCTCTTTTCTCGCCGATTTGCGTCCGTTCGCGGCCCTTTGCGTTCGGTGGAGCGTCTTTGCGTCCGGAACGCCGGCTTTGCGTCCGGAGACACGATCCCCGGCGACCGGCGAGGGCCGGGCAGGTAGGGGCAGAGCCCCTGTGCCTGCCCGGTCCCCGGATCGGACTTACGCTGAGGGACGCCGGGCGCGGATTCTGCCGACCTGCTCCTCGGCGCCCGGCCCGGCGGCTTCGAGCAGGGTGGCGAGCGCCCACGGCGAGCGGACGATCGCCTCCAGCAAGTGGAGCCCCTCGGCCCATCGTGGCTCGCACCGGTCGAACCAGCCCGCCGCCTGCGGACCCTGCTCCCCGTACACAGCGACCAGCGGGTAGCCCTCTGGGGTCTCCTGCTCCTCCAGATGGAAGAGCGGATCGCGGTCGACGATCGGCAGGAGCACGGAGAGCAGCCGTGCCGTTTCGAGATGCCAGAGGACGGCGACCGGCGGATCGCCGATGGCGAGATCCTCCCAAAGCCGGAGGATGGCGACCGCACCCGGCCGCCCCGGAACGGGCTCGATCTTCCAGGGGCCGGCGAGCTCCGCCTCGGCCGCGGTCAGGACGTCGTCGCGCTCGCGGAGGAGGGCCAGGTAGGAGGGGGAGAAGGCGTTGTCGAGGGGAGAAGCGGGCGTGCTGCTACCATCACGGGAGCTTCGCATGAGACGTTTCCTCTTGCGGAGTCAGGGGCCGGTTCGAGTTTGCCGCTCGGGCCGGTCTCGTTTGTTTGGGCGGGAGGGCGATCCTCCCGATGGCGGGACAGTAGCAGGAATGGGGCGGGAGGGCAAGGGGGGATCGCTCCCGCGCGCTCCCGACCAAGGGTCCCGTCAAAATCGCTGGCAAGGGGCCAGCGGCGCCCGGAAATGCAATCCCGCGGCGAAGGGCCTGCCCCGAAGGGGCTTGGGTCGGTAGCCTGGGGCGAGAGCCCCAGGTTGGTGTAACCACAAGAAAACAAAAGCCCCGAAGGGGCGAAGGGGCGAAGGGGCGGATGGAATTACCGTCGCCCCTTCGGGGCTGGAGATTCTTATTCCGCTACTTTCCTGGGGTTTTCACCCCAGGCTACCGACCCAAGCCCCTACGGGGCGAAGAGAAAAGCGACTTTGACGGAACCCTGGCTCCCGGCCGAAGACTCCGTCCACGGGTCCAGAATCCCTGGAAAGCCCTCAAAAAGTTCTCCGGGTCGACTTCCAACGCCTCCGGGTCGACTTCCCATCTCTCCGTCTCGACTTCCGATCCCTCCGGCTCGACTTTCAACCTCTCCGGCTCGACTTCGGACGCCTCCGGCTCGACTTCCCATCCCTGGAAAGTAACTTTCCATGCATGCGGGAAGACTTTTCATCCCTCCGGCTCGACTTCCGAGGCGTGGAAAGTGACTTTCCGCGCCTCCGGAAGCGTCCGGAGAGCGTCTGGAAGCTCCCGGAGAGTTTTTCGAAGGTCCCGGAGGGATTTTGAAACCTCCCGGAGGGATTCAGGAAGCCCCCGGAGGCGGTCGGGAAGGGTCCGGAGAGATTTCGGGACCTCCCGGAGACCGTCCGGAAGCGGCCGGAGGGAATCCGGAACCTCCCGGAGACGGTCCGGAAGCACCCGGAGGAGTTGCGGAAGCGGCCGGAGGGATTCGGGATGCTCCCGGAGGCGATTCCGGCCGATCCGGCCTACTCCCCCTCCTTCACCTTCTCCCACAGCGCGTCCATCTCCTCCAGCGTGGCGTCGGCGGGGCTTTTGCCGCGCTCGGCGAGGCCGGATTCGACGGCGGCGAAACGGCGGCGGAACTTGAGGTTGGCGGCAGCGAGGGCGGCCTCGGGGTCGAGGTCGAGCTTGCGCGCCAGGTTGGCGAGGGTGAAGAGGAGGTCGCCCAGCTCCTCCCGCACGGCTTCTTTGTCCACGCCGCCGCCAGCACCCGGAGTACCGGCCAGGGCCGCCTGGAGCTCGGCCGTCTCCTCTTCGACCTTGGCGAGCACCGCGGTGGCGTCCGGCCAGTCGAAGCCGACCCCCGAGGCCTTCTGGGTCAGCCGGTAAGCAGCGAGGAGGGCGGGGAGGGAGGCGGACACCCCGGAGAGGAGGGAGGTCTTCTTCGGGTTCTGCCGGAGCTTCCGGCGCTCCCAGGCCTGGCGCACCGCCTCGGCGTCGGCGAGCACCTCACCGGTGTCGCCGGCGTCTCCAGCCTGGAAGACGTGGGGGTGGCGCTCGACCATCTTGGCGTGGACGCCGTCGACCGCCTCGGCGAGCCGGAAGGCGCCGGCCTCCTCGGCCAGCCGGCCGATGAAGGCGGTCTGGAAGAGGAGGTCGCCCAGCTCCTCCGCCAGCTCGGCCCAGTCGCCCGAGTCGATGGCCGCCGCCGTCTCGTGCGCCTCCTCGAGGAGGTAGGCGCGGACGTCGGAGAGGCTCTGCTCGCGGTCCCAGGGGCAGCCGTCCGGGGCGCGCAGGCGGGCCACCAGGTCGACGAGCTTCTGGAGGTCGGGGGGAGGGGCCGAGGTCGCGGGGGTCCCTTCGGCCTCCCCGCTTGCTCCTTTGGAAGGGCGCTTGCTACGATCTTTCAACGGCTCGCAACCGGAAAGGAGCAGGTGGAGAGGTGAGTGAGAAGGAGATCAAGGTCACCGACAAGAGGATGTTCACGCCCGAAGGCGAGCTGCGGGAAGAGTACCGCTTCCTCAACGAAAAATCGACCGCGACCCCGGCGGCCCCCCCGGAGCCTCCCGCGGCGTCCCCGCCGGAACGCCCGGCACCCCGCCCTCCCGAGCCGCCGAGCCAGGAGCTCCGGGAGGAGCCTCCCGCCGGACCGCCGTTGGAGATCCCCGGCACCTCGCCGGGCCTGGGGGCCCCCACCTTCTACGACCTGGCCGCCATTCTGGCCGAGCCGGTGGCTCTCTACATGGGAGACCTGGAGGTCGAGGGGGGGGAGGCGGCGGAGAACCTGGAGATGGCGCGCCTGCATCTCGACCTGCTCGACGTCCTCCGGCAGAAGACGCTGGGAAACCTGACGGCGCAGGAGTCGGCATTTCTGGAGGACCTGCTGTATCGTCTGCGGGTCCGCTATGTGCAAAAGAGAGGCTGATCGAGGCGCTCGCCGAGTCCCCGCGGTCCTCCCCGGGAGCCGCCGGCGCGCCGTGGCGTGGCTGGCCGTCCTGGGCACGCTCGGCGGTATCGGCGGCGTTGGCGGCATCGGCGGCCCCGCGCCGGCGTTCGCTCAGAGCGAGGGGGCGGCGGTCACCATCTCGTCGCCGCACGTCACCGGGGTCGAGCTGTCGACCCCCGTGCAGCAGGTCCTGCAACAGATCCAGGAGCAGTGGGCGCAGTGGATCGGCGCCAGCAACCGGGAACGCGCCGGCCAGCTGGTCGACAACCTCCTCACCACCGTCCGTCAAATCGGCATGCAACGCCTGCCCGACCTCTCCCTGGGCGCCCTCCTCCAGGCCGAGCGGGCGGCGCTCCAGAAGGACTTCGCACGCGCCCGCTGGGCCCTGGAAGGGGCGGAGCGCCTGGACCCCGGGCGCCCCGAGGTCGCCTTCGCCACCGCCAGCGTCGATCGCCTGGAGGGGAGCTACCTGGCCGCCGTTTACCAGCTGCTGATCGGCTACCAGCGGCTCTTCTGGCTCCCGCTGGAGCGCTACCTGTGGGCCGAGAGCCTGCTTCTCTTCTGCCTCGCGGTGCTGCTTTTGACCGGCGGCCTCTTCACCGCCGTCCAGATGGCGACCAAGGGGGGCGCGCTGTACCGCGACCTGGCCCAGAGGGTCGGCCGCCGCCTGCCCGGCAGCGCCGGCATGACCGCGGCGGTGGTGCTCCTCGTCTGGCCGCTCGCCCTCCCCTACGGTCCGGTCTGGCTCCTCCTCTACTGGTCGGCCCTGATCTGGGGCTATGCCTCGACCTCCGAGCGCGTCGTGTTCGTCTCCCTCTGGCTCCTCCTCGGGGTCTCTCCTCTCCTCGTCGCGGCCGAGCGGCGGGAGCTCACGGTGAATCTCTCGCCGCCGGTCCAGGCGATGGAGAACCTCTCCGCCAAGCGCCTCTACGGCAGCCTCTTCACCGACCTGGGAGTCCTCCGCTCGCTGCTGCCGGAAAGCCCGGCGGTCAAGCAGCTGCTGGCGGACGTCCACCGCTCGCTCAACCAGTGGGACCTCGCCCGCTCGCTCTACCGCCAGGTGCTGGAAAAGGAGCCGAACAACACCGCGGCCTTCCTCAACCTCGGCGACTACTTCTTCTTCAAGGGGGACTACGGCAACGCCATCCAATATTTCCAGAAAGCCGCCGCCGCCGACGCGACGAGCGCCGCCGCGCAGTTCAACCTGAGCCAGGCCTACTCCGAGTCCTACCTCTTCGACGATCAGCAGCGCGCCTTCGCCCAGGCGCGCGCCCTGGACGGGCCGCGGGTCGACCGCTGGCTCAAGCAGGCGGAGCAGCAGCGGGTGGTGACCGCGGACGGCGGGCTCGCCCGCATCCCGGAGATCCGGAGCCAGCTGCTCAAGAGCTTCCGGGGCCGCGAGTCCGCCCTGTCGCGGGGCGACGTCCTGCGGCGCAGCATTTCGCTCGTCTTCGCCGTCGGCCTCCTCCTGGTGGCGATCGGCATCCACCTGGGGCGACGGCGGTTCGGCTATACCGAACCGCCCCTGGACGTCCGCCTGGGCGGGAGAGCCTTCGACCGCTGGCGCCGCATCCTGCTGCCGGGGGTGGCGGCGGCCGAGGCCGGGGAGGGGGGGCGGACCTTCCTCGCCCTCCTGCTGCCGACCGGTCTGCTCCTGCTCCCCCTGTCCAGCCGGGTGGGCTTTCGCATCCCCTGGGGGTATGATCCGGGAAACCTGATCCTGTGGACGGTCGCCGTCCTCGGGCTGCTCCTCTACTTCGGAGCCCGTCTCCGCTGGGAGCTCACCCACCAGGTCTGACGCCATGGCCGTCGAAGGCACTCTCGACCTCTTCCAGCTGCCGGAGATCCTGCAGCTGATCGCGCAGCAGAAGAAGACCGGCATCCTGACCGTTCAGGGCCAGAGCGACATCGTCGCGATCTCCTTCCTGGCCGGCCGCATCGTGGCCGCCGACGCCCTGAACCAGACCATGGAGGAGGGGCTCACCCGGGTGCTCCTGGCCGAGGGGATGCTGACGCAGCCGGAGCTGTCGCGGGCCCTGGCCGAACATCCGTCGGTCGGCGGCCGGCTCCTCGACTTCCTGGTCGAGCGCCAGTACGTGTCGCGCCAGCGCCTCCTCGCCGCCCTGCGCCTGCAGACCTATAGCCTCGTCGAGCAGCTCCTGCGCTGGCGGGAGGGGGATTTCAAGTTCTACAGTGGAGAAGAGGTCTCCTACGAGGAGGCGTTCGTCCCCATCACCGTCGAGGAGCTCCTCCTCCACGCCGGGGAGGCGGTGGCGAGGGAACGCCAGGGCGCCGCCCCGGCGGCCCGCCCGGCCCCGGGGTCCAGACCGGCCCCGGCGCCGCCCCTGCGGGTGGTGCCGCCGCCCCCGCCGGCGCCCGTCTCTCCCCGGGGAGCGCCGGCCGCGCCCTCCGCCCGCGGTCCCGAGCCGGTTTCGCCGACATCGCCGACATCGCCGACATCGCCGGCAATGGTCCGTCCGCCGGCCCGGCCGCGCCCGGTCCCGTCGGCGGCTCTCCCTCTTCCGGCGACGGCGGCCGTCCCCTCCGTCCCCGCCGAGACCACCGCCGCAGTCCCGCCGGCCTTCCGCCGGATGAAGGTGGAGCAGCTCGCCGTCCCGCTCTCCTTTCGCACCGTCGCGCGGCTCGTCGCGATCCTGCCGGTCGGCTTCCTGGTCTTCGCCCTGCTCACCGAGCCCAGTCTCCTGCCCCTCCCCTTTCCCTGGGAGGAGGCGCAGCGCCAGATCCTCACCCAGGAGCAGCGCTCCACCCTCTACCTGAAGATCGACCGCGCGGCCAAGACCTTCTTCCTTCTCGAGGACCGGTTCCCGGAGCGGCTCTCCGACCTGCAGCAGCTCCACCTCCTGGCGCCGGCCGATCTCTACGACTCCCAGGGGCACGAGCTCCGCTACTCCGCCCGGGACGAGGGATACCAGGTGCAGCCGGTCGACGGCAAGGGCGCCCGGATCGCCGGGGCCGAGGCGGCTGAGGCGGTGACCGGCAACTTCCTCCTCGACCAGAGCTTCATCAGCGTCTCCCCGGACTCCCAGACCCCCCTCGTCCTCCTCGATTAGACGCCGCCGTGGGGCCGTAGGCTCCGCGGACGGCGAGCGAGGCGCCTGCGCAGCAGCCCGAGGAGCCGCCCGCAGGGCCAACGGCCCCACGCCGCCTGGAATAAATCTCAGTCCAATCTTGTCAATCCTGGTGCGGCGCAAGATTGACAGCGCCCCACTAAAATTTTAAGATTCCTGCGACGGCGGGCTTCCCTTCCGCCGCAGAATCACCAAGGAGGAGAGCGTGAGCAAGATCATCGGAATCGACCTGGGAACCACCAACAGCGTGGTCGCTGTCATGGAAGGCAGCGAGGCGAAGGTGATCCCCAACGCCGAGGGCAACCGCACCACTCCCTCGGTCGTCGCCTTCACCAAGACTGGTGAGCGCCTCGTCGGGCAGGTCGCCAAGCGCCAGTCGGTCACCAACCCCAAGAACACCGTCTTCTCGATCAAGCGCTTCATGGGGCGCAAGTTCAACGAAGTGAACGAGGAGATGAAGATGGTGCCCTACACGGTCGAGCGGGCCGAGAACGGCGACGTCCGCGTCTCGGTCGAGGGCAAGAAGTTCTCGCCGCCCGAGATCTCGGCCATGATCCTGGGCAAGTTGAAGCAGGCGGCCGAGGACTACCTGGGCGAGAAGGTGGAGCGCGCGGTCATCACCGTGCCCGCCTACTTCAACGACTCGCAGCGCCAGGCCACCAAGGACGCCGGGCGGATCGCCGGCCTCACCGTCGAGCGGCTGGTCAACGAGCCGACGGCGGCCGCCCTGGCCTATGGCCTCGACAAGAAGAAGGACCAGACGATCGCCGTCTACGACTTCGGCGGCGGCACCTTCGACATCTCGATCCTCGAGGTGGGCGAGGGGGTGGTCGAGGTCAAGGCGACCAACGGCGACACCCACCTGGGCGGCGACAACATCGACCAGCGCATCATGGAGTGGCTGCTCGAGGAGTTCAAGAAGGACCAGGGGATCGACCTCGGCAACGACCCCATGGCCATGCAGCGCCTGAAAGAGGCGGCCGAGAAGGCCAAGATCGAGCTCTCCTCGGCGCAGGAGACGGAGATCAACCTGCCCTTCATCACCGCCGACGCCGCCGGCCCCAAGCACATGACCGTGCGGCTCAGCCGGCCGAAGCTGGAGCAGATCGTCGACGACCTGATCCAGCGCTCGATCGGCCCCTGCCGGCAGGCCCTGAAGGACTCGGGGGTCGACGCCAAGAACATCGACGAGGTGGTGCTGGTCGGCGGCCAGACCCGTATGCCGGCCATCCAGAAGCTGGTCAAGGACTTCTTCGGCAAGGAGCCCCACAAGGGCGTCAACCCCGACGAGGTGGTGGCGGTCGGCGCGGCGATCCAGGGCGGCGTCCTGCGCGGCGACGTCAAGGACATGCTGCTTCTGGACGTCACCCCGCTGTCGCTCGGCATCGAGACCCTGGGCGGCGTCTTCACCAAGCTGATCGAGAGGAACACCACCATCCCCACCCGCAAGAGCGAGATCTTCTCGACCGCGGCGGACAGCCAGACCTCGGTCGAGGTCCACGTCCTCCAGGGCGAGCGCGAGATGGCGGCGGGCAACCGGACGCTCGGCAAGTTCCACCTGGTCGGCATCCCGGCGGCGCCGCGCGGCGTGCCGCAGATCGAGGTCACCTTCGACATCGACGCCAACGGCATCGTCGGCGTGTCGGCCAAGGACCTGGGGACCGGCAAGGAGCAGAAGATCACCATCACCGCCTCCTCCGGTCTCTCCGACAACGACATCGACCGTATGGTCAAGGAGGCCGAGTCGCACAGCGAGGAGGACAAGCAGCGCCGCCGGCAGGTCGAGGCGAGGAACCAGTTGGACGGCCTGGTCTACAACACCCAGAAGACCTACGACGAGCACAAGGAGAAGCTGGGCGCCGCCGAGAAGGGGCAGCTCGAAGAGGCCCTGGCCGAGGCAAGGAAGGCCCTGGAGGGCGACGACGCCGACGCCATGGAGAAGGCCGGCCAGCGGCTCACCCAGGCCTCGCATAAGCTCGCCGAGGTGATGTACCAGCAGCAGGCGCAGGGGGCGGCGGGAGCCGGACCGGGTACTGGCGGGCCGGGTGGGCCGGGGGCGGGCGGACCGGGACGTCCGGCGAGCGACGAGGTGATCGACGCCGAGTACGTGGACGTCGGCGAGAAGAAGTGAGGCGTCTGTCATGGCACCCCTGAAGAAGATCTACCTGGAGGAGCTGGCGCGCATCCAGGAGCGGATCAACAGCCTGTTCGAGCAGGCCCTCCTCCCCGCCGACTACGAGGAACGCGACGGGGGGATGGGCCTGCCCGGCACCTGGGCGCCGGCGGTCGACGTGCTGGAGACGGAGGACTCCTATCTCCTGTTCGCCGAGCTGCCGGGGGTCGCCCGCGAGGACATCCAGCTCCAGGTACGGGAGCGGCGGCTGGAGCTCACCGGCCGCCGCCAGTCGCTGGGAGAGCACCGGAACTTCCTCCGCATGGAGCGCAGCTACGGCCCCTTCCGGCGGACCTTCGATCTGGGGATGCCGGTCGACACCGACGGCATCACCGCCAACTTCGACCGCGGCATTCTCCGGGTGGCCATCCCGAAGCGGTCGGTCGGAGCGCGGACGGTGCCCGTCAAGGAGGAGGTCTGAATGCCGGTCCGGCGCCGCAAGGCAGAACCCAAGTTCGTCATGATCAGCGTCGTCGCCGAGCGCTTCGGGATCCACCCGCAGACCCTGCGTCTGTACGAGCGGGAGGGCCTGATCAAGCCGGCGCGGAGCTCCGGCAACACCCGCCTCTACGACGAGGAGGCGATCCGCCGGCTGGAGATCATCCTCACCCTGACCCGCGACCTGGGAGTCAACCTGGCCGGCGTCGAGGTGATCCTCAACATGAAAGAGCAGATGGACCGCATGCAGGTCGACCTCGACCGGCTGCTCGGCTTCGTCAAGCAGGAGATGCTCGACCGCAAGTTCGGCCTCGACCGCCAGCACGCCCTGGTGAAGGTCGAGAGCGGGCCGCTGATCAAACGTCAGGCGTGAGACAACAAAGCTGCTGAGAAAAGGAAAGGGGCCCGCGAGGGCCCCTTTTCATTGGCGCTGCAAACCGTTCAGGGCGCCGGGGTGACGTCGACCTGGAAGAGCCCGGCTCCCTCTGTGCCGACGTAGA
>DASQPA010000406.1:0-14771 GCA_035644215.1 Thermoanaerobaculia bacterium
CAACTCTGCCCAGGCCTTCAGCCCGGACGGCAAGGCGCTCTACTTCACGACCGACCGGGGCGCCGAGTTCGCCTACCTGGTGCGCTACGACCTGGCGACCGGCAAGGTCGAAGAGGTGCTGCGCCCCGCCTGGGACGTCCGCTACGCCTACTTCTCCCACGACGGCCGCTACCTCGTCGTCGGCATCAACAACGACGCGCGGACCGAGGTGCGGCTGTTCGAGACCGCTGGAATGAACCCGGTCTCCCTCCCGTCCCTGCCGCAGGCCGACGTCAATTCGATCTCCTTCTCGCGCGACGGCCACCAGATGGCTTTCTACGCCGACACCAGTCGCTCGCCGCGCAACCTCTACGTCGGCGAGGTGGGCGGCACGGGCGCCGGCAGCTACCGCCAGCTCACCCGCTCGCTCGACCCGGCGATCGACCCCGACGCCCTCGTCGAGGCCAAGGTGGTGCGCTTCAAGTCCTACGACGGGGTCGAGATCCCAGGTATCCTCTATTCTCCCCACGGCGCGAGCCCAGAGCACAAGCTGCCGGCCCTGGTCTTCGTCCACGGCGGCCCCGGCGACCAGTCGCGGCTCGGCTACAGCGCCTTCGTCCAGTTCCTGGTCAATCACGGCTATGTCATCTACGCGATCAACAACCGCGGCTCCTCGGGCTACGGCAAGACCTTCTTCGGGCTGGACGACCGGAAGCACGGCGAGGCCGACCTGGACGACTGCGTGGCGAGCAAGAAGATGCTCGCCGACTTAGGCTACGTCGACCCGGCCCGGATCGGGATCGGCGGCGGCAGCTACGGCGGCTACATGGTGCTCGCCGCCCTGGCCTTCCGGCCGCGCGAGTTCGCGGTGGGGGTCGACATGTACGGCGTCGCCAACTGGCTGCGCACCCTGCAGAGCATTCCCAGCTGGTGGGAGTCGTTCCGGAAGGCGCTCTACAAGGAGATGGGCGACCCGACGACCGACGCCGACTACCTGAAGAAGATCTCCCCCCTCTTCCACGCCGAGAACATCGAGCGGCCGCTGATCGTCCTCCAGGGGGTGAACGACCCGCGGGTCCTGAAAGTCGAGTCGGACGAGGTCGTGGCGGCCGCCAAGCGGCGTGGCACGCCGGTCGAGTATCTCCTCTTCCCCGACGAGGGGCACGGCATCGCCAAGAAGGCCAACCAGGCGCGCGGCTACAAGGCGGTGCTCGACTTCCTGGACAAGTACCTGAAGGGGGGAGGGGTGCCGAAGGGGTAGGGAGGAGGGCCCGGCCTTCACCGATTGTGGTACCTTGGCCGGGCCATGCTTCATGCACCTCTCTAGAGACAAACCGTGCTCAGTCACTTTCGCGTCCAAGGCTTCAAGTCGCTCCTCGACGTCGAGATCGAGCTCGCTCCGCTCGTCGTATTGTTCGGACCGAACGCCGCGGGCAAGAGCAACGTCCTGGAGGCGCTGCTTCTCCTTTCACGGCTCGTCACGGAGCCGACACTCTCCGCGGCCTTCGAGCCTCCGATGCGGGGATACCCGCTCGAAGCCTTCAGTCTCCCGCCGAACGGATTGGAAGGGCTGCTCCAGCAAGACAAGGCCGAGCTGACTCTCGAAGCCAGCGCAAAGCCCGGACGGAGGGACGGCAGCACGGACACCCAGGCTCTGACCTACAAGGTCAGCATCCGGATTCAACCGAGATCCGGCGCTCTGGAAATCGTCGACGAGTTCCTGGGGAAGCCCTTCGGGAAGACCTTGCTGGCGTATATCCGGCCCAAGGGCACTCCAGGACCGGCCCCGCGAGACGTGGTCGATCTCCTGGGCAATCAGCTCTCCGCTTGGAGGACCTATTACCTCGACCCCCGGGTCGCGATGCGCGAGCCGCAGCCGCCTCGGGAGGTTTCGGATATCGGACCGCGCGGCGAGTGGATCGCTCCATTCCTCTATCGGCTAAAGGAGAGCGAAGCCCACCGCAAGCATTTTCTCGCGATCGGTCGCGCTTTGAGAAGCGCCATTCCCTTGATTGAAGGCCTCGACGTCGACCTGGACCCGCGGCGCGGTACGCTCGACATCATCATCCGCCAAGAGGGCACTCCGTACTCCTCACGGGTCATCTCCGAGGGCACTCTCCGTGTGCTCGCGCTCTGCTGCATCGCCGGGAACCCGTGGCCAGGTAAGCTCGTCGCCTTCGAAGAGCCGGAGAATGGAGTCCACCCGCGCAGGATCGAGGTGATCGCAAATCTCCTCGCTTCCATGGCGGCCCAGGATCGCGTCCAAGTGGTCGTCACGACTCACTCCCCAACTCTGATCGCCGCAATGTTGCAGCAAGCCAAGGCAGCTCCCGAGCACACGCGGCTGCTGCGCTGCGCCCAGCACGGCGGGGCAACCACGATCACTCCATTCGTAGCAACGGGCCCGCTTTTCGAAGATGCCGAGATCCGTCGCGCCTTGACGAGCCCCGAAGACGACGCCGAAGTGGTCGAAGCCATGCTGCTCCGTGGGTGGCTGGATGGGTGATCGGCCGAGGATCGATCTCTACTGCGAGGACAGCGGCCATGAGCAGTTCGCGCGCGCCCTGCTGAGCCGCATCGCGCGCGAGCTCGGCGTTCGCCTGATCGTCCAGACTGCGAGCGGCCGTGGCGGCCACGGGCGCGCCTTGAGCGAGTTCCGGGCCTGGCAGCGAGCGGTAGCGGCGGGAGGGGGGATCGGTTATGACATCCCCGATCTCCTCGTCCTCATCATCGATGCCAATTGCACCGGCTGGACTCAGGCTCACCGCGAGCTTGTAGGCTCTATCGACCGGCATGTCTTTCCGCACTACGCCATCGGTTGTCCCGACCCTCATGTCGAGCGCTGGTGCTTCGCTGACCCGCGTGCCATCCAGGAAGTCCTCGGCTACCCCTGCCCGGCAGATCCTGGCAAGTGCGAGCGCGACCTGTACAAGAGGCTGCTGCGGCAGACCCTTCAGAACGCCGGCCAGCCGATCCTGACGAGCGAGATGGAGTATGCGCCCGATCTCGTGGCGGCCATGGACCTCTTCCGGGCCGGGAAGACCCAGCCGTCCCTCAAGCACTTTGCGGAAGAGGTCCGCAAGGCCCTGCAGTCCGTCCTCTGATTGCGTCACGCCCCTGGACCCCTCGCGCCAGCCCAACTCAGGCCGGGGGTAGGGACAGCGAAGGGAAGAAGATCTCGCGCGGGACGTAGGTGAGGAGATCGGCGGTCACCGACTCCACCATCTCCTGCTCGCGGTCGGGCGGATAGGTCACCCGTCCCTCCTCCTCGGCCACCGGGGCGGCGAAGAGCGGCTCCTCGGGATAGAGGCGGACGACGGTGCGGAAGGCGCCGTCCGCGAGGCGGAAGGGGCCGACGCTCACCGAGTGGAGGCTCGAAATCGGCACGGTCGAGAAGACCTGCTGGAAGAGGTTCCGGTAGCGCTCGCGGTAGCTCTCGTCGTAGATCAGCGGGTCGAAGCGCAGCCCCAGCCGCCAGCCGCGCTCGGCGAGGCGGCTCATGGCGCGCAGCCGCCGGTCGACCGCGGGGGTCAGGTGCTCGACCGCCTCGGCCACCTCCTCGGGGGTGAAGCTCCAGGCGACGACGACGTTGGGCGGCGCGTCGACGTCCAGGAGCGACTTGATCTGGGTCGACTTGGTGCGCAGCTCCAGGAGGGCCTCGGGGAAACGGGCGAAGAAGGGGACGAAAGTGGCGGCGAAGCGGGTCACCGGCTCCAGGGCCAGGCTGTCGCAGTCGTAGCCGGAGAAGAAGCAGAGCGGCACGCCACCCCGGGCGCCGCGGATCTGCGACTCGATTTCCCACTGGAAGTCCTCGAAGTTGACGAAGACCACGTAGTTGGCCGACCGGTACATCCCCTGGAGGAAGCAGTACCGGCAGTCGTAGATGCAGTTCAACATGTGGGAAAAGGCGAGGCTCCGGGTCCCCGGGAAGCCGAAGCCCGCGGGAGTCTCCTGGAGGAAGTTGCGGTGCTTCCGGGCCAGGATGAGCGACGGCCGCCGCTTCTGCAGCCGGAAGCTCTGGGCGCGGCGGTTGAACACCTCGCCGTAGCGGGCGCAGGGGATCACCTCGTCGTCGGGGAAGCGGCCGCGGATCTGCAAAGTCCGCGGATGCGACAGGATCTCTTCTTCAACGTAGAGCATCGGAAGGGGTCCCTACCAGCCGGGCGATGACGATGGGGATCTCCGCCAGCCGGGTTTCGAGGAGGGAGAGGACGTCCCGCCCCCACCCCGCCGCGGCGGGGCTCGCGAGGAGCGGGAGGGGAGAGCCCGGAGCGAGGACGGCCAGGCGCTGGAGCAGGCGGCGCAGCCGGCGCTGCTCGGCCACGGTGAAGGGCCAGCGGGAGACGATCTCCCGGTAGCCGGGAGGGTCGGCGGCGGGCGCCGCCGCCTCGCGGGCGAGGCCGAGAAGGGCGGTGCCGAAGCTCTCGATCCGGTTCAAGTTTTCACGGAGGAGCCGTTCGACGAGGCTCGCGGAGGTCGCGCGGGTGAGCGTCGCTTCGGGATTGTCGGAAATCACCTTGAAGCACTGCACCAGCTCCGAGGTCGAGAAACGGCAGGCGGTCGGGTAGAAGCCGGCCGCCGCCATCTCGTGCACCCAGGGGAGCGCGTACTCCTCCTCCGTCCGCTCGGCGGTCAGGAGCGGCGCGGTCGGGCAGGGGAGGTCGACGACCAGGGGCGGATACCAGCAGAGGCCGCTCGCCGCGTCCTGGACCTTGTGGCCGATGAAGGCGTCGCCCACCGCCCGCAGGCCGTGGCCGCCGATGCCGACGTTCAGCCAGACCTGGCCGGTCTCGCCGCCGGACAGCAGGTGGAGATAGGCGGTCGCCGCGGCGGCCGCCGCCTTGCCGAGCCCCGCCACGATCGCCCAGCCGCGGTCGCCGCGGTAGACGTGGAAGGGATGGCTCTCGGCGACAGGTTCGAGCCCGAAGCGTTCGACCAGCGGTCGGGCCTCGGCCTGGAGGGCGACGACGAATCGCAGGCTGGGGTCTGGCAAGGTTCTCTACAGGCTCCTTCCGTTGGCCAGAATCGCGTCTGCTACACCATCTTTTCAAGGCTTGCCGGGCGGCGTCAAATCCGAGCGGGGCCGCTCGTTTACAGAACCCGCCCTTCAGCTTATTCTTAGAGTGCGTTCGACTCGCCGAAGCGGGGCACTTCTGCGGTGTCCTCGATTCTCCTTTGCCCTATTCGATCAACCCCAGCCGGGCGGCGTGGATGAAATCGGTGGTGGCCGGGGTGGCCCCCGCCGCGCGCAGGGCGGCGGCGATCTGGCCCCGGTGGTAGGTCGAGTGCAGCACGACATGCTGGAGGACGTCGTCGACCCGGCTCGTCCAGGGCTCCCCCTTCGAATTGACGTAGTCGATCGGCGCGTCGAGCTCCTCCACCGTCAGGCGGTTCAGGCAGTCCTCGGCGAGCCGGGCGCACTCCTCGATCGCCGTCCCGCACTCGGCCAGGGTGAGGTGGGGCCAGACGACGACGGAGGTGGGATCGCGGCGCAGGCGGTGGAACCACAGCCGTTCGGCGGCGACGACGTGGGCGAGCCAGCCCAGGGCGCTCGGCGGTACGGCGGTACCGGCCGATACGGCGTTCTGGAGCGCGGCGAGCGCCTCGCGGTTGGCCCAGGCATCGTAGGCGAAGAGGCGGCGGAAGGTGGCGATGCGGTCCATTGCGGCTCTCTCCAAAATGGTCAGGTCCGGCGGAGGATGAGGTGCCGGTAGGCGGCGACCGAGGGTTCGTCGTGGATCACCGAGAGGGGGGCCCCGGAGCGCTCCAGGATGTCGCCCATCTGGCGGTTGGTGCTGGTGAAGACGAGGTCCAGGAGGGCGAGGCCGGTGCGCCGCGGCCAGGCGGGGCGGGCGCCGTCGGGGAGGAACTTGTCGAAGACGGCGAGCCGCCCCCCCACCTTCAGGACCCGCGCCGCCTCGGCGAGACAGCGCGCCGGGTCGGGGATGACCTCGAGGACCATGTGGAGGATCGCCGCGTCGCAGCTGCCGTCGGGGAGGTCGAGAGCGAGGCCGTCCATCTGGCGGAAGGTGACCCCCGGGCGGGCGTGGGCGCGGGCCTGCTCCAGCATGGCCGGGGTCAGGTCGACGGCGAGCACCGCGACCTCCTCGGGCACGAAGGGGATGTCGGCCCCGGTGCCGCAGCCGATGATCAGCAGCCGCTCAGAGGCGGCCAGACCGAGGAGCTCGATCGAGCGCCGCCGCTCGCGGGGGAAGCGGGTCACCTTGTCGTAGTGCGGCGCCCAGATCGTGTAGCGGAAGCGCTGCCAGGCGTTCGAGGGCATGCCGAACGGAGGGTATGGCATCGCGCGATCAGCGGCAAGCACTGATAGGATTCCCACCATGTTCGTCGGGCACTATGGCATCGGATTGAGCGGCAGGGCGTCCACCCCCCAGGTGTCGCTGGGGACCTGGTTCCTCTCCGTCCAGTTCCTCGACCTGCTCTGGCCGATCTTCCTGCTCCTCGGCTGGGAGCACGTGCGCATCCAGCCGGGGCTGATGCGGCTCTCGCCCCTCGACTTCTACGACTACCCCCTCTCCCACAGCCTGGTCGGGGCTCTCGCCTGGTCCGTCGCCTTCGCCGCCGCCCATTTCGCCCTCCGGCGGCGCGGCCGGGTCGCCCTCCTCCTGGGCGCCGGCGTCCTCTCCCACTGGCTCCTCGACCTGCTGGTCCACCGGCCCGACCTGGCGGTGGTGCCGGGGCGCGGCCCCTACCTGGGGATGGGGATGTGGAACTTCCCGGCGGTCGAGCTCCCGGTCGAGCTCCTGATCTACGGCCTGGGCATCCGCCTCTACCTGCGGGCGACCCGCGCGAAGGACGGCTCGGGGCGCTACGGCCTCGCCGCCCTCCTCGTGCTCCTCTTCGCGATCTGGCTCGGCGCGGCCTTCGGACCGCCGCCACCCAGCGTCGCCGCCCTCGCCTGGAGCGCCTTGGGCCAGTGGCTCTTCGTCCTCTGGGCCTACTGGATCGACCGCCACCGCGAGCCGGTCCCCGTCTAATTCGGACCGCCGGCTCAGATTGGTCCTGCGGGCCTGCTCCTTCGGGCGCTTCGCGCAGCCAGTCGCAGGTCCTCGGACCAACCGAGCCCGCTCAGAACGGGATCTTCGGCTGCTCCAGCGGGTAGTACCCGTCGAAGGGATCGATCGCCAGATCGGGCTCGTCGAAGAGCCGCATGGCCTGGAGCGGGTCGGCATGGGCCAGGCGGTGGTAGAAGCGCAGGCCGACCTCGACCTCGGCGCGCCAGAACGCGCAGCGCTCCTCCGTCGGCTCACGGCGGTCGGCGGAGGCGTTGACCGGCGAGGACGGCACCGAGCTGTGGCTGCACAGGTAGCGCGCCCAGCAGGCGGCGCAGGGCATGCTACCGCCGTCCGGCTTCCCGGCTTCGACCGTCTCCCCGAGCCCGCTGCGGCCCAGGGGCTGCCATCCCTGGGCGAGGTAGCCCGACACGTCCTCCTCCTCCGGCGTCGGGTAGACGTCGCCCACCTCCCGGTGCGGCGGAGGCGCCAGCTCGGGCGCACGGCTCTGCGACTCGCTGCGCATCAGCTTGTTGACCACCCGGGAGAGCGGCTGGCAGTCGATGGGCGGCAGCGTGTCGTTCAGCTCGGCGCAGACCTCCTCGCCGATGCTGAGGAGGTCCTTGCTGTAATTGCGCAGGTACGGAGTGAGGGGATCGTCGTCCTCCAGGCGGACCGGGTCGAGGTGCCGCACGTCCAGCCGCTTCGCCCAGACCCAGAGGTCGCGCAGGCGGGCCGGGCCGGCGAGCACGCACTGCACCGTCAGGCGGTCGGCGATGGCGGCGAGCCGCCGGACTCCCTGCTCCGCCCGCTGCCAGGCGTGCGCCTCTCTCTGCGCCGCCGTCTCCCGGGCCGGCAGGCTGGGAAATCTGCCGCAGTGGAGGCGGACGTGGAAGGGATAGTCGGCAAGGAAGAGGGCCACCGCAGGCGTCACCGCCCACGAGTCGAGGGACAGCTCGTAGCGGATCTCCTGGCGCGCCTGGGTCGCCCGGCGGTTCCCCTCGACGACGATCCCCTCCAGCGTCTGGGTCGAGGGGAAGTTGCCACCCCAGGAGAGGCGCAGGATGATCCGCGACGCTCCCAGGCTCTGCTTGAAGATGAACTCCAACGCTCCCAGGGCACTCTCCAGCCCGGAGTTGTCGATACGGGCGTGGAGCTCGCCACCGCGCCGGAAGACCAGGCCGGGGTTCCACCAGCTGGTCATGATGAGTGGCGCCTCCGCCTCCTCCCCCGGCATCCCACCGTCCGCGGTCCACAGGTCCTCGGCGATCATCCAGTCGAGAAGACCGTCGTCGATATCGCCGGTTTCGAGCGCCGATGCGACATGGAGCTGCAGATCCTGGGGCACGTCGAGCACCATCGCCCGCTCCAGATCGTAGATCAGGCTGCACGAGGCATCCCCTTCGAGCAGAGGGTAGAGGCTCCGCATCCGCAGGGCTCCGGGCATCGCCATGGTCCACGTATTCATGGGCTTTTCCTCTCAATTAAATGCGTGCTAGAACACTCGCTATCTCTCACCAGCTAAAGACTCTTCGGGTCTCGCTACATAATCATGGTTGCCGCTGGGGGGGCTTCTGGGGACAACTTTCTTCCGCGATCTTCCAACTCGCGGCGCGAGGAGAAACTAGTCACAAATGCGATAATTCTTAAACCTTTCGAACGTGGGCGGGGACGCCAGGCGTCCCCGCCCTCTGGATCACCGGGCGGCGGGCTTCAACCAGCGGTCCAGCCAGCCGAGAACGGTCTCGTGCCAGAGCAGGGCGTTGGCCGGTTTCAGCACGAAGTGGTTCTCGTCGGGGAAGTAGAGGAAGCGGCTGGGGATGCCGCGGCGCTGCAGGGCGGTGAAGACGGCGAGCCCCTGGGTCATCGGGATGCGGAAGTCGAGCCCACCGTGGACGACCAGGGTGGGGGTCTTCCAGCGATCGACGAAGCGGATCGGGTTCCAGCGCTCGTAGGTGTCGGGGTGCGAGAAGTACGGCCCGCCCAGCTCCCACTCCGGGAACCACAGCTCTTCTGTCTCATAGTACATGATGCGCTGGTCGAAAATGCCGTCGTGGGTGACCAGGCAGCGGAAGCGGTCGGGCCAGTTGCCGGCGATCCAGTTGGTCATGAAGCCGCCGTAGGAGGCGCCTAAGGCGCCGACGCGGTCGCCGTCCATCCAGGGGTTGGCGGCGAGGGCGGCGGCGAGCCCCTTCTGCAGGTCCTCGAGCGGCCAGTCGCCCCAGTGGCCGGAGATGGCGTCGGTGAACGCCTGGCCGTAGCCGGTCGAGCCGTGGAAGTCGACTTCCACCACGGCGTAGCCCGCGCCGGCATAGGGCTGCGGGTTCCAGCGGTAGTGGAACTCGTCGTGGAACGAGCCCTGCGGACCGCCGTGGATGAGATAGGCCACCGGGTAGCGCTTGGCGGGATCGAAGCCCACCGGCTTGACGATGAAGCCGTGCACCGTGTCGCCCTTGGCGCCGACGAACTGGAAGGCCTGCGGCTCCCCCATCTGCACGGCGGCGAGCTCGTCCTGGTTGACGTCGGTGAGCTTCTTCAAATCCGCGCCGTCCGGCCGGCAGGTGTAGAGGTCGACCGGGGCGGTCAGGCTGTCGAGGCCGAAAACCAGCCGCGGCGCAGTGCCGCCGGCAGCGGTGGCCCAGGCCGGGGCGTGGACTGAGCCCTGGTGGACGAGCGGGCTCACCTTGCCGCTCGCCACGTCGATCGCGAAGAGGCCGACGTGGCCGACGTCCATGGCGGTGCCATAGAGGGTCTTGCCGTCGGGCGAGAAGAACAGCTCGCCGGGCGAGCGGTCCCACGCCTCGGTGAGGACGCGCGAGCGGCCGTCGGCGAGCGAGAGGAGGACGATGCGGAAGCGGTCGGCCTCAAAGCCCGGGCGGGTCATGGCGAGGTAGGCCACGGTCTTGCCGTCCGGCGAGAAGAGCGGCTGGGCATCCCAGGCCTGGTTGGCCGCGGTCAGATTCCTGGGCGCCGCCCCCCCGTCGATGGGCACCGAGAAGAGGTCGAAGTTGGTCGACCAGGGCTCCTCGCGGTCGGCGGTGCGGGCGGTGAAGATCACCGTCCGACCGTCGGGCGAGACGTCGTACTCCTCGGTCCCGCCGTCGGGTTTCGAGGGCACGTCGGCCGCCATGCCGTGCGTCAGGTCGATCGGTTCGGTTCCTCCTCCCATCGGCCCATCGATCGGCAGGACGAAGAGATGCGAGCGCGTGCCGTCGCTCCAGGTGTCCCAGTGGCGGACGAAGAGCTGGTCGTAGAGCTGGCCGGAGGCCGGTCCCTTGGCCTTCTGGTCGAGCCGCTCCTTGGTGCAGGCGAGGTTCGGGCAGTCGACGAAGACGCCGGTCGAGAAGACCAGGTGCCGGCCGTCGGGCGACAGGCGGAAGCCGTCGACGTCGAGCGGCAGATGGGTGACCTGGACCGGCTCGCCGCCCCACGGGTTGGCGGCGAGGCGCCAGACCTGGGAGGAGCCGGAACGGGTGGAGAGGAAGTAGAGGCTCTTGCCGTCCGCCGACCAGCGCGGGTTGGTCTCGTTCGAGTTGCCGCTGGTGAGCGGGGTCAGGCCGCTGCCGTCGATTCCCACCCGCACCAGGTGGTTGCGTCCCTTGTTGGCGGCGAAGTCGGTGGTGCGCAGCACGAAGACCACCTGGTCGCCGTGGGGCGAGGGCTGCGGATCGGTCAGCCGGTGCATGGAGTGGAGGTCGCGGGCGGTGAACGGGTGCGGCGCGGCGACCGCCGCCGCGGAGAAGACGACACCCCCGGCAAGGACGAGCCAGGAAACGGCGAAGATCAACGTTCGCATCGGTCCTCCGGAAGCCTGGAGAAGATGGCCGGAAGCGGCCTTTGGGCGGGGATCATAGCAGCCCCTCCCCCGCCGGGAGATGGGTTCCTCCCCCACAGGCGTTACCGTACGCCCCGAGGAGGACGGGCGGCGGGTCCCTCCCCCCTGGGAGGGGGCGGGTTGGATCAGGGGGGAGGCCAGGAGGGGGGCGATGCCAAATCGGTACGACCTGTCGGGCATAGGGACAACCCCCTTTCCGCGCCTCGACACCGGTGGGCGAAGGGTGTAGAGACGTGCCCAGGTCCTGAACGATATCGACCCGCAGGCCACGGAGACCGCGGGCCGTCTCCGCCGGGGCGACGCCCCCGGCTCGTCTGCCGGGGATCGCCGAAAGAGGGATGGCGTGTGTTGGAAAGGGACAATCCTATGCGGAGACGTCCCACCGTCCCCGTGGCCTGCAAAGGATGTCGTTCACGCCAGGGACGTCTCTACACCCTTCGCCGTACACAGTTCGAAGGCCCCCTTTCAACCTCCCCGAACCTCTCCGACCAGCCCTCCGGGAGCGACGGGAACCGCTGCGCGAGGGTCCAAAACCCCTGAAAAGTCTTCGGGAACGCGTGGAAAGTCCTGGGGAACCCGTGAAAAGTCTTCCCCAACCTCTCCGGGTCGACTTTCCACCTCTCCGGATCGACTTTTGATCCGTCCAGATCGACTTCTGACGCGTCCGGGTCGACTTTTCATCCGTCCGGGTCGACTTTCCATCCATGGAAAGTAACTTTCCACGTCTCCGGGAAGACTTTTCATGCGTGGTATTTTACTTTCCATGCATGTAGCTCGACTTTTCGGGCGTGGAAAGTGACTTTCCACGCTTCGGGGAAGACTTTCCACGGTTTTTGAAGCTCCCGGAGAGCTTCTGGACACGTCCGGAGGGTTTCGGGAAGCGGCCGGAGGGGTTGGGGAAACCTCCCGGAGGGGTCCTGGAAGCGGCCGGAGGGACTCGGGAAGCTCCCGGAGACTGTCCGGAGCCTCCCGGAGAGGCTCCGGACGACTTTCCACGGATGCCAGAAGACTTTGGACGGGTTGCCGAGGACTTTCCAGGGGTCTGGGACGCTCCCGGAGAAGTTCTAAGTTCTAGCGGAAGCTCAGAGGTTCGAGGAGGTCGCGGTCGGCGCGATTAGACATGAACGATGCTTTCTTCGATCTGGCGTGGAGGGGTCAAGGTCTACGTCGTGGGCTTCGGCCTCAACCCGGCGACCGATACCCAGTTCCACCTCGTGGCGTCCTACGGCGGCACCGGGGACGCCTACTATCCGCAGACGTTCGGCGACCTGTCGGCGGCCCTCGCCGACATCTTCACCCGCCTGCAGACGCCGTGAGGCCGGGAAAGACGGTCAGCCAGGGCCGCGGAGACGCAAAAAGAAAACCCCGGCAAGGCCGGGGTTTTCCTGCGCTTCGATGGGCGTCGGTTATTGCGTCTTGACGCACGCCTTCGCCGTGTTCGACCACTCGTACTGGTAGGAGTAGCCGCCGGTGCCGATGAACGGGGAGGGCGTCCAGGCGCACTTGTCGTCGGCCTCGTTGCCGCGGCGGTCGTACCAGGCATTCAGATCGGGGTCGGTCACCGCCTCGCGGGTCTCGTGGCAGACGAAGTGCTCCTGGTTCTGCGCCGCCGTCCAGCCCGCGACCGAGCAGCCACTGCAGCTCGGATACGGCTCGATCGAGTACTTCACGTCGTTGCTGCCGCTGGCGAAGTGGCCGTGATAGGCGCAGTACGAGAGGCTCGGTCCACCGCACGAGGTGCTCGAACCGCTCGAAGAGTACGAGCTGCTCGGGATGACGACCTCGTAGATCGTGCTGGCGTTGAAGGCATTCGTCGTCAGGTACTTGCTGACCTCAGACCGGACGATGGCGTCGGTGACGTTGGTCGGCGGGGTCGTGGTGTCGAACATGTCGGCCGTTCCCGAGCCGAGGTTCGCCAGCTGGATGCCGGAGTACTGCGTGATGACGTTGAACTCGCCGGTCGTGCCGAACTGGTTGCGGAAGGCCTGCAGCGTCGTGGCATAGGTGTGATCGGGAGAGGCGGCATCGGCGAAGCTCGATCCCCAGAAGATGAAGACCACCTTGGCCGAGGTGATCGTGGGGCCGCCATGGTTCGTCAGGTTCTGGACGGCGGCCTTGGTCACCAGACTCTCGGCGCCGCGCGCCGGGGCGTAGACGACATGATCCGCGTCCGCGAAGGGAATTCTTGCCACCTGCTTCTCCGTCGCGGCGTTCGCGGCGCCGGCCAAAAGACAGCAGGAAAGCGCCAACCCATACTTCAAACCTTGAGTCCTCATGCCTTGTCCTCCAGAAGCCAGAGAAAGATGCCACCGATACGGAAGGACGCTCACGATGAGAGCCGCGACCGCGAAGGCGGCAATATCGCATCGGCAGGCTGCCGACACGGGAACGAACAGAGCTGAATCAGATGCGGGCAAGATATCAGCACGACGAAGCAGAGAAGTCAATCGAGACTTCCAAAACGCGCGCGCCGATCAGGCTCATGAGGGGAACGTGCAGCCAGTCGGGCAAAGCGTGACGCTTTGTCGCCTCTAGGGAGAACGATGCGCCCGGGGCGGCCGGGGGGGCGGAATCTTCGCTCCCGGCCGCCGGCGGTAGACGGTGATCGAGCCGCCCTGCTGGGGCAGGTCGAAGCGCGCCGCCTCGGCGTAGGCGGCGGGGAACCAGGGGCGGGTGACGATCGGCTTGGTGCCGCCGCGCCAGGTGAAGGTGTGGAAGATGAGGAATTCGGTCGGCTGGGCGAGGAAGGCGCCGATCAGGTCGCCCTGGGCGGCGTAGGGCACGGCGCGCGGGGTGACCAGGCCCATCAGGTCGGAGACCGGCCGCTGGCTGGTGTAGCCCAGGATGCCGATCTCCTCCAGCGCCACGTCGTCGGCCGGGGTGGAGTGGTCGCGAATCCACTCCCCCGCCAGCGAGTAGGCGGCGAGCCGCCAGTCGCCGGAGCCGCCGCCGGCGAACCAGCGCCAGGTTCCCCAGAGGGCCGGGGCGAGGAGGAGCCCCCCGGCGACCGCGAGGGCCGCCGCCAGCCGCCGCAGCTGCGGCCGCGTCCCCAGAGCCCGGGCCGCCGCTCCCACCGCCCACGGCGCTCCGACCAGGACCGCGGCGGCGGTGGGCACCGTGTACCAGAGGAAGAACGGCACCCGGAGCAGGGTGTAGGCGAGGGCGAGCGCCAGCCCGTGGAGGGCCAGGAGGCGGCCGGCGCGCCCGCCCCAGAGCACGAGGGCCACGAGACCGAGGAGCCCCATCCCCAGCAGGGCGGCGGCCCAGGGACCCTCGAAGCCCCGCCAGTAGGCCCAGGCGCCCCACCAGAAGGCGACGCCCATCCGCTCCGCCGGCTCGAAAGCGGCATAGGCCCGCTTGGCGGCCAGGGTGTTGGGCAGGAGGGTGCCGAAGGCAGCCCAGGCCGCGGCGCAACCGGCGAGCACCACGGCAACGGCGGTGGACGCCCAGACCCCCATCCCAGACCAAGACAGCCGGCGGCGTTCTCCGAGGAGGAGGAGGCCCAGGAGGGCGAGGCCGACCGCCGCGTCCGGCCGGAACCAGAAGGCGAAACCGGCGAGGAGGCCGGACGCCAGGTCCCACCGCCCGGCACCCCCGGCAAGGCGCGCCGCGGCGATCAGAAAGAAGAGCACGAAGAGCGGCCCCGAGCCCTGGGCGGTCCACAGATAGCCGGAGAGGAGGAGCAGGGTGCCGCCGGCGATCCCTTCCGGGAGCCGGCCCCGCTCCGCGCTCTCGCCCAGGAGGAGGACGGCGATCCCGAAGAGGGCGAGGGCGGAAAAGGCGGTGCCGAGGAGAGGCAGGGGCAGGCCGGTCAACCGATGGGCGAGGGCGAGGAGCAGCCCCACTCCGGGGTCGGTCAGGCCGAAGACCCGTTCCCCCGGATTGAAGGTGAAGCCCAGGCCGTGGGCGAGGTTCCAGGCGTAGCGGTAGGTGACGTAGATGTC
>DASQPA010000407.1:0-2580 GCA_035644215.1 Thermoanaerobaculia bacterium
TTTCCTCTTCCTTCTCGGCGTCGCTCCAGAGCTTCCGCTCGTCGGGCTCGGGACGGAAGGGCTTGCCCTGATAGCCCATGGGCGGAACATTGGTCGAGGCACATCCGCACAGGAGCGCCGTCACGAGAATCCACGCCAAAAATTTTGCCGGCCAACCCCACCGATAGTAGGATGACCACCAGGAGGTACCACCCATGCGCCGCATCCTTGTTCTGTCGCTATGCCTAGTGGCCGCGACGGCCTGCGCGTCCAGCCCGCCGAAAGTTCAGCGCAGCGAGTTCGAAGATATCCCGGTCCCGAAGGGTCTCACCGTGGACCTCAACAAGTCCACCATCATCGAATCTCCGGAGGTCAAAGCCGCTCGTCTATTCTACAAGGGGCGTGTCGAGATCGAGAGCGTGGCCGTGGCCTTCCGGACGACTCTGGAGGCCAATGGATGGAGGAACATTTCCGCCACGACCCTCTCTGATCAGGGTATCACCCAGATCTACGAGAAGCCCAGCAGCTCGCTCCAGGTGCATATCTACGAGAGCTGGTACAACACCTGGGTCGAGATGTCGGCTACTCGCTTCGTTCCTGCGAGCGGCCAGCCCAAGTAGCGCGGCCCCGAGGACGATCCGGAGGTGGGCGTGCCCTCCACCGGACCTCAGCTCTTCTTGACGGCCCGCTGGGCCAGCTGGACGAGCTGCTCGAGGGCCTGTGGCTGCTTGCCCGTGAGGTGAACGCGCACGACGCGGCGCCCCGCATCCCGAAGGATCTGGAGATCCCCCAGGGCCTGTGCGGCCTTGAGGGTGGCAAAGCCGTAGCCCGAGCCCGGTATGGCCATGTCGTCCTTGTCCTCCCCTGTGACCTGGAGGAAGAGGCCGTTGGGCCGGCCGCCCTTGTGCAGCTGCCCGGTGGAATGCAGGTAGCGCGGACCGAAGCCGACGGTGGTGGCCACCCTCAACCGGTCTCGTAGGAGTGTCCGCAGCTCCTGCAGCCGGCCCCAGTTGTCGGCCGTCGGCGCAAGATAGGCCAGGATGGCGATGTAGTCGCCTGCCCCCGCTCGGCCGAGGAACGTCTGGAGCCCCTGGCTGACGCTCGCGGATTTCGTGCCGGTGTTGGTCATGAGGACGACGCCGCCTTCCTCGGCGTCAACCGGCCACTCCGGCAGTCTCCGGCTCTTTTTCCACGAGGACAAAAGGGTGGCGGTGGTCTCCCTGCTGCGCACCACGTCAGGCTCGTCGAAGGGATTGACGCCCAGGGCAACGCCGGCGGCGGCGGTCGCGAGCTCCCACCGGAAGAATTCCGCGCCCACCTCGAGGGGGTCTTTGAGCGGGATGCGGATCACGGGATGGCCCGCGTCCTCCAGCGCATTCAGGCTCACCTCCGACGTGTCGTCGCCGTCGAGCGTGATGGCGACGAAGACTCGGTCATCGCCATACACGGCGGGCGAGCCGAGCGGCTCGTCATCCACGGGGACGATGCCCTTGCCGTCCTTGCCCAGCGATTCCGCGAGGAGCTCCTCGATCCAGGGGCCGAGCCCGCGAAGCTGACGCGACACCACCAGGGTCACCTTGTCGCGGCCGACCTTTGACAGCCCGGCGAGTGCGCTACCGAGCCGGACCGCCGCGTTGTCGCGGGCGCTCACGGCGTTGCCGCAGGCCTCGACCATGGCATGGGCGCGATCGAGTAAGAGCTTGATGTCGATACCCATGAGGGCCGCCGGCACGAGGCCGAAGAAGGACAGCGCCGAGTAGCGACCACCGATGGAGGCGGGGTTGAGGAAGGTGCGGCGGAAGCCTGTCTCGGAGGCGATCTTGTCGAGGGGGCGCCCGGGGTCGGTGATGGCGACGAAGTGAATGCCCGCGCGCGGCACCGAGGAGGCCTCGACCTGGCCGCGGAAGTATTCGTAGAAGGCGAGGGTCTCGAGAGTATCGCCGGACTTGCTCGCCACGATGAACAGCGTGCGCGCCAGGTTGAGGCGCTCGAAGGTTTGCTTCACGGTGGACGGATCCGTGGAGTCGAGAAGCACCAGGTCCGGGAAGCCCATCTTGGACCCGAAGGCGAGGTTGAACACTTCGCCGCACAGCGAGGCGCCGCCCATGCCGAGCACCACCACGTGCGTGAACTGCAGCCGGCGGATCTCGTCCGCAAAGGATTTGATGTCGTCGCTATGACCGCGCATGATCGTGGGCGAGGTGAGCCACCCGAGGCGATTGCGGATCGCCGGCGCTTCGCCTTTCCACAGGCTCGCGTCCTTGACCCAGAGCCGGTCGAGAAAATCCTGAGCTTCGAGGGCGTCCAGGGTCTCCTGGACCGCGGGCAGCTTGAAGATCTCGTCCACCGGTCGCGGCTTGGCCGGAGGAGAGGTCGCGCCCACGTAGTCGTCCATCCGAATCGTCCCACCCGCCTCCGGGCCGACCGGCACTTCGGCCGGCATCCTCTGGACAGGGCGGGGAGGCGGCGCTACGGGCGCCTCCATCGGCATCTTCTGGACGGGCCAGGGAGGTGACGCGACCGTGGCTGCGGCCGGCATCTTCTGGACAGGTCGGGGAGTGGCCTCGACCGGCGTCTCCCGGGTGGGTGGCTTCCCCGCGG
>DASQPA010000408.1:0-12781 GCA_035644215.1 Thermoanaerobaculia bacterium
CCCGGGCCGCTCGTCGCTCTCACCCGGCGGATTCTGCCGCAGCTGCCCGCGCTCAAGGCGGTGATCTTCGAGATCACCGCGACCTTCCTCACCCGCTTTGGCCTCGACGGCGTCCGCCGCCAGATTTCGGAGCTGCGCGAAGTCTGGGAGCCGGCGCCCGCGGACCTGTACCACCGAGACGCCCCCCTCCTGGCCTCCCCCCTGACCCAACCGCCGCCCTCCCAGGGGGGAGGGACCCCCGCCCGGGACGCGCGCGCCGGTGTGGTAGCGCCGATGGACCTGACCCCCGAGGCGTGGGAGGACGGGCTCGCCGCCCTGGTCGTCGGCCGCCCCTCTTCGGTTCCGGTGCCGGACCGGCTCGCCGGGGACCCCGGGGTCGACGTCCTGCGGCGGCTGGTGTGGAACTTCCGGAGCGGTGTCCTGGTCGAGACCCTGGGGCTCACCTGCCGTCTGCTGCTCCTCCACGGCGGCGATCCCCTCACCCGCGATCTCTTCGACGGCTTTTTCCAGTCGGCGCCGCCGCAGCTCTTCGCCGCGGTCGAGGCCGAGGCCTTCGGCGCCTACCTGGCGAAACGGCGGCCCGACGTGCCCTACCTCGACGAGGTGCTGGGCTTCGACCTCGCGGCGATCCGCGCCGTCCTCGAAGGCCGGCCGCAGCTGGTGCCGTTCCGCTTCGATCCCGCGTCGCTCCTGGAGCCGCTCGCCCGCGGCCGCCTGCCGGTGGCCCCCATCCCCGGCCGGTTCGAAGTCGAGGTCACCCCCGAGGTCGGCGCCGGCCATACCGCCGTCACCGGGCTTTTAAGCTCCAGCTGAGCCCCCCCGACGCCCCCGACATCCCGCCGTTTGACCCTCCTCCCGCCCTCGGATACGATCCGAGCGCTTTCCCATGGCCTCTCCCGCCCATCGCCGCCTGCCGCGGCTCCTGCCCTTCCTCCTTCTCGTCCCCTCGCTCGTCACGTCCCTCGTCCTGGCGGGCTGCCCGGCGGGCCGAGAAGAGAAGACCGGGGCGACCGGAGCGGGGAGCGGCGGCCCGCACCGCGGCGGCACGGTGGTGATCGGCTGGACCGCCGGCATCAAGTCGATCAACGAGCTCGTCATCCCGTCCAGCCTGCTCGCCGACGAGGTCATCTACCGGCTCTTCCTCCACCTGGTCGAGGAACAGCCTGACTATGCCGAGCACCCCCCGACCTTCGCTCCCCAGCTCGCCCGCTCCTACGACTGGTCGCCCGACCACAAGACGCTGACCTTCCATCTGCGCGACGGCCTGACCTGGAGCGACGGCGTGCCGGTCACCGCCGAGGACGTGCGCTGGACCTGGCAGGCGCAGACCGACCCGCAGGTGGCCTGGGACTCCTCCTACATGAAGGCCGAGATCGAAGACGTCGAGGCGGTCGATCCGCACACCGTGCGCTTCCACTTCAAGCGGGTCTACGCCAAGCAGCTCCTCGACGCCAACGAGGGGGCGATCCTCCCCCAGCACGCCTGGGGGAAGCTCCCGTTCGCCCAGTGGCGGGCGAGCGCCGACTGGTTCCGGGACCGTGAGCACCTGGTGGTCGACGGCCCCTTCACCCTGGCCTCCTGGACCCCGCAGCAGGAGATCGTCCTGGCGCGCAACGAGCGCTACTACGACCGCTCCCGTCCCTACCTCGATCGGGCGGTCGTCCGCATCGTGCCCGACCAGGGGAACCTTTCGAGCCAGTTCTTCTCGGGCGCCGTCGACTTCATCCCCCAAGTCTCGCCGACCGACGCCGAGCGGATGCAAAAAGACCCCCGGCTCGCGCTCATCGCCATCTGGGGGCGGCTGTGCGTGGCCCTGGCCTGGAACACCGAGCGGCCGCCCTTCGACGATCCCGAGGTGCGGCGCGCCCTGGCCATCGGCATCGACCGCAAGACCATCGCCGAGACGCTCTGGGGTCCCTACGCCCGGATCGCCACCTCGCCGATCGTCGGCTCGGTCTGGGCGCACGACAAATCGATCATCCCCTGGCCCTACGACCCGGCCGAGGCGCGCCGCCTCCTCGCCGCCAAGGGCTTCGCCGACCACGATGGCGACGGCCTCCTCGATCGTGGCGGCAAGCCGCTCGCCTTCGAGGTGATCAGCAACGCTGGCAACCGGCAGCGAAACGATGCGGCGGTGATGCTCCAGGAGCAGCTCAAGAAGGTCGGCGTCCGCGTCACGCCGCGGGTCATCGAGTTCAACTCGCTGATCACAGAGACCAAGGCCGGGGATTTCGACGCCGCGGTCGTCGGCATGGGCATGGACACCAGCCTCGACCTGACCGGCAACTTCCACAGCCGCTCGGTGGCGGACGGCAGCAACTGGGCGCACTACAAGAATCCCGAGCTCGACCACCTGATGGAACAGGCGGCGGACCGGCCGGACGTCCTGGCGGCCCAGGGCGACATGAACCGCATCCAGGAAATCCTCCATCGCGAGCAGCCGTACACCTACCTCTGGGAGTCGCAGCGGTTGAACGCGGTCAACCGGCGGGTGCACGGCGCCAAGCCCAACGCGCTTTTCTCGCTCTTCAACCTGCAGGACTGGTGGGTCGAGCCGGGGCGGTAAGAGCCGGCGTGTCCAGGTTCCTCCTCAGGCGCTCGGCCGCCGCGCTGCTGCTCCTCCTCCTCGTCCTCACCGTCACCTTCTTCCTCGTCCACCTGGCCCCCGGCGACCCGCTGGGGCAGGCCGAGGACGCCCACGTCACGGCGGCGCAGAAGGCCCATCTGAAGGAGATCTACGGTCTCGACCGGCCGCTCCCGGTGCAATACCTCGCCTGGCTCCAGGCCGTTGTCCTCCATGGCGATTGGGGCATCTCGTTCGTCGACCAGCGGCCGGTCGCGACGATGATCGCCGAGGCGCTCGGCCCCACCCTCCTCCTCGCCCTCGCGGCCCTGGCCGTCCAATACGGCCTCGGGCTCCTCCTCGGGGTGGCCGCGGCGCGGCGGCCGGGTACGACCGCCGACCACCTGATCCGGCTCGTCTCGCTCCTCGTCTACTCGCAGCCGCTCTTCTGGCTCGGCCTGATGGCGATCCTCCTCTTCTCGCTCACCTTCCCCATCCTGCCGGCGAGCCACATGCGCTCGGTCGGCGCCGCCGACCTTCAGACCCTGCCACGGCTCGCCGACCTCGGCCGCCACCTCCTCCTGCCGGCCCTCGTGCTGGGGCTCCACGGCGCCGCCGGCACCGCCCGCTTCGTGCGCGGCAGCCTGCTCGAGATATTGAACAAGGAGTACGTCACCACGGCGCGGGCCAAGGGGCTCTCCGAGCGCCGGGTGGTCTGGGTGCACGGGGTGAGGAACGCCCTCCTCCCCCTGATCCAGGTCTTCGCCCTGTCGCTCTCCGGCCTGCTCTCCGGCGCCCTGGTCACCGAGGTGGTGTTCTCCTGGCCGGGCCTCGGGCGGCTGACCTTCGACGCCGTCCTCGACCGCGACTACCCGGTGGTCCTCGCCACCACCGCCCTCTCGGCGGTCCTGGTGGTCGCCGGCAACCTCCTGGCCGACCTCCTCCAGGGTTGGGCCGACCCCCGGCTGCGCGATGCCTGATCCCCGCGAGCGGTTCTGGCGGCCTCGGCGCTCCCGGCGGCCGTGGGGGGGCCTCCTCACCGCGGGGGTGATCCTCGTCGGCGCGGTGGGGCTCGCCGCCCTGGCGGCGCCGCTCCTCGCCCCCCAGGACCCCAACGAGCAGGTGGACCCCGCGGTCGCCCACGACCGGCCGCCGGGCACGGTGCTCGCCGCCGTCCACCTGGCGGACGGCAGCTGGCGGCTCGCCGAGCGGGTGGTGCGGACCCCCGCCGGGCTCGCGATCGAGCGCCTGGGGCGTCGCGAGACGCTCGCCGCGGGGGAGGTCCGGAACCTCACCGCCACCGGAGTGGCCGACCGCCGCCGTTTCCTCCTCGGCAGCGACCGCTTCGGCCGGGACGTCCTGTCGCGAGTGCTCTACGGCGCCCGGGTCTCCCTCGCCGTGGGCTGCCTCGCCGTGCTCCTCGCCGCGACGCTCGGGGTCGCCGTGGGCTCGGCCGCGGCCTTGGGTGGTCCGTTCGTCGACGCCCTTCTCATGCGCACCGTCGACGCTCTCCTCGCCTTCCCCTGGCTCTTCCTGCTGATCCTCCTGACCGCCCTCTTCCGCCCCACGGGGTGGCTCGTCATCCTCTTTATCGGCGGCACCACCTGGATGGGGGTCTCGCGCCTCGCCCGGGCCGAGATCCTGTCGCTCCGGCAGCGCGAGTTCATCCTCGCCGCCCGTTCCATCGGCCAGCGGCCGCTCGCCATCCTCTGGCACCACCTGCTGCCCAATGCCATCACCCCGATCCTCGTCCAGTCGACGCTCCTCCTCGGCAACCTCATCCTCTTCGAGGCCGCCCTCTCCTTCCTCGGCCTGGGGATCGGCCCGCCCACCCCGAGCTGGGGCAACATGATCTCCGAGGGGGCCGACGTGATCGCCACCTCCTGGTGGGTGGCGACCTTCCCGGGGGCGGCGCTCGCCGTGACCGTGATCGCCGTCAACCTCCTGGGCGAGGGTCTGCGCGACCGCCTCGATCCGCGGACGCGCACCCCGTAGAGGGCTCCCCTGGCGCCGATGGCCGGGGGGGTGAGGGGGGCCACGGTTGGCAGCGCGGGCCGCGGCGTGTCATGCTCTCGCCGCGATATCGGCGGCATTGGTGGCATTGGCGGACGACAACGAGCTTCCGGCTCTCTTCAAACCGTGGGAGGTCTCTTCTTGCGCGGCATCTTCGAAAGAAAGAACCTGGACGACATCCTCGCGGCAGCCGAGGACCCGAAGTACGCCCTGAAGCGGACCCTGGGGCCGCTCAACATCACCCTCCTGGGGATCGGCGCCATCATCGGCGCCGGCATCTTCGCCACCATCGGCACCGCCGCGGCGGGGGACCAGGGGCGCCTGGGCGCCGGCCCCTCGCTGATGATCTCCTTCGCCATCACGGCGGTGGTCTGCGCCTTCACCGCCCTCTGCTACGCCGAGTTCGCGTCCATGGTGCCCATCTCGGGCTCGGCCTACACCTACTCCTATGCCACCCTGGGCGAGATCGTCGCCTGGATCATCGGCTGGGACCTGATCATCGAGTACGCGGTGGGGAACGTGGCGGTGGCCATCTCCTGGGCCAACTACTTCCGCACCCTGATGGCGGGGATCGGGATCAACATCCCGGCCTGGCTGTCGACCGACTACCGAACGGCGCGGAAGATCCCCGGCATCCTGGAGAGCGCCCCGCACCTCTTCGGCCACGCGATCGTCTTCAACCTCCTCGCCTTCCTGATCGTCGCCCTGATCACCATCGTCCTGGTCTGGGGGATCAAGGAATCGGCCGAGTTCAACGCCATCATGGTGGGGATCAAGATCCTCGTCCTTCTCTTCTTCATCGGCGTGGCCTTCTACTACGTCTCGCCGCACACCATGGCCCACAACTGGATTCCCTTCCAGCCCAACGGCTGGAAAGGGACGTTCACTGGCGCGGCGGTGGTCTTTTTCGCCTACATCGGCTTCGACGCCGTCTCGACGGTCGCCGAGGAGACCAAGAACCCGAAGCGCGACCTGCCGATCGGCATCCTCGCCTCGCTCGTCATCTGTACCGTTTTCTACATGGTGGTGGCGGCGGTCTTCACCGGCATGCTCCCCTATCCGGAGCTGGTGCGGCGCCTGGCCAACGAGCAGGCCGAGCCGCTCACCATGGCGCTCAACCACGTGGCGCCGCAGGCGACCTGGGCGGCGACCATCGTGGCTCTGGGCTCGGTCATCGCCCACACCGCGGTGCTCCTCGTCTTCCAGCTCGGCCAGCCGCGCATCTTCTTCTCGATCGCCAGAGACGGCCTGCTGCCGCCGGTCTTCGCCAAGGTCCACCCGCGCTTCAAGACGCCGCACGTGACGACCATCCTCACCGGCGTCCTGGTGGGCGGGGTGGCGGCGGTGGCCTCGATCGACGAGATGGTCGACCTCACCAACATCGGCACCCTCTTCGCCTTCATCCTGGTCTGCGTCGGCATCACCATCCTGCGCCGCCGGGACCCCGACCGCCCCCGGCCGTTCCGGGTGCCCTTCGGCGACTGGCTCCTCCCCCTGCTGGGGGCCTCCTCCTGTCTCTTCCTCATGGTCTACCTGCCGCCGGCCTCCTGGTGGCGGTTCATCGGCTGGCTGGTCTTAGGGCTCTCGATCTACACCGCCTACGGCTACACCCGGAGCACCATCGGCCGCGCCCACGGCCGCCCGGAGCGTACGCCGCCCACCTTGAAGCTCGCCTCGGTCGGTTTCCTGTCGACCGCAGTCGGCCTCTTCTTCATCCCCCACGACGCCGGCCTCCCCACGCTTCTCCGTCAGGCGGGCGACGCCGCGGCAACCGATCACAGCCGTTCGCTCTTCGGCCTGGGGCTGATCGGGATCGGGCTGGTGCTCGGGATCGCCGGGACGATGCTGGGGATGGAGCGGCGGGGGGCGGGGCGGTAGGAGGACTGAATAGGGGCGGCGGGAAGCTCCGCCGCCCTTACGGGCGATTCACGCTGCCGTTCCCTCCGGAACCGCTCCCTATCGTCATCCTGCGGCGAGCCTCAGCGAGCCAAAGGACCTGGGCGGGGGCTTTTTCGTTCTCCTATCCTCGCTAGAAGAGGATCTTCAGGACTTCGTCGCGGTTCAACTCGTGGTGTCTCGCCACCTCCTGAAGGATGGAGGAGAGGGTACCCACTCGAAGCGGATCATGGCGAGGAATCGTGACGTGGTGCTCGCCGTTCCTCGCGGTAGTCAGGCGGAGGTGGCTTCCCGTTTGACGGGTGATCTCGTAACCGAGGAGTCGGAGGGCTCGGGCCAGGTCCTCCCCGGTCAGGCCGCGGGGCAGCCTCACGTGGCGATGACTTCTTCGCGGACGAAATGGAGGCGGAGAACCTTCGGCTCGCTGCCTTCGTCGAAGTGACAACGCACGGCGTCCCGGATCTGCTCGTGCAGGCCATCGAGGTCGTCAGCCTCGGTAAAGATCGCCTCGCCGAGGGCGCGGGCGGTGTATCCCCCTTCCGGGTCCTCTTCCACGACGAAGATCAACTCGCTCATAAGCGTTCATTGTACTCCGGGAGATCAGAGCAGGGATCGGAACGCCTGGCAGTCCTCGACTTCCAGGCAGAGCTCGATCGCTTCTCGCATCCGCTCCACCAAATCATCGAGAGACCGCGCCTGGGTATGGCAGCCACGCAGGCTGGGGACAGAACCCATGTAGTAACCCTCGCTGTCCCGTTCAATGATGATGTTGAAGTCTCTGGTCATGAGGCGGGCTCCTCTCCGCACTGTACAGGGACATGCTACCCTATCTCTTACAGGGCTCCCTGCCCAGACCGTCGCGTCATGAAACGCTCACTCGCCCTCCTCATCCTCCTCGCTTTCGCCGTCAGCCTGATCGGGGCGCATCCCTGCCAGGCGAAGGAGACGCGGAGCGCGGTGCCTCACTGCCATGCCATGCCAGGGATGCCGGGGATGGGGACATCCGCTCCGGTCTCGACGACCAGCGTCCACGCCCAGGGCCACGGCTGCTGTGGCCTGCCAGAGCCGGCGGGGGACTCGGCGCAGTGCGAGCGGGCCTGCTGTCTGCTCGCCGTCCTCTATGTACCGCCCACTCTCGCCGCCGTCGGCCCCTCGGCGATTCTGCCGGTGCCGGGCGCGGCGCGCGGCCTCTCGCTTTTCACCCCGTCGATCGACCACATCCCCCTGTAATCCCTCCGCCGCGGACGTCGCCTCGGGCCACTGGCCCGGAACTTGCGAAATCGTGGACCGGCCGTCGCTCGCGCCGGGCGGTCCCTGCGGAGGTATCTCTCATGCGATTGACGATCTCTCGGCTCAGTGGAGCCGTAGCCCTCAGCTTTTTACTTTCAGCTTTGTCCGCCCAAGCCCAGACGGCTCCCCCGGACCCGCACGCCGGCCATGACATGGGCACGATGCCGGGGATGCCGGGAATGCCCGGGATGCCCAAGACGGAAGAGCCCAAGAAGCAGCCCGACGCCATGGAAAGCATGCCGGGGATGCATGGCATGCACGAAATGCCCGCCTTCTTAGGCCCCTATGCCATGACCCGCGAGTCCTCGGGGACCTCCTGGCAGCCGGAGTCGGCGCCGCACCAGGGATTCCATTTCATGTCCGGCCCCTGGATGGGGATGCTCCATGGCGCGGCGACGCTGGTCTACGACGACCAGGGCGGCCGGCGGGGCGACGAGGACGTCTGGAGCTCCAACATGTTGATGGCCATGGCCAGCCGCGAGGCCGGCCCCGGCCGGCTGGGGCTGCGGGTCATGCTCTCCGCCGAACCCTGGACCGTCGGCACCAAGGGCTATCCGCTCCTCCTCCAGACCGGCGAGACCGCCGACGGCACCCACCGGCTGATCGACCGCCAGCATCCGCACGACCTCTTCATGGAGATCGCCGGCACCTACAGCCTGCCGCTCTCGGCGACCAGCGCGGTCTTCCTCTACGCCGGCCTTCCCGGCGAGCCGGCGCTCGGTCCCACCGCCTTTCCGCACCGCCTCTCGGCGATGGAGAACCCGGAGGCGCCGATCTCCCACCACTGGCTGGACTCGACCCACATCAGCTTCGGGGTGGCGACTCTCGGCTGGGTCCACGACCGGGTGAAGCTCGAGGGCTCGCTCTTCACCGGCCGCGAGCCGGACCAGAACCGCACCAACATCGAAAGCCCGAAAATGGACTCCTACTCCTTCCGCGCCACCTGGGCCGCCAGCCGCGACTGGTCGCTCCAGGTGAGCACCGGGCACCTGCACAGCCCCGAGCAGCTGGAGCCGGAGGTCGACACCCAGCGCACCACGGCCTCGGCGACCTACAACCGGGCGGGGAGCGAGGGGCGGAACTGGCAGACCACTTTCGCCTGGGGACGAAACGCCAAATCGCCTGGCACCACGGAGGACGCCCTGCTCGTCGAATCGGCGGCGAGCTTCGGCCCGGCGGGCCGGCACACCGTCTTCGGCCGCGCCGAGCGGGTCGAGGAGGACGAGCTGTTCGAGAGCGGACCGCTCGCCGGCCGGGTCTTCACGGTGAACAAGCTCTCGGCCGGCTACATCTACGATCTCTTGCAAAAGAACGACGTGCGGCTCGGCCTGGGCGGGGTGGGAAGCGTCGCGCTCTTCCCTTCCCAACTCGACCCGGCGTACGGCCGGCAGCCGTTCTCCTGGATGATCTTCCTGCGAGCGCGGAACTGAAACCCAGAGTCCCGGGAGCTGGGCCGTATCTGCTTACGCTGGCTCATTGTCCCGGGAGACGGGCCGTATCTGCTTACGCTGGCCCAAAGTCCCGGGAGCTGAGCCGTATCTGCTTACGTTGGCCCGTTGTCCCGGGAGCTGAGCCATATCTGCTTACGCTGGCCCGTTGTCCCGGGAGCTGAGCCATATCTGCTTACGTTGGCCCAAAGTCCCGGGAGCTGGGCCGTATCTGCTTACGCTGGCTCAAAGTCCCGGGAGACGGGCCGTATCTGCTTACGCTGGACCAAAGTCCCGGGAGACGGGCTGTATCTGCGTACGCTGGCTCAGGCGAGCGTCGCCTCGCAGACCTTGGCGGTATCTGCGTATTGGCGGAAGCGCACGATTCGGCCGTCCCGGAGATCGTAGACGTGGGCGAAAGCGGCGGTGGTCGAGCGCCCCGTGGCCTTGTAGACGCCGCGGTACTCGCCCAGGGCGACGATCGTCTCCCCGGCATCCAGCCACTGGTGGACCACCGCCTGCCAGTCCACCCAGTCCGCCCCGAACTTGGCGAAGACCCCCTGGAGCACGGTATCCACCCCGACGTAGCGACCGCCGCCCGGGAAGCCCTCGCACTGGATCCACTCGATCTGCGGGTCGAAGATCTGACGGACGGTGCCCAGGTCGCGCCGGGCGAGCGCGCGGTACATCTCCTGCACGGTGGCAAGGTTGTTCATCCGGGCATTCTATCGAGGGTGGCGCTCCACCCCTACCGTACCACCAGCACCGGCGTCCGCACCCGGTGGCGCAGCGGGTTGACGGTCGAGCCGAAGAGGACGTCGCCCAGGAGCTTGTGGCCGTGGGCGCCCATCACCATCAGGTCGACCTCCTCCTTCTCGGCCATCTTGGCGAGCTCCTCGACCGGGGCGCCGTAGAGGAGGCACGTCCGGGCGGGGACCCCCGCCCGCTCCGCCTCGACCCGCGCCGACTCCAGGTAGCGCTGGTCGTCCTGGGTCTCCTTGTCGTCCGACTCGTGGCCGAAGTAGCGCGGGCCGAAGCCCTCGGCGACGTGGACCAGGAGGAGCTCGGCGCCGCTCGCCCGGGCGAGCAACAGGCCGTGCTGCAGGATCGGCCGGTCCGAGGCATCCGCGGCGAGCGCCACGGCGATCCGCCGGTAGGCGTGCGCCGGCAGCGCCGTGAGGACGGCGGGCTCCCCCTCCTCGGGGACCACCCGCGTCGCCCGGCGCAGGAGGGGATGGAGGGTGATGTAGAGGAGGAAGAGGCCGGTCGCGGCGAAGAACGCCACGACGCCGGCACGGAGGAGCATCGGCTGGCCCACCATCCATTCGCTGGTGAGCCCGATCACCAGCTTGATGTTCAACCCCACAATCACCGCGGCCGTCGCCCAGGCGAGGAGCTTCGTCCAGCGGCCGTTGGCGAATTCGCGCATCCGCCGTGGGTCGCCGGTGAACTGGACCAGGGGGATGACCGCGAAGGGGAGCTGGAGCGAGAGGATCACCTGGGAGAGGATGAGCAGCTTGTAGCTCCCGCGGTCGCCCAGGAAGAGGATGGTCAGAACCGCCGGGATGATGGCGAGGAGGCGGGTGACCAGCCGCCGCAGCCAGGGCCGCATGCGGAACTGGAGGAACCCCTCCATCACCACCTGGCCGGCAAGGGTGCCGGTGAGCGTCGAGCTCTGGCCGGCGCAGACCAGGGCGACGGCGAAGGCGGCGCTCGCCAGGCTGGTGCCGAGGAGCGGGGCGAGGAGCGAGTGGGCCTGGCCCAGCTCGGTGACCGCCTGGCCGTGACGGTTGAAGGTGGCGGCGGCGAGGACCAGGATGGCGGCGTTGACGAAAAAGGCGCAGTTGAGCGCCACCAGCGAGTCGACCAGGTTGTAGCGGTTGGCCTGCCGCATCCCCTCCGGCGTGCGGGAGACCTGGCGGGTCTGCACCAGGGCCGAGTGGAGATAGAGGTTGTGCGGCATGACCGTCGCCCCCAGCATGGCGATCGCCACGTAGAGCGCCTCGGTCGAGCCCAGGTGGGGGCGCAGCCCGGAGAGGACGGCGCCCCACTCCGGCTTGGCGAGGAAGATCTCGAAGACGAAACAGCCACCCACCGTCGCCACCATGGCGAGGATGATCCCCTCCATCCGTCGTATGCCCAGCCGCTGCATGGCGAGGAGGAGGAAGACGTCGAGCGCCGTGATCACCACCCCGGTCAGCAGGCTGACCCCGAAGAGGAGGTTGAGGCCGATCGCCGTCCCCAGCACCTCGGCGAGGTCGCAGGCCCCGATCGCCACCTCGCAGAGCAGCCAGAGGGCGATGGCGACCGGCTTGGGGTAGGTGTCGCGGCAGCCCTGGGCGAGGTCGCGGCCGGTGACGATCCCCAGGCGCGCCGAGAGGGTCTGCAGGAGGACCGCCATCAAATTCGAGAGGAGGAGAATCCACAGCAGCTGGTAGGCGAAGCGCGAGCCGCCCTCGATGTCGGTCGCCCAGTTGCCGGGGTCCATGTAGCCCACGCTCACCATGTAGGCCGGGCCGGCGAAGGCGAACAGCCGGCGCCACGCCCCCGGCGCGTGCGGGATGGCGACGCTGCCGTGGACCTCGTGAAGCGAGCGCGATCCCAGAGGGGAATCCGCCGCCACTGCCAGACTCTTCTTCGCCATGCGTGAGCTGCCTCTCCGGCTCCCCCGTTTCCCGGGCACCGGGAGAGGGGAAGATTTTGACTGCTCGAAATCATAACCTATAGAGGTCGAAACGGGAAGAGGGGTCCTCACCCCGGCGGCGCCCCTCCCGGCCCCTGAAGTTCCAGCTCAGCGATCGAAAAAGGACGGGCCGCTCTCGCGAGAGGGCGGCCCGTTGCTGTTTTTGCCAGGACTCGGCGAGGGTGCCGGGGTCCAGCTCCCGGCAGGCTCCGAAGGGCCGGCGCAGGGAGCGGATGGCGACCCAACCGCCCCAGACCGGCACAGGTTTGCCGCAGTGCAGCACACGCCCGGAGCGGAGCCGGTCTCGTTACGGGCGGACGAGTGGCCGACCGCGGCGGAGAAGAACCGTTCTGGGGGAGAGCAGAGCTGCACCGCGGCCAAGCAGATCTCGACAGCTGCAGAACAGAGCTTCACCGCTCCGGTTAAGAACGATTCCGCCGCGGATCAGAGCTGCACCGCTCCAGACAAGAACCGTTCTGCCGCAGAACAGAGCTTCACCGCTCGAGACAAGAACGGTTCCGCCGCGGATCAGAACTGCACCGCTCCAGACAAGAACGGTTCCGCCGCAGAACAGAACGTCACCGCCGCAGAACCGTGGCCGCCCGCCGCGGTGAAGACCTCGCCGCGGGCTATCAGGAACCGTTCCCGAGCGACTCCGCGAGGGCGGGCAGGTCCTCCCCCCTGGGAGGGGGCGGGTTGGGTCAGGGGGGAGGTTAGGAGGGGGGCGGCCCGAGGTTCTATGGAAGATCCGGGATCGAAGGACCCGGAAGTGTCACCGATACGCCTAAATTCCCCCCATCCTCGCCGCTAAAAATCCCCCCCTCCGTCAGGAGGAAGCATGGAGATCGAGGAGAGATCGGAGAAGCTGTCCACGACGCCTGAAGGCGCCGTGGAGGTGGGCGAGTTGAT
>DASQPA010000409.1:0-37050 GCA_035644215.1 Thermoanaerobaculia bacterium
TTCGCTGCCGAGGCTCTCGGTCGACCCGGCGGCCACCGCGGCAGCGAGCTCGGCGATCGTCGGGCTGGCGAAGAGAGTCTGGAGCGGCAGCGTAACGCCCAGGGTGGCACGGAGCCGCGACAGCACGCGGAGAGCGAGAAGCGAGTGCCCACCGAGGTGGAAGAAGTTGTCGTGGACGCCGATCCGATCGAGCCCCAGCACCTCCTCCCAGATCGCGGCGAGCGCCGCCTCGACCGGTGTGCGCGGTGCAACCGCCGCCCCACCACCGGCTGTCGGTACCTCCTCCGGAGCCGGCAGCGCCCGGCGGTCCACCTTGCCGTTGGACGAGAGCGGCAGGGCCGCGAGGGCCACGAAGGCCGATGGCACCAGGGGCTCCGGCAGGCGCTGGCCGAGGAAGGTCCGCAGCTCTGCCACGTCCACCTCGTCCCCTGCCGGGACGTAATAGGCCACCAGGCTTTCGGCGCCCGCCGTCACCACGGCCTCCCGTATTCCGGGATGGCGCAGCAGGGCGCTCTCCACCTCGCCCAGCTCGACCCGGAAGCCCCTGATTTTGACCTGGAAGTCCCGGCGGCCCAGGAACTCCAGCACCCCCTCCACTCGCCAGCGCGCCCGGTCTCCCGTCCGGTACAGTCGTCCCCCTCCGACGCCGCCGAAGGGGGCCGGTATGAACCGCTCCGCCGTCCGCTCCGGGCGCTGGAGATACCCCCGGGCCAGCCCCGCGCCGCCCACGTACAGCTCTCCCACCACGCCCACGGGCACCAGCTCCAACTCCCGGTCCAGCACATAGGCCCGGCTGTTCGCGATCGGCCGGCCGATGGGCACCGAACCCTCTCCCAGGCTGCGCCGCAACCGGTGGGTGGCGCTGAAGGTCGTGTTCTCCGTCGGACCGTAGCCGTTGATCAGCTCCACTCCCGGCAGCTGTGCCAGCGCCCGCTCCACGTGACCGCGGGACAGCACGTCGCCTCCGGCCAGCAGCTGCCGCAGCCCGGCGAAGCCCGCGAGGCCCTCGTCTACCGCCAGGTGGAAAAGGCCCGCCGTCAGCCACAGGGTGGTCACCCCGTAGCGCGCGACCGCGGCCTCCAGCTCGGCGAGAGAGAACGGCCGCGGCGGAAAGAGTGCCAGGCGTCCGCCGTTGAGGAGCGGTCCCCAGATCTCTAGGGTCGCGGCGTCGAACGACAGCGGCGCCAGCTGCAGGAACACCTCCCCGGGACCGAACGCCGCATATCCCGTCTTGCGCACCAGCCGCACCACCGCCTGATGACAGATCTCCACCCCTTTCGGCATGCCCGTCGAGCCCGAGGTGTAGAGCACGTAGGCCAGCCCTTCCGGTTCCACCTCCGGACCTGAGACCTCGGGGATCGTTTCCAACGCCTCTAAAGCCAGACGCGGCACCGTTCCCGGCAGCTTTTCCAGGAGCGGCCGGATGCCGACGAGCACCGCCGGCGCCGCGTCCTGCAGCAGGAGATCCAGACGCTCCCGCGGATAAGTGGGGTCGAGCGGCAGGTAGACTCCGCCCGCCTTGAGGATGCCCAGCATCGCGGTCACCCACTCCGCCGAGCGCTCGAAGCACAATCCTACCCGTGCCTCCGGACCGACCCCCAGCCGGCGCAGCGCGCGGGCGATCCGGCCGGCGCGCCGGTCGAGCTCGCCGTAGGTCAGCTCGCCGTTTTCCCAGACCACCGCCACCGCCTCCGGCCGCGCCGCCGCCTGCGCCTCGAACAGCCGGTGCAGCGAGCGCCGCGGAAACGCCGAGGCCGTGTCGTTCCACTCCGCCGCCAGCTGCTGCCGCTCTTCTTTACCGAGCAGCGGCAGCCGCGCGACCGGGCTGTCGGGATTCCGCGCTGCCCCCGCGAGCAACGCTGCATAGTGCCCCAGCAGGCGCGCCGCGGTCGAAGTGGTGAACAGGTCGGCCGCGACCTCCAATTCGAGCGCCAGCGTCTCCCCCTGCTCCTCGACCGCCAGCGATAGATCGAATTTCGCCGTCCGGCTTTCGGCGGGCCGGAGCGGGGTGAAACGCAGGCCGTCCCGCAGTTCCCAGGCCTCTGCCGCGCGGCCGGCGCTCTGCAGAACGAGCAGCACCTGGATCAACGGGTTGCGCCCCAGGTCGCGCTCCGGCTTCAGCTCCTCGACCAGCGCCTCGAAAGGCAGGTCTTGATGGGCGAAGGCCGAGAGCGTCGAATCACGCGTTGCCACGAGCAGCCGGCGGAAGTCCGGGGCGTCGGAAAGACGCGCCCGCAGGACCAGGGTGTTGACGAAGAAGCCGATCAACCCGAAGACCTCCGGCCGGGTACGGTTGGCCACCGGCGTGCCGATCAGCAGATCCTCCTGCTCCGTGTAGCGGGAGAGCAGGGCCGCGAAGCCGGCGAGGAGGAGCATGTGCAGGGTAACCCCCTCCCGCCGCGCCGCCTGGCGGAGGAGCGCCGCAAGCTCGTCCGGCAGGCAGCGCTCGCGGACGGCGCCGCGGAAACTCTGCACCGCCGGCCGCGGCCGATCGGTCGGCAGCTCGAGCGCCGTCGGCGCTCCTGCCAGCTGCCGGCGCCAGTAGGCGAGCTGCCCGGCCAGCACCTCCGGCGGCCAGGCGCGTTGCCAGACGGCGAAGTCGGCGTACTGCACGGGCAGCTCGGGGAGCGGCGAGAGGCGCCGCTCGACTCCAGCGGCATGGGCGGCATGGGCGGCATAGAGGGCCGACAGCTCGCCGCGCAGCAGCCCAGCGGACCAGCCGTCGAAGGCGATGTGGTGCACCGAGAGCTGCAGGGCATGCTCTGCAGCACTCAGCCGCACGAGCCGGGCGCGCAGCAGCGGCCCGCGCGTGAGATCGAAGGGTCGGCCGATGTCCTCCCGGCCCAGTCGTGCGACTTCGGCGTCCTGCCGTTCGCGCCAGGACGACAGCCGACCCAGATCGACGAGCGCCAAGGGGACCGGTTGCGGCGCCTCGATCTCCTGCCAGGGCGCCCCGTCCACCTCGACGAACCGGGTGCGCAGGGCCTCGTGGCGACGCACCACCTCGGTCAGGCTGGCGGCGAGCGCCACCGGTGCGAGCGGGCCGCGGAGCGCGTAGGCCACGGGGACGTTGTAGGTCGCGCCGCCCGGCGCCAACCGGTCGAGGAACCAGAGCCGCTGCTGCGCGAAGGAGAGCGGCAGCCGGCCCTCGCGGACCACCGGAACGAGCGGGGGCAGGGCAGTTTCCGCCGCTTCCGGTCGGGCGGTCTCCACGGCCCGCGCCAGGGCTCCCAAGGTCGGGTGCTCGAACACCGCCTGCACCGGCAGGCTCATCCCCAGGACCTCGCGGATCCGCGCCAGCAGCCGGGTGACGAGCAGGGAGTGGCCGCCCAGGTCGAAGAAGTTGTCGCCGGTCCGGATGGGCGACCGCTCCAAGATCCCCTCCCAGAGATTGGCGAGCAGCTCTTCGACCGGCGTGCGCGGCGCCTTTTCGTGATCTCCGGCATCTCCGACCACTGGCCCCAACTGCCGCGCGAGGAGGGTCAGCGCCTGCCGGTCGACCTTGCCGCTGGCGTTGAGCGGCAGGACGGCGAGCGGCACGAATCGCGCCGGGATCATGTACTCCGGCAGCTGCCGGAAGAGCAGGTCGCGCAGCTCCACCGCCTCGGGCGGGGCGCCGTTCTCGCACGCGGTGAAGAAGGCCACCAGGCCGCCAATACCGCCGTCGGGGGCGAGGACCACCGCCTCGCGCACCGCCGGGTGCCGGGCGAGCACCGACTCGATCTCGCCGAGCTCGATTCTGTAGCCACGGATCTTGACCTGGTGGTCGATCCGGCCGAGGAAATCGATCTCGCCGTCCGGCAGCCAGCGGACCAGATCGCCGGTGCGGTAGAGACGTTCGCCGGGCGGCAGCGGCGGCGCGGCGAAGGGATCGGGGAGGAAACGTTCGGCGGTGAGGTCGGGGCGGCAAAGATAGCCCCGGGCCAGGCCGGCCCCGCCGATCAGCAGCTCGCCGGGGACGCCGCACGGCACCGGCCGGAGATCTCCTCCCAGAGGATCGACGACGTGGACGCGGACGTTGTCGAGCGGCCGCCCGATGCCGGGCGCTCCCCGCTCCTGGCTTCTCGAATCGGCGGCGGGCACGATGCCGCACGTGGAGATCACGGTCCCTTCGGTGGGGCCGTAGGTATTGAGCAGCGGGAACGGCAGCGCTGTCGGAGGGTAGCGGTGCAGGCGGTCCGACCCGGTCAGCAGGCAACGCAGGGCCGGCCGGGACGCCCCGTCCGGAGCCCAGGGCAGATCCAGCACCGCCTCGGCGAGCGGCACCGGCAGCCAGGTCACCGTGATCCCCTGGGTGATCAGCCAATCGCGCAGCTCCTCGGGCGCGGTGCGGATCGCCTCCGGCAGGACGTGGAGGCTCGCACCGCTCGCAAGATACGGCCAGGTCTCCCAGACCGCGGCATCGAAGCCGACCCCGGCGAGCAGAGTCGCGCGGTCGTTCTGGGTCACCGCAAAAGTGCTTCGGTGCCAGGCGATCAGGTTCGCCAGGGCGCCGTGGCAGAGCTCCACCCCCTTGGGCCGGCCGGTCGAGCCGGAGGTATAGATGACATAGGCCAGGTTGTCGGGCTGAAGGGTCGTGAGGGTGCCGAGAGAAGCGCCGACCGACGGCTCGTGCGGGAAGAGGCAGCGGATGCCCAGCCCGGCGGCGCGGTCGGCCAGTGGGCCGCGACGGGTGAGGAGAACGGGGGCTCCCGAGTCCTCCAGCTGGAAGCCGAGGCGCTCCTCGGGAAGAGTGGGATCGAGAGCCACGAAAGCGCCTCCCGCCTGAAGCACGGCGAGGACGGCGATCACCAGCTCGGGCGAACGTTCGATGCCGATGCCGACGCGCACCTCCGGCCCGACACCCAGACCGCGGAGCGCGCCGGCAAGCCGGCGCGCCCGCCGGTCGAGCTCGCCGTAGCTGAGCACCTGCCCGCCCGCCGTCACCGCCAGAGCCTCCGGCCGCCACCCGGCCTGCTCGGCGAAGATCTCGTGGACCCAGGGCCCCTCCGGAGCACCGTCTTGCCTGCCGACGGCCGTGTCGTTCCACTCCGCCAGGGTTTGATGAGCTTCGGCCGCCGACAGCAGGGGCAGGTCAATCACCGGCTGCCCGAGGGAGGCGACGAGAGCGGCGGTGAGCCGGGCGAAGTGGTCGAGGAGACGCACGACGGTCGGCGGGTCGAAGAGATCGAGGCGGTACTCGCAGCGCACCCCGATCTCCTCCCCGCGCTCCTCCAGCTCCAGGTCGAGGTCGAACTTGGCGGTCCCGTTGTGGAGGCCGGCCGAAACGGCGATCACCCCGGGCAGCCGGGGTGCCGGGTGGACCTCGCCGACGAGCTGGAAGGCGACCTGGACGAGCGCGGCGCGGTTCGGGTCGCGCTCTCCGGCGAGCTCGCCGACCAGTCGGGCGTAGGGGACGTCCTGCTGGGCGAAGGCCGCGAGGGCCGTTTCCCGCGTCTGTGTGAGAAGCCGGCCGCCCGTCGGCCGCCCGGCGAAGCCGGCACGCAGCGGCAGGAGGTTGACGAAACAGCCGATCAACCCTTCGAGCGCCGACGGGCCGCGGCCGGCGACGGGGGCGCCGACGGCGAAGTCCTCCTGGCCGCTGTAGCGGTGGAGGAGGGCCGAGAAGGCGGCGAGGAGGGCCATGAAGGGGGTGGCGCCCTGCCGCCGCGCCACATCGCGCACATCGCCCACCAGGGGCGCCGGCAGGAGCGAACGCAGCTCGCCGCCGCGGCGCGATTCGAGGGCCGGCCGCGGCCGATCGGTGGGCAGGGCGAGCGGCGCGAGATCGGAGAGCCGCTCGCGCCACCAGGAGACCTGCCCGGCGAGCGTCTCGCCGAGCCACCGGTGCTGCCACCAGGCATAGTCGGCAAAACCGAGCGGCAGATCGGGCGGCGGCGCGGTGTCGACGGCATCGATCGCCGCCGAATAGAAAACGGACAGCTCGCGCCAGAAGATCTCCTCCGACAGGCCGTCGAAGACCAGGTGGTGCACGGTCCGTAGAAGGAGGTGCTCCGCCGCCGCCAGACGCACCAGGACGGCCCGCAGAAGCTTCCCGCTCGCAGGATCGAAGCGCCAGCGGACCTCGTGACGGCCCAGGCGCGCCGCCTCCCGGATGCGGTCCGCCGCGGGCAGGCTGCCGAGGTCGAGGACCGGCAGCGCCGGAGGCGACGGCGGGAGGGCCTCCTGGACCGGCTGGCCGTCGATCTCCAGGAAGCGAGTGCGGAGGGCGTCGTGGCGGCACACCAGCGCGGCGAGGGCGGTGGCGAGGGCGACGGGGTCGAGCGGACCACGCAGGATCACCGCCTGGGCGATGTTGTAGAGCGGCAGATCGGGCTCTCGGCGCGCGTCGAACCACATCCCGAAGAGCCCTGGGGCGAGCGGGACCCGGGTCGGGTGCGGAGCGGGCGGAAGGAGCGGCGGGAGAGGGCTCGGCGCGGTGGCGAGCGCCGCCTCCACCCGGCCGGCGAGATCGGCGACGGTCGGCGCGGCGAACAGGGCGCCGAACGGCAGGTCGGCCCCCAGGGTGTCGCGCACCCGCGAGAGGAGCCGGGTGGCGAGGAGAGAGTGGCCACCCAGGGCGAAGAAGTCGTCGTCGCGGCCGATGCGCTCGCCGCCCAGGACCTCCGCCCAGAGGCCGGCGAGCCGCTCCTCGATCGGGCCTTCCGGCGGTGAGAACGCCGCGGCCAGGTCGTCCCTGAAGGCTCCCGGCTCGGGCAGCAACTGGCGGTCGAGCTTGCCGTTTGGCCGCCGCGGCAGGGCGGGAAGGCGGACGAAGACCGACGGCACCATGGAGGCCGGCAACGATTGCAACAGGAAGTCGCGCAGCTGGCGCGCGGTGGGCGGCGGCGAAGCGGCCACGACGTACGCCACCAGGCGTCGGTCGCCCGCCACAGCCGCCGAATGGGCACGCGCCGCCACCGCCACCTCTTCTAGAGCGGGGTGCCGGGCAAGGGCCGCCTCGACCTCGCCGAGCTCGATGCGGAAGCCGCGGACCTTCACCTGCTGGTCGACGCGGCCGACGAAATGGAGGCTGCCGTCGGGGAGGGGGCGGCCGAGGTCGCCGGTCCGGTAGACGCGCTCCCCCGGCGCGACCGCCAGCGGATCGGGGGTGAACCGCTCGGCGGTCAGGTCGGGGCGGTCGAGATAGCCTCTCGCGAGGCCCGCCCCGCCGAGGACGATCTCGCCCGCCTCTCCGGCACCGGCCGGTTCCCCCTGCTCGTCCAGCAGGTAGGCCCGGGTGCCGTCGATCGGCCGGCCGATTGACGGCTCGCCCAATGCACCGCGTTCGACGAGAGCGAAGGTCGAGTAGGTGGTGCTCTCGGAGGGGCCGTAGAGGTTCCACACCCGGTCCACCGCGGTGGTCCCATAGATGGCCTCGGCCAACGCCCCGGGCAGCGCCTCGCCGGCCAGATTGACGGTCTGAACCGAGGTGGGCACCCCGTTCCGGCGGACCAGCTCGGCCATCGCTGAGGGCACGGTGTTGACCAGGGTCACGGCCTGCGCTGCGGGCAGGGCGGGGAGGTCGAGGGCGTTGCCGGCGACGACCAGGGAGCCCCCGACGGCGAGCGGGGTGAAGAGCTCGAAGATCGAAAGATCGAAGCAGACCGAGGTGCTGAACAGGACCCCGGCCAGCTCCTCCGCCGCGAACACGGAGAGCGCCCAGCGCACCAGGGCGACGGCGCTCTCGTGCGCGATGGCGACGCTCTTGGGCCGGCCGGTCGAACCGGAGGTGTAGATCAGATAGGCGAGGTTCCGCGGCAGGGCGGAACGTCCCTCCGCGGCATCCTCTGGCGGGGTGGCGGCGTCGCTCCAGGGCCGGTTTGCGTCCAACTGGACGACCCGCGCGGCATGCGCGGGGAGCACCGGGAGGAGCGATTCCTGGGTGAGGAGGACGGTGGCCCCGCTGTCTTCGAGCAGCAGCGCCAGGCGCGGCGTGGGATAGGTCGGGTCGAGCGGAACGTAGACCCCGCCCGCCTTGAGCACCGCCAGGATCGCCGTCACCAGGGGCAGGTCGCGCGCCAGGCAGAGCCCTACCCGGACCTCCGGCCCGACCCCCAGCCGGCGCAGAGAGCCGGCCAGTTGGTCGGCGCGCCGGTCGAGCTCGGCATAGGTCAGGTGGGCCGGACCGGCGAGGACCGCCACCCGGTCCGGCGTGCGCCGGGCCTGCGTCTCGAAGGTCTCGTGGAGGAGCACCGGTAGGAAGGAGGCTCCTACGTTTGCCGGCCGGGGAGCTCGGCCAGCAGCCGCCGGGGGGCGACGCTCCGGTAGGCGTCCAGGACCAGGTCGGCGATCTCGTCCCAGTCGACCGGCACGTCGAGGTAGACGCCGAGCCAGCCGCGGGTGCCCACGTAGGGCGGGACGAAGAACCGCTCGGGGGCGGTCGCCACCCGCACCTCCTGGGCGCCGTCCGGCGCGGCGCACCAGAAGGCCAGCCGGTCGTCGTGGTGGTGGTCGGCGTAGCTCACGAAGGTCTGCTTGCCGCGCACGAACCAGGTCAGTTCGCCATGGCTCAGCCGTTCGGTCGTCTCCGGCAGGGCGAGGCAGAGCTGGCGGAGCTGGGGGAGCGGGTCTCTGGGCATGTCCGCATTCTGGCATGGCGGGGGCTCGCCGGCCTCCCGAAACTTCGTTTGCCAGATCGGCGGAGCGTTTTCCGTCCCTCCAGTTGAAAGGAGGGCTCGACATGCCCACGACCGACAGCCGCCGTCCCGTCTCTTTCTCCCTGACCCCTTCCCAGATCTCCCTGGAGGTGATCCGATGAGCGCCATGCCCGAGACCGTGCTTCCCCCGATCCCCTTGGACGCCGCCCGCGCCGTTCTCGCCGCGACCTTCGGCTTCGCCGCCTTCCGCCCCGGGCAGGAGGCGGTGATCGGCCATCTCCTGGCCGGGCGCTCCGCCGCGGCGATCTTCCCCACCGGCGGCGGCAAATCGCTCTGCTACCAGGTCCCGGCCCTGCTGCTGCCCGGCCTCACCCTGGTGGTCTCGCCGCTCCTCGCCCTGATGAAGGACCAGATCGACCAGCTGGCCCGGCGCGGCGTGGCGGCCGCCCGCCTCGACTCGACGCTCACCGCCGGGGAGGTCGGCGCCGTCATGGCGGCCGTCCGCGAAGGGACGCTCCGCCTGCTTTATGTCGCCCCGGAGCGTTTCGGCAACGAGCGCTTCCGCGAGGCCATCTCCCGGATTCGCGTATCGCTCTTCGCGGTCGACGAGGCGCACTGCGTCTCCGAGTGGGGGCACAACTTCCGCCCCGACTACCTGAAGCTCGCCGGTCTGGCGAAGCTCTGCTCCGCCGAGCGCACCCTGGCGCTCACCGCGACCGCCACGCCGCAGGTGCTCTCAGACATCTGCCGCGGCTTCGAGATCGACCCGGAATGCGCTGTCCGCACCGGCTTCCACCGCGAGAACCTGACCCTCGCCACCACCCCGGTCCCGGCCGCCGACCGCGACGCCCTGCTGCTCGAACGGCTGGCCTCGCCGCTCGGGACGGCCGGGCCGGGGGCGGCGATCGTCTACGTCACCCAGCAGAAAACGGCCGAGGAGGTGGCGGCGGCCCTGGCCCGGGCCGGGCTGCCAGCCCGCGCCTACCACGCCGGGATGGAGGACGAGGAGCGGGTGCGGGTCCAGGAGTGGTTCCTGCCCTCCCGGGAGGCCGTGGTGGTCGCCACCATCGCCTTCGGCATGGGGATCGACAAGCCGGACATCCGCCGGGTGCTCCATTACAACCTGCCGAAGAGCCTGGAGAACCTGGCCCAGGAGATCGGCCGCGCCGGCCGGGACGGCCTCTCCTCGCTCTGCGAGGTCCTGGTCTGTCCGGACGACCTGCCGGTGCTCCAGAACTATGCCTACGGCGACACCCCGGACCTCGGCGCGGTGCGCGGGCTCCTCGCCGAGCTCGCCGATCTCCAGGCTGCCGGGAAGGAAGACCGCCAGGAGCTCTCCTTCTACGATCTTTCGGCCCGCCACGACATCCGGCTGCTCGTCGTGCGGACGCTCCTCACCTACCTGGAGCTCCTGGGCTACGTCGAGGCCGGCACGCCGCTCTACGCCGAGTACGAGTTCCGGCCGCTCCAGTCCTCCGAGATCATTCTGGGCCGCTTCGCCGGCGAGCGGCGGGAGCTGCTGCGCGGGCTCTTCCAGCAGGCGAAGAAGGCCAAGATCTGGTACCACGTCGACCTCGACGCGGCGGCCCGCGCCCTGGGCTCCTCCCGCGACCGGCTGGTGCGGGCGCTCGACTATCTCGCCGAGCAGAAGCTCCTGGAGGTCCGCGCCGCCGGCGTACGCCATCCCTACCGCTGGCTGCGCCGGCCCGAGGACCTGGAAGCCCTGGCGCAGTCGCTCCACGAGCGCACCCTCGAGCGGGAGGGCCGCGAGCTCGCCCGCCTCGACCAGGTGCTCACCCTCGCCGGGCACGACGGCTGCCAGACCGCCTTCCTGGCCGCCCACTTCGGCGAAATCCTTCCCGGTCCCTGCGGCCACTGCTCCTGGTGCCAGAACGGCGGCAAGCCCATGGCGCTCCTCCCGCCGCCCCCGCTCCACGTCGACGAGGCGCGCCTCGCCCAGGCGGCCCACCTGCGCCGGAAGCCCACCCCGGAACTGGCCCAGGCTCTGGCCGATCCCCGCGCCTTCGCCCGCTTCCTGACCGGCCTGCCCTCCCCCCGCGTCCGCGGCAAGCTCAAGGCGCATCCCCTCTTCGGCGCCTTTGCCCAGGTCCCCTTCGCCGAGGTGCTGCGGCGGGTGGAGGCCATGGCCTGACCCCGAACGCCAGGGCGTCTCCGGCGACAGGAGACGCCCAGGCGGCGGTGGTTTCTGAGAGGTCAGTGGTAAGCGGCTGGGCGTCTCTACAGCGTCTCTACTGCGGCGGCTTGGTCCGGCGCCGCGCCGTCATCGGCATGGGCTTCCCGGTCTCGAGCAGCGTCTTCAAGCCCGAGAGGACGATCGGCCAGCCCTTGGTGATCCCGTGGAGCATCGGGGAATCGGGCTCCAGCTCGCCGTGGGTCACGGTCAGGCGGACGGCATCCTCGTACGGCTCGATCTCGAAGGTGACCCGCGAGTGCTTGGCCGCGTCCGCCGCGTCGGCGGGGGAGGCCCAGGTCAGCACGAGGCGTCGCGGCGGGGTGCTCTCGACGACCTTGCCGACGATGTCCACCTTGCCGCTCTCGTAGTCCTCGTGCCGCCACGGCGAGCCGACCTGCCAGTCGGACGCGTTCCGGTGCTGGACCCAGTACTGTTTCGTCATCTCGGGGTCCTGCAGGGCGTTCCAGATCTTCTCCGGAGTGCTGGAGATATAGGTCACGTACACGAACTCAGGTTTGGTCATCGTTCTCTCCTTCCAGGGCTTTCTTGAGGTCCTGCAGCGCGCGCAGGCGCTGCTTCTCGAACGCGCCGATCCACCGTTCGCTGATCTCCTGGATCGGCACGGGGTTCAAATAGTGCAGCTTCTCCCGGCCCCGCCACACCGGCACGACGAGGTTGGCCGCTTCGAGGAGCGCCAGGTGCTTGGTCACCGCCTGGCGGGTCATGTCGAGCCCCTGGCAGAGCTCCGACAGGGTCTGCCCGTTGTGGGCGCGCAGCCGGTCGAGAAGCTGCCGGCGGCTCCGATCGGCCAGGGCTTTGAAGACCTTCTCCTCGTCCACAGGAGAGATCATAGGCAACCAAATGGTTGCATGTCAAGACTGGCGGGGACCGGGCTGTCTGGCGGCGGCCCGGGCCGAGCGGGCGCCCGATGGACGCCCCGCCCCCTTGATGAAATAATCTTTGCTCTATCGCCTCAGAACCTGGGCGCCGTGACCGGTCAAGCGCGGCCCCTTTCTCCCTGGTGTTTGCTCGGTTCGCCTGGTATGGCCGACATCTTTATCAGTCATAGCACCGCCGACCATGAACGTCTGACGCCGCTCCTCGATCTGCTGGAGCGGCAAGGATGGACCACCTGGTGGTCTCCGCAGCTCCGCCGAGGCTCGCCGTTCGATGACGAGATCAAAGCTCAGCTCGGGGCCGCGAAGTGCGTGCTCGTCGTCTGGTCCCGAGACTCGGTCCGTTCGGATTATGTGAAGTCGGAAGCCGAAAAGGGCAGGACGCGGGGCATCCTCATACCCGTGTTTCTCGACGAGGTCGACGTGCCGATGCCGTACGAGCGGCTCCAGGGATCACGCCTCTTCGAGCCGGACGGTACCCTCCGTGAGGCCGAGGCGACGGACCTGCTGGCGGCGATCGGCGAGCGGCTCGAGAAGCCCCCAACGGCCTTGCCGGAGCGCAACCGCAAAGACCTACGCCGCATCGCCCTCCTGGGGGCCACGACACACGAAATCGAGCGCTCGAAAGAGAAGACGCGCGCCATCATGCGCTTCTACAGGGCTCTTCTCGCCGCCGTCGAACGGACTCCCTACGGGCTCACGTCCTGTGGCGCCGAGCCCTTGCGGCGAGCGTTCTTCGAGAGCTATTGCGAAAAACTCTACTCGCGGCCGCGCGGCGACATGAAGGAGATCGATCGCCGGGTGCGGTGGTACTGGTTCCCGGGCGATACGCTCGGCTTCACCCACACTCCTGCTTTCTATGAAAACCGCCGAGCTCTCGACACTGACGACCGCAACCGCCAGGAGCTGGCGGACGCATCCCTTATGGTTGCCTTCACCGGCAGGACGGGAACCCGCTCTCAGATCGAGGGTCTCCTCGCCGATCACAAGCGCGGACGCGTCGATCTGAGACAGAAGAAGCTGATTCTCCTCGGCTGGTTTGGCGGCTCGATCAAGAGCGTCATCGACGAACGGCGCGCCGAAATCCAATGGCTCCTCGACCTCTATCCCACGTTGGTTCCCGACCAGTACGACCCGGCATGGCACGAGGGGGATCGCCCGGAGCGCCTCGCGGAGACTCTTGTCAATACTCTCGGGGAGCTCCTCCGCGAAACCGCCGAAGGCTAGTGAGGTCTCCGACCTCAAACCGACGAGTGTGTCTCCCTGGGAGCGCTGGCGTCCTCGCCGGCTTTTTCTTCCTCTGCCCGGCGGCATCGGTTCCATGGTCGCCGTCTTGGGCCGCGAAATAGAGCCGCTCCTGCTCCGGGGTGAGACCGGCGCCGGGCGCCGCGGCGCTAGGGAGAAGGACGATGGAAAGCGTTGCGGTTCGCATGGATCGAGTCTCCTGGTGGGTTATCCGCCCGGCCCCCGCCGGACCAGGTCGCGGGTAATGTCGGCGACCGTAGGGGTGCCGACCAGGGCCATGGCGAGGTCGAGCTCGTCGCGCAGCAGTTTGAGCGCGTAGGCGACGCCGGCCTCGCCGTTGTAGGAGAGGCCCCAGAGCACGGCCCGGCCGACGAGGACCGCCCGGGCGCCGAGGGCGAGGGCCTTGACGACGTCCGTACCGCGCCGCACGCCGCCGTCGACGAGGATCTCGATCCGGTGGCCGCGGGCGGCCAGGGCGTCGACGATCTCGGGCAGGACGTCGATGGTGGCGGGCGAGGTGTCGAGCTGGCGGCCGCCGTGGTTCGAGACCACGATGCCGGCGGCGCCCGCCTCGGCGGCGCGGCAGGCGTCGTCGGGCCGCACGATCCCCTTGACCAGGACCGGCAGCTGGGTGATCGACTGGAGCCAGGCCACGTCCCGCCACGAGAGGGCCGGGTCGAGGAGGGAGGCGACATAGGCGGCGAGGCCGGAGTCGCCGAGGGCCGACGGCACCTCGCCGTAGCCCGCGGGCAGCACGTTGGCGACGAAGATCCCCGGCGGCAGGCGGAAGCGGTTGCGCACGTCCCGTTCCCGCCGCCCGAGGAGCGGGGCGTCCACGGTGAGCACCAGCGCCCGGCAGCCGGCGGCCTCGGCCCGCCGCACCAGCCCCTCCGTCGTCTTGCGGTCCTTATAGATGTAGAGCTGGAACCACACCGGCCCCGAGGCGGCGGCCACCACCTCCTCCAGGGGGGTGTTCGAGAGGGTGGAGAGGATCATCACCGTCCCCGCCGCCCCGGCCGCCCGGACGGTCGCCCGCTCGCCCTCGGGGTCGGCGAGCTGGTGGAAGGCGGTGGGGGCGACCAGGATGGGCATGGCGACCGGCTGGCCGAGCACCGTGGTCCGCAGGTCGCGCCGGGAGACGTCCACCATCACCCGGTAGGCGAGAGAGAGGCGGTCGTAGGCGGCGCGGTTGTCGCGCAGGGTGACCTCGTCGTGGGCGCCGCTCGCGTAGTAGTCGTAGGCCTCCCGGGTGAGCTTCTCGCGGGCCACGGTCTCCAGCTCGAAGATGTTGATCGGGTCCATCTCGCTCCTTCCGCAACGCGCGGCACGCCAGCTCGGCGGATTTTTCCTCATTCTACCGGGGAATGAAGCGGACCGGCCGGGAAGAATCCCTCTGTGCTACCCTCAAAACGGTCCCCAGGACGGCCGGTGCCGGCCTTCCGCTCCCCGGTGCCGTGGGTGCCGACGCGAGCGGGCTTCCGGCCGGGGAAGGTCTCCCCCCAATCGGGGAGCTCCCCCCCCAAATTGGGCGAGGGTTCCCCAAAGTTGGGCGGCCCTTCCCCGAAATCGGGCGACGCTTCCCCAATTTGGGGGAAGGCTCCCCCGAAATTGGGCGACCGTTCCCCGAAATCGGGGAAGCCCTCCCCAATTTTGGGGAACCCTTCCCCAATCTTGGGGAACTCTTCCCCGAAGTTGGGGAACCCTTCCCCCAAATTGGGGAACCCTTCCCCGAAATTGGGCGACTCCTCCCCAAAGTTGGGCGACCCTTCCCCTATTTCGGGGGACGGTTCCCCATTTCTCTCCAGGTGCTGGGGACGCGTCTCCAGCCGCTCGGCGCGCTCCGCGACGCTCCCGGCCGGCGAGACTCGGGCTCCCCGAGGGCTGCGGATCGTTCTTCCGCCTCTGCGGAAGGCGGTGTTGGACCACCGCCCCACGTTGCTCGAACGCTTTCCGGCGTCAGAAAGCGGTCAAAGGCACTTGACCCCGGGTGGCACGCAGTAGAAGCATTGGTCAAAGTTGTCGAAGCAGCAGCTCCGGTGCATCGCGGCGCACGTCGTACAGCTGCTGGTGCAGGTGACGGCCGGCTGCAGAACGGGACCCGAAGCGGTCGCGCCCGCCGGCAAGCCTTCTTCGTGGGCGAGCCAGCCCGCGAAGCCCGGGTCCTGGGCCGCGCCGAGCGCCGCGACCGCCTCCGGGCGGCTGGCGGCAGGGACGCTCCCGGTGAGGGTGGGGGTGGGTCTCACGGCGAGGGATGCTACGAGCAATAGGGCGGTCAGCATGGTTGCCTCCTTTCGACCCTCTGCATTCTAGAGCAGAAGCATGGACGGCGGGGCGATGTTGGCACACCACCCCGGCGGTCCTCCGGTCTCTCAGTTGCAGGGCGTCGTGCAAAGGGGGTTCGAGCTCTCACAGCAGTGGGTGTGGCAGCGAGAGTCCTGGTAGCAAAGCTGCGTCCCCTGCTCCCAGCAGAGGATCTCGCAGGTGATCAGGAGTGGCGCGGAGGTCGTCGTCGCCAGATGACTTCCGGAAGCCGAAGAGCTATCGGCCGAAGGAGCGGCGGAAAGCAGTCCGGTGGCGACCAGCAGGAGAGCGAGCAGGGTGAAGCCGAGCTTGATTCGCATCGGGGTTCCTTCCTTAGTTCTGCACATTATGCATGATAACGCGAAGAAGGGAGAACGCCTCCAGGGAGATCCAGGGCCCGCGTTCCGCCCCACCGGGGAAGGGCTGACACCTTGAAAATCTAACGTCTGGTGTTAGGATTTCAAGGTGACGACCCCTGCGATCCAGCGCTCCCGCCATCTGGATGCCCTGGAGGGGCTCCTGGAACGCTTCCCTGTGGTCGGCATCCTCGGAGCGCGCCAGGTGGGGAAGACGACGCTCGCGCGGGAGCTGGCGGCGCGCCGGCCGGACCCCACGACCTTCTTCGATCTCGAGGATCCCGCGGATCTGGCGCGTCTCGGCGAACCCATGCTGGCCTTGCGCGACCTCCGGGGTCTTGTCGTGATCGACGAGGTCCAGCGCCGGCCGGACCTCTATCCGGTGCTGCGGGTCCTGGCCGACCGGCCGGAGCGGCCGGCGCGCTTCCTGGTACTGGGGAGCGCCTCTCCGGAGCGGCTGCGGCAGACCTCCGAGTCGCTCGCCGGCCGGATCTTCTACCACGAGCTGGGCGGCTTCGCCCTGGACGAGGTGGGCGCCGAGGCGCGGGACCGGCTCTGGCTACGGGGTGGCTTTCCCAGCTCCTTCCTCGCCGAGTCGGACGCCACGAGTGCCGAGTGGCGGCGCGGCTTCGTGCGCACTTTCCTGGAGCGCGACCTGCCGCAGCTCGGGGTGGCGATCGCGCCCGACCTGTTGCGGCGCTTCTGGACGATGATCGCCCACTACCACGGCCAGGTCTGGAACGGCGCCGAGCTCGCCCGCTCCCTCGGGGTCTCCCAGCCCACGGTGCGCCGCTACCTCGACCTTCTGACCTCGGCCCTGGTCCTGCGGCAGCTCCAGCCCTGGTTCGAGAACCTCGGCAAGCGCCAGGTCAAAAGCCCCAAGGTCTACATCGCCGACAGCGGCCTCCTCCACACGCTCCTCAACCTGGAGACCCGGGAGGACCTCGAAGGTCACCCCAAGGTCGGCGCCTCCTGGGAGGGTTTCGCCCTCTGCGAGGTTCTGGTCCGCCTCGGCGCCCGCCCCGCGGAGTCCTTCTTCTGGGCCACCCACGCCGGAGCCGAGCTCGACCTCCTGGTCGTCCGCGGCAACCGCCGCCTGGGCTTCGAGTTCAAGCTCACCGACGCACCACGGTTGACCCCCTCGATGCGGACGGCGCTCGAGGACCTGAAGCTCGACCGGATCGACGTGGTGCACGCGGGAGAGCATACGTTCCCGCTGGGGGAGCGGGTGCGGGCGGTGGGGTTGGGGCGGGTGGGGGAGGATGTGGAGGCGCTGGGGTAGTAGGCTATTAAGTCGCCTGATTCCAGCGAAATTTCTCTCTAGTTCCGTCTCAAGAGCCGAGGTCTAATTCTCGGTGATCTCAAGCATGCGACCCCGCACTCTAAGGCGGCCAAATATCCGACCTCCGGCGGAATCAGCGGCACAAGCGCCCTGCTAGCTTAGCGATGCCGGGATCGAACTCTCAACTCTCCTAGTAGTCTAGGCTCCACCTTCAGGGGAAGAGTCCATCGCAGGATAGCCAATTGGGCATTCATTCTTCCCAGTTTTGAGGTACACTTGTGGCCGCCACGACAGTCGATATTGGTACTTGACGGCTATGCCCGAATGAGGACCAGCGGCGGAAGGATTGGGAAATGCGTCATTCTTCGAATGTGATCTTCTCGGCACTTCAGATGCTAATTTTGTGGTCGCCATTGTGTTTTATTCCGGCGAAATGCTGTCTCGTCCAGTCACTCCACCGGAATCACTCGAGTGAGCGCTACGATCTAATTGCTGCTATCGGGCCATCGCGCTTAGTGCGAGGTCGGTTGGCTGGCTTTCCCTATGTAGAAGTGAACACTCATCCGCGGCCTTCTGTTGACTCCTTATCGAGAATCGAGCGGACTCTGGAAGGGATAGAATCTCCCCAGGCGCTCCACTGCCTGGCGCTTCTCAGTCTTGCCAGCCCCGGGCATATTAATCTGGTAATCTCACGGCTAGAGCGCGCTAGAACAATGGCACCCAGTGATCCAGAGATCGCGAGCGACCTCGCGGCAGCTTACCTCGAGCGCGGCGACGCCACCACTCCAGGCGACCTCATATTGGCCCTAGAAACCGCCCGAACAGCCATTGACCTCGACAAACGTCTACCAGAGGCGCGATTCAACCAGGCGCTGGCGCTCGAACGCCTCTTCTTGACCGCGGGCGCACGACAGGCGTGGAACGATTTCCTCAGGCTTGACCCAAGCTCAGGATGGGCGGACGAGGCTTCGGTTCACCTCAGGCAACTGGCTCAGGCAGACAGGGGTAAGCTCTGGCAAAGTGAAAAACCGACCTTCGCTAGGGCAGTCGACGTTAGGAATGAGACGCTCGCGAGAAGCATGGCTGGCTCTTTCCGGCAACAGGTACGGCTTTATGGTGAAGTCGAACTACTCGAACGCTGGGCGGAGGCAACGTCTAAGGATGACAGCGCAGAGGCTCAAGACATCTTGAAACATACGAGACTTATTGGTGACATTTATGCTTCGTTGTCTGGTGACTGGATGCTTCACGATGCAGTTGCAGCAATCGATCATGCAGCTGGTAAACGTGCACTGAGAGACGCGCTGTCGTCCGGCCATCACTTGTACGCTCGAGGGTTGCAGTTGTACGAGGCTTATAATAACACCGAGGCTAGGGCCGCCTTCCACGAGGCAAGCCTTGAGTTTACGCGCGGAGGCAGTCCTTTCCGTCTTTGGGCAGAATTCTTCGTTGCTGCTTGTGATTATCAGCAGAGTAATTACAGGCGGGTCATCGAGGTGCTTACTCAGTTGGAAAGAAATCCTCGCTGGTATCGCTATGGCAATCTCGCGGGGCGAACAATGTGGCTGCGTGGCGTAATTCTTGCTATCACAGCAGATCCTGCCTCAGCGCTCAAAAGCTATTTAGGAGCGCTATCATATTTCAAACAAACTGGAGAAGTCGAGAGTCTAACAGCTGTCGAGGGATTGCTCGCAGAAGTATTCTTTCTCCTGGGAGATGATAAGGAGGCGACATCACGTCTTTATCGAGCCTTGGAGGGTACTGCTGGACTCTCCGATTTACGTCGGCGGCACCAGATTTTCCACGCGGCTGCGGAGATCAGCTTGCAAGCAGGGGATCCAAGAGCTGCCCTCTGTTTTGAAAGCGAAACGCTCTACACAGCATTAGCTACAGGAAATGCCGTGCAGATTGCACTCAGCTTCGGTGATCGCGCCGCTATCCGCAGCCGCCTGGGGCAGAGGCATGAAGCAGGACGTGACCTCAAAGCCGCGCGCGAATATGCGGAGCACGCTCACGATGAAACCCTGGCTGCCGATATCCTACTTTCTGGGGCCGAGGTTCTCGGATCGGAGAGCCGTGACGCCGGGATCACCGAACTTAATGCGGCTCTGCCGGTAGTACAGAAGACTCGCTACAACCTCCGGCTAGCGATCTTCTATCTTAGCCGAGGGCGACTCCAGGCAAGAGCGGGACGCAGCAAGTTGGCGAAGGCAGACTTCCTGGCTGGAATTGGCCAACTTGAGCGGGTCTCCAAGTCACTGGATTTTGAAAGACGTGGCGGGTATCTTGACCGATCCTTCGAACTGTTCGATGAGGTTATCCGCCTAGAGGTTGTGACTGGGTTACCTCCGTACAGCGCAGCATTCCAGTACCTGGAGAGAGCTCGCTGTGATGCGCTCGCGGCGTGGCCCACGCAATATTCTAGGCATATTCGGGCTTTGGGACTCACCGATGTCGCGCGCGCCTTGCCGGACAGGGAGGTGCTCATCGAGTACGCTGTCCTTCCAGACCGCCTGATAGCCTGGGTTATTGAGCGTGGGCGTATTCGCTGTCGGGTGTTGCCGATCAGTGAAGACCGCCTGACTCGCCTGGTCAGCGCATTTCGGACAGCCACCATAGCCGGGGGTGGTGACATCAGTACCAAGTCTGCTGCCCTCTATAAAGCGGTGATCGCTCCTCTTGCTCTTCCATTGTCAAATTCCTTACTCAGTTTCGTTCCGGACAAGATTTTGCACCAGGTTCCCTTTGCAGCACTATACAACCCTGAAACAGGACGGTATCTAATCGAGGACTACGGCATTGAGCTTGCACCAAGCGTAAGCATGCATCTCGCTCTTAACGGGCGACGCGACGGAGTTCACCACTCTCCTCAGGCACGTACCGCACTGGTGATCGGGGATCCCGCCTTCGACCCTTCCTTAGCGCCTTACCACGCTCGACTTCCGTGGGCCAAACATGAGGCAAGCGAGGTTGCCACTCTCTACAAGCATAGCGATTTACTCGTAGGCAAGGAGGCGACGAAAGAACGATTCATTGTCGGCCTTGGAGTCCACTCTGTTGTGCACCTGGCAGCTCATGCCGAAATAAACCAGCAGTCCCCGCTCCTCTCGCGGCTTTTGCTTGCGCCGTCTCATGGAGATTCAGGCGTCCTCTTCGCCCAGGATCTCTACGGACGAAGGTTCCTGCGGACAGAGTTGGTGGTCCTCTCGGGCTGTGGCACGGCTAGTGGCCCGCTCTCCTCGACCGAGGGGATTCTCAGTCTGGCGAAGCCCTTCCTTGCTGGTGGTGTTCCCGCAGTCATTGGAAGTCTCTGGCGGATTGACGACCGCATTGCGAGTGCATTGGCTATTGAATTTCACCGTAAGTTTTCTGCTACCGGAGACGCGACCCGCGCTCTAGCCAGCGCTCAGCGCGTCCTCCTGCACAGCGCTGACGCGCATCTTCGCGATCCATCAGGATGGGGAGCATTTGAAATTATCGGAATGGCACTTTCCAGACAGAAAGGAGAAGGTTGAATGTCATTTACATTGAGAATCTTCATGGTCGATCTAATTGCCTTTGTGCGCGACACCAAAGATCATTTCTGGGCACTCTTGCCGGATGCCCGAAAGCTGGGCAACGCTCAAATCCCGGATCATTACCCTATTCTGGTGTTCGATGATGGCAGTTCTTCTTCGGATGCTGGCGATTGGCCAAGAATTAAGCAATTAATTGGACTGACGGCCATTAAGCCCGATACGGCTTGGCTACTTGATCAAGAGGATATTACAATTACGTTCCAGGGCCAGTCATTGCCGCCAACAAGTACGGGCACTATCTCTCAGCCTCTCCCGGATCTCTCGAACCGTCAGTCTTTCGATTGGGTTCCCAAGATGGCTGACATATCTTCTGCGAATAAAGATGTCAACCCTGATCTCGTCGACAAAGCCAAGCCCTTCCCCGCTCAGTTATCTGCGCGCCTCGAGTTGCCAGACGCACAGCCAGCCACCTTTGCTTTCTCGAAACTTCTTTTGGGCCTTACTCCGCTGCTCTTTCCGGCGACCTTCCCTGGCTCAGGGAGTTCCTTCCGACGGGTGCTTGCCGATGTAGTCATCGCCAAATATACAGTGACAGGGCCCCAGATTCAGATTCAGGCATCGAAACATGGTGCCGTAAATTTTAAGCCTCAAAGTGATCCCTGCGATATCCTGCTGACTAATATATCCCCGGCACCGGCCAAACAGAATACCGACCCTTATGGACGGCACTTCAGTCTCTATTTCCCACTGTCGAGCGGTCCAGCCAATAGCTTTATTCCACTTCTCGACGTTAATGCTGCGAGCCTTGTCGCTGGTAAGGTCGAGAAAGAACCCGAACCTAAGGCGTTGAACGAGATGGATGATAATGACGAGGTAGGTGCGCTGAGTCGTCCAGTTTGTACCTTTGTACAATTTGATCACCTCTAAATAGGGGAGATCCATGGCTCTTAACCTTGATGATTCCTACTACGTCGACAAATTTGCCAACAAGGAAGTCCGCTTAGAGCCGGAAGCTAGCCTACTAACGGTAACCTTCGAGCCTGGTGCGGCGGTGGCTGTCGCGACAGCTTTTGAACATTATGGATTAGCATCTCAATCCATCACCGAAGGTCGCGGATTGGGATTGGCCGTGGTGTCAAATCTCAATTATGGAGAATTTGCTGCTCTCCCTCTCGCGAGCCACCCAATGGTAGTTGACTTCATTCCTGTTTACAGAGACCAAGAAGGGGGGCGACACTATGTGCTACCTGGACAGCTTGATCTCCAGTTTGTAGATGGCATAGGTCCGGAGCATGCTCTGGAAGTGATCGAGCGTATGGGTGGGCGTAACGTTGGGATTGTACGAACGCCGGGGTTCTATTCAGTAGCCGTGACTTCTGGACAGAGTCTCTTCGCGGCAGTAAGAGCATTTTCATCGTTAGCTGAAGTCGAGTTCGCTGTCCCGAGTCTAATAGGTGAGGAACTCCCGCTCGACCTAACGGAAGAGGTCGACTGTTCGGCTGGACCTGTCCCTGCTGGTAGGCTGCCGAATGAGGGTGTAGCATATTGCGAGCCTTGCTTTTCCAAGCTCTGGGCACTTAAGAATGACGGGCAGGAGCTTTTTGGAGTGCGCGGCACGAAATGCGTGGATATCAGCATAATCGACGCGTGGGTGGTGACGCTTGGAATTCCAGAAGTAGTCATCGCGGTTGTGGACACAGGCATGGATCTTGAGCACCCAGATCTTGTGCCCAATCTCCTGTCAAGAGAGGGTGAGAACTGGAATTTTGTCCCTGGTGGCACCGCCGATCCTATAGACGTGAAGGGTCACGGTACTAGGGTGTGTGGGGTCGCGGCTGCGGCGCTGAATGGGGTGGGAATCGTGGGTGTCGCACCACGCTGTAGTCTGATGCCGCTTAGGGTCAACTTGAACGGTGAGCTAAAGACTCGTGCGGATGCTATTTACTATGTGGCAGAACGAGCCTCCAGGGACCGGCACCGTAGATATGTCATCAACCTGAGCTGGGTAATGCCTTGCGACTATACAGGGGTGCGTCGCGCGATCGCCGTAGCGCTCTCTGCCGGCGCGATAGTAGTCGCCGGAGTAGGTGAATCGAAGCTTGGAGAATCAGGAAAGGACATGGAGCAAGGCCCATCAACATATCCGGCATCCTATACAGGAGTAATTGCAGTTACCGCTACCGATCAGAATGATCGCAAGGGCGAGATCGTGGATTTTGGCCGAAGAATCGACCTATGCGCCCCAGGAGTTAGCATCTGTACCACAGACCTCGGTGGCACTTACTCCTTTCGCAACGGCACCTCGTTCGCGGCGGCCTACGTCTCAGGCCTTGCTGCCCTGATTTTGTCTATCAATAAAGAACTGACGAACGACATGGTGCGCTCGCTTCTTAAGCAAAGCTGTGATCCTATTGATAACAAAAATCCAGAACAGGAAGGTAGGCTGGGCGCCGGCAGGATCAACGCTTCCGCCGCTGTTCTGGCAACACTCAGCTTTACTTGCCTGGCGATTGCTAGAATGAACCCCAGCGAGCTTGAGGCCAGCACTCAGGGATGAAAGGTTGTCTACAAATCGAGAGGTTGGCGAACATAATTATTTCTTAACTATGTGCCGCAGTGACTCAGGATAAAAACGACCCTGTCGAAGTATGGAGTGGCTCCTCATAACCGCCCTGCCAACCGCTCGATCGCCCTTCCCAGATCTGGCCTACATTCCAACACCTCCAGCAGCGGGTCCTCCGCCATCTTTGCCACCCGCTTCGGCATCGTCTGGATCGTAAACTTCTTCGGATCCAGCTTTCCATTCACTTCCTCCCACCGCAGCGGCGTCGACACCGGCGCCCCGGGCAGCGGTCGTACCGAGTAGGGCGCCGCGATCAGCTTGGCGTGGCCGTTCTGGAGGAAGTCGATGTAGACCCGGCCGCCGCGGGCGGCGATGTTGCGCTCGATGGTGGCGATTTTGGGGAGCTCGGCGACGATCACCCGGGCCATCAGCTCGGCGAGCTGGCGGCTCTGCTCGTGGATGATCTGCTGGGCGAGGGGGAGGAGGACGTGGAGGCCGCTGCCGCCGCTGGTTTTGATGAAGGCGGGGAGCTCCATCTCGATGGCGAGAGCGTGGATGGCCTGGGCGATTTCGATTACGCTGGCGAAGGGGGCTCCTTTGGGATCGAGGTCGAGGATCGACCAGTCCGGGCGGTCCAGGGTTTCGATCCGGGAGGACCAGATGTGGAGGGGGATGGCCCCCAGGTTGATGACGGAGAGGAGCGCGTCGAGGTCGTCGACCAGGAGGTACTCGATCTCGCGGGAGGAGCCGCGAGCCCAGATCGGCGCCGTGCGTACCTTTTCGATCGCCTTGCCCGGCGCGTTCTTCTGATAGAAAGATTTTCCAGCGATTCCGTCGGGGTAGCGGTCGATGACCAGGGGACGGTCTTTCAGATAGGGTAGGAGGCGCGGAGCAATGGTGCGGTAGTAGGCGAGGAGGTCGCCCTTGGTGTAGCCCTCCTCGGGCCAGAAAACCTTGTCGAGATTGGTCAGCTCCGGGCCGCGTGACGGCGTGGCGGAGGTCCGTTTTTCCTTTCCTGCCGGTTTGGGCGCCGGTGGCTCCGGAATCTCCGCTTCCTCCACCCCCTCCGGCACTTCCTCAGTTCCCGGCAGCAGGCACTCCTCGGGCCGCTTGTCGTCGCGCAGCCGAACGAAGACCGGCATCCGGAGGTTGCCGCCGTGGGTCCATTCCTTGAAGCGGACCTCGCAGACCAGCTCGGGCTCCACCCAGACGCTGCGGGAGCTGGACGCCAATCCCGGCACCCCCGGCGCGTTTCGGCGGGTGACCTTGTCGCGGATCTCCTTGAGCTCTTTCCCGTCGAAGCCGGTGCCCACCCGGCCGGAGTAGACGAGGCGCCCCCCTTCGTAGAGCCCCAGGTGGAGCTTGCCGATTCCGGTGCTCTGGCCGGTGGCGGGGGTCCAGCCGAGGATCACGAAGTCGGCCACCCGGTCGGCGCGGATCTTCTGCCAGTCGGCGGAGCGGCCGGCGCGGTAGGGAGAGGCGAGCTTCTTCGCCACCACCCCTTCGAGCCTCAGCCGGGTCACCTCGCCGTAGAGCGCCTCGCCGTGCTCGGGGATGTCCTCGGCGAAGCGCAGGGGGCCGACCTTGGGGAGCACCTGGCGGAGGAGGGCCTTGCGGGCGGTGAGCGGCAGCGGCCGCAGGTCGAATTCCTCCCAGGCGAGGAGGTCGAAGAGGTAGAGGGTGGCCGGATCGCCGAGCGCCGCCTGGAGCGCGTCGGCGCGACGGGAGAGGAGGCCGCGGCGCTGGAGGCGGCCGAAGTCGGGCCGGCCCTGGGTGTCGAGCACCACCGCCTCGCCGTCCATCACCAGGGAGAAGGGGAGGGCGGCCACCGCCCGCGCCAGCTCGGGGAAGAGGTCGGTGGCGTCCCGGCCGCTCCGGTAGAGGAGCCGCGGCCGGCCCTCCTCGCGGGCGGCGACCATCCGGAAGCCGTCGTACTTGAGCTCGAAGGTCCAGTGGGGACTGGAGAAGGCGCGGTCGGCCGTGGCCGGCTTCATCACCTCGATCTCGCTCGCGGAGACCGAGCGGCGGGGCGCCCCGAGCGTTTCGAGCTGCTGACGGATCTCTGCGAGCTTCGCCGGTCCCGCCGCCAGCTCCTCGACGGTCAGGCCGGAGAGGATCGACTCCTCGGCCGGCGGACCGGGGAGGGCACCGTCGTGAAGCACTTTTCCGTGGTAGCCGCTGCGTGCGGCCCAGCCCGGCGGTTTTTTGATCAACAACCACTCTTTGACGTTCTTCTTGGTGCGCACCAGGGTCCACAGGCCGAGCAGCTTGTATCCCTTGAGCTCGAAGAGCAGCTTGCCGGAGGCGAGGCCCGCTTCGGGGTCTTCCAGAGGATAGAAAAATCCGCGGTCCCATACGATCATGGCGCCACCGCCGTATTGACCTTGCGGAATAATGCCCTCGAAGTCCGCATATTCGAGCGGATGATCCTCGGTTTCGAAAGCGCCGCGCTTTTCCTCTGGATCGATCGCAAGTCCCTTGGGAAGGGCCCAGGAATGAAGCGCTCCGGAGATTTCTAACCGCAGGTCGTAATGCAGGTGCCGCGCCGCGTGTTTCTGGATCACGAAGAGACGCGGGCGCTCAGAAACGCCCGCCGCAGCGTCGCCGAAAGGCTCGGGCGTACCATCCGGGAAACGCTTGGCGCGATAGGCGGATAGACCCGAAGATTGATCGTTTCGACTCGGCATTGATTTGATATGATATGCCCACTATGAGCGCACGACCCTTCGCCTCCGGCAACATCTCGTTCGGTCTGGTTTCGATCCCCATCAAGCTCTATTCGACGGGGGAGGCCAGTGCCGGCATTCATCTCAATATGTTGCACAAGAAGTGCGGTACCCGCTTGAAGCAACAGTACGTCTGTCCCCAGGACGACGAGGTGGTGGGGAGAGACGAAATGGTAAAAGGTTACGAGTACGCGCGCGGACAATATGTTCTATTCACGGAAGACGAACTGAAGGCGTTGAACCCGGAGCCGACCAACGCCATCGAGATCACCGAGTTCGTGCCCGCCGAGTCGGTCGACCCGGTCTACTTCGAGAAGGCCTACTACGTGGGACCGGACAAGGGGGGCGACCGGCCCTATCGCCTGCTCGCCGAGGCGATGCGGGAGACCGGCCGCGCCGCCCTGGCGCGCTACGCGGCGCGCGGCAAGGACTACCTGGTGCTCGTGCGCCCCTACGAGCAGGGGCTCATCCTCCAGCAGCTGCGCTACCAGGACGAGATCAAGGACTTCGCCGAGGTGCCGATCGGCAACGCCGAGGTCAAGGAGCCGGAGCTGAAGCTCGCCGTCCAGCTGGTCGACCAGATCGCCTCGGACGTCTTCCATCCCAACGCCTACGAGGACGACGTGCGCAAGAAGGTGCGCGACCTGATCGAGCAGAAGATCGCCGGCCAGGAGATCACCGCCGCGCCGCCGGAGGCGCCCAAGGCCCAGATCATCGACCTGATGGAGGCCCTGAAGGCCAGCCTCGCCTCGACCGGCGGCACGGCGGCGGATGCGGCGCGCAAGCCCGCCAAGCCCTCGCCGCGCAAGGTGGCGGCCGTCGCCGATCGCGCCGAGCCGGTCGAAGAGGAGGTCGAGGCGCCGGTGCGGAGGCGATCCGCCAAGAGATAGGCCCCGAGCGTGTAGACTGAGGGCGATGGAACGCCCCACCCCGTTCGGCGGCTACTCGACCCGCGACGTGGCGGCCATGTTGGGCCTCTCCCCCGCGCAGGTCCGTTCCTATGTCCAGGCCGGTTTCCTCTCGCCGCCGCGCGGCGCGCGCGGCGAGCTGCGTTTCACCTTCCAGGACCTGGTCCTCCTGCGCACCGCCAAGGGGCTGGTGGCGGCGCACGTCCCCAGCCGCCGGGTCCGCCAGGCCCTGGCCCGCCTGAAGCACCAGCTCCCCAGCGGCCGGCCGCTCACCGCCGTCCGCATCCAGGCCGACGGCCGGCGGGTCATCGCGCGGGACGGCCGCGAGGTGTGGAATCCGGAATCGGGCCAGGCCCTGCTCGACTTCGAGGTGGGCGACCTGGCGCGCGAGGCGGCCCCCTTCGCCCGCCGGGCCGCCGAAGCGGCCCGCGATCACGAGGCGGAGCTCGGGGCCGAGGACTGGTACGAGCTCGGCTGCGAGCTGGAGGCCACCGCCCCCGAGGAGGCGATGGACGCCTACCGCCGCGCCCTGGGGCTCGATCCCGTGCACCCCGACGCCCATCTGAACCTCGGCCGGCTCTACCACGAGCGGGGGGAGCTGCGGAAGGCGGAGGAGCACTACCGCCAGGCCCTGGCCGCCCGCCCGGGCGACGCCACCGCCGCCTTCGATTTAGGCGTCGCCCTCGAGGACCTCGGCCGGCTGCCCGAGGCGATCGGCGCCTACGAGGCCGCCTTGGCCGCCGACCCCGAGTACGCCGACGCCCATTTCAACCTCGCCGGGGTCTACGAGCAGCTCGACCAGCGGGGCGAGGCCCTGCGGCATTTGAAGACCTACAAGAGTTTGACCGAGGGACGGCGGTAGGGAGAAACGCCGCGGACGAGACACCCCAGGAGGAGGAGACCATGGAGAGGAAGTCGCCGTTCAAGTTCGATCTTGCGAAGTGCCCGCCGCAGGTGGTCGCCAAGGGCGGGACGATCCAGGAGGCCAACCAGGGCACCTTCCCCAATCTCGCGGGCAACGGGCTCTCGATCTATCTCCTGACCCTGGAGCCGGGAGCGGTGCGCATCCCACACTGGCACCCGGACGCCGCCGAGCTCGACTACTGTCTGGCCGGCAAGGCCCGTTTCGGCCTCGGCTTCCCGGACGCCGAGTGGGAGCGTTTCGATCTGGAGACCGGCCAGATCGCCATCCTGCCCCAGGGATGGTTCCACTACATTCAGAACGTGGGAGAGGAGACGCTGCGCCTGCTCGTCATCTTCAACAACCCCAACCCCAACGACATCGGGATCTCCGAAGGGTTCCAGGCGATCCCCAAGGAGGTGCTGGGGCTGACCTTCGGGGTGGCGGCGGATCGCTTCGCGGGGCTGGATCTGAACGTGGCGTACATCGCGCCGCAGTAGGGGGGCTCGTGATTTCGCTGACGATTGACTTGCCCGAAGAGGCATTCTCTGCGTTGCGAGTTGCCCCCCGTCAATTCGCCACGGAGCTGCGGTTCGCCGCCGCGGTTCAGTGGTACCACCAGGGGCTCCTCAGCGGGAGCACGGCCGCCGGGATCGCCGGTATGACCCGCCTGGCCTTTCTCGACGAGCTGGCACGCCGCCGTCTGGACACCGTCAAGATCGACCTTGCCGACCTGGAGGCGGGGCTCCGGTGCTTCGCTAAAAGCTGAAAACGTCATCCTGAGAGGGCGAGCTCCGCGAGCCGGAAGGACCTGGGCGGGGGACTCGACGTGCCTCCTTCCCCCAGATCCTTCAGGTCGCTTAGGCTCCCCTCAGGATGACGATGGGGAGGGGCGCCGTCGTCGATTTGAGGTCTCCGACCTTAAACCGACGAGTGTGTTTCCCTGGGAGCGCTGGCGTCCTCGCCGGCTTCTTCTTCCCCCGCCCGGCCGGCGGGGACGCCAGCGCTCCCAGGAAAAAATCTGTCTCGTTTGTACAGATCTGCCCCAGGTCAGACGTCCAGATGGCAGGCGATCGCCTCGGTGAGATTCTGGTATACCTCGTCCAGGGTATCGCCCTGGGTAAAGCAACCCGGCAGATCGGGGACTTCGGCCCAATACCCCCCGCTCTCCTCGGCATGGACCACGGCCTTAAGCACCGTTTGCTGTGGAGCTGGGGGTTGGCTCACTTGTGACTCCTTGTATTCGGCCGAGCGCCCAATGCCTGGCCCACCTGTTCACGGACCTTCTCCTTACCGGGAAAGGGTCGGGTTGCCGGCAGGACACCGTAGAGGCCCGAGAGGCGCTGGCGCTGGATCACGTCCAAGTGAGCGGTGACTCTCACGATGGACGGCTTTCTTCGTCGATTCACCTTCTCACTCTAGCCTTCCGGCTTGCCAGAATCCATCCGCAGTCCTCGGCCCCCCTCCCCGCCTACCAGGAATACCCGAGCCCGACGGCGACGATGGTGTAATGGACATGGCCTGTGGACGACGACGGGGAGATCCGGATCTCGCTCTTCAGGTCGCTCAGCTCGGCGGCGAAGAGCCATGGCGTCTCGCCGAGCCTGACGTTGAACCCGACCTTGCCGCCCATGGCGAATTCGTCCTCGTCGGGGGCGAAGGCGCGGCTGAAGTGGGCCCGCCCGAGGCTCGGACCGAAATAGAGCGCCAGCCGGTGCTCCGGCGAAAGCGGATGGAAGAGGACGCTCAGGGTCTCGTGGCGCAGCGTGGCGCTCCGCCGGTCGCGGAGCAGGACGTCGTTGGGCTGGATCACCTGACGAACCTCCCGGAGATTCCCCTGCGAGACGGCGACGTCCAGACTGACCCAGGGAACCAACCGCAGGTCGGCGTCGACGCCGAACCACTGGCCCTTGTCCTCGAGCCGGATGCGAGGCGAGGCCTCGTTGGTCTCTGTGCGACCGGACAGGACGTCGCGGTTCGTACCCAGGACCCGGAAGGTCAGGCGCGGCGTCTGGGCCTGGGCCGGGCTCGCCAGGGCGGCCAGGCCGAGCACCAGCAGACCGCAAAGACTCCTCTGCGCAGCTCTCGTGTTCATGGGATTCCCTCCTGCTGTGAGTCCGGCGCGCGGTGAACGCGGTTCTCCGAGGGGTTCCAGGTCGGCACGGGCGTCTTTTGATACACTCCCGCCCCGGCGGAGCCGGGCCATCCCACCCCGTTCGGGACATTCAAGCTCGCATCAGCTCTTGTTGAGGAGGACAGGCATTGAAGATCCACGAGTACCAGGCAAAGGAGATCCTGCGCCGCTACGGGGTGGCCACCCCGAAGGGGCGGGTGACCGATAGTCCGGAGGAGGCCGGCCGGATCTGTGAGGAGTTGGGCGGACGTTGTGTGGTCAAGGCCCAGATCCATGCCGGCGGCCGGGGCAAGGGGGGCGGAGTGAAGCTCGCGAGCTCGCCGGCCGAGGCGCGGGAATGGGCGGCCAAGATCCTCGGCATGCAGCTCATCACCCACCAGACCGGCCCCGAGGGGCAGCGGGTCGGCAAGGTCCTGATCGAGGAGACGGCCGACATCGCGCAGGAGCTCTACCTCTCGATCACCCTCGACCGCGCCCAGGCCAAGCCGGTGATCATGGCCTCCCCTCAGGGCGGCATGGACATCGAGGAGGTCGCCGAGAAGGACCCCAAGGCGATCTTCCGGCTGGCCTTCGATCCCATGCTCGGGCTCCTCCCCTTCGAGGCGCGGGCGGTGGCCCGCGGCCTGGGGTTGAAAGGCGCCACGGCCGCCAAGGCGGCGAAGCTCGTCTCCGCCCTCGCCGCCGCCTACATGGCGACCGACGCCTCGCTCGCCGAGATCAATCCGCTCATGGTGACCGGCGGTGGGGACGTGATGGCGCTCGACGCCAAGATGAATTTTGACGACAACGCCCTCTTCCGCCATGCGGACATCGTCGCCATGCGCGACATCGCGGAGGAGAACCCCATGGAGGTCGAGGCGAGCAAGTTCAACCTGAACTACATCAAGCTCGACGGCAACATCGCCTGCATGGTCAACGGCGCCGGTCTGGCCATGGCCACCATGGACATCATCAAGCTCTACGGCGGCGAGCCCGCCAACTTCCTGGACGTCGGCGGCGGCGCCTCCCAGGAGGCGGTCAAGAACGCCTTCCAGCTCCTGGTCTCCGATCCCAACGTCAAGGCCGTGCTGGTCAACATCTTCGGCGGCATCGCGCGGACCGACCGCATCGCCAGAGGCGTCGTGGGGGCGATCGAGGAGCTGGGCAACGTCAAGCTCCCCGTCGTCGTCCGCCTGGAGGGGACCAACGTCGACGAGGGGCGGCGCATCCTGCGCGAGGCGCCGTTCCAGTTCGTCGTCGCCGAGCACATGGCGGACGCCGCCTCGAAGGTGGTGGCCGCGGTGAAAGGGGGAGCGTAGGTCATGGCGATCTGGGTCGACGACGAAACACGCCTCCTGGTGCAGGGCATCACCGGCAAGGAGGGCACCTTCCATGCCCTCGGCTGCCGCGACTATGGAACGAAGGTGGTGGCCGGCGTCACTCCCGGCAAGGGCGGTGAGACGGTCGAGGGCATCCCGGTCTACGATTCGGTGGCCGAGGCGCGGGAGGCGACGGGGGCCAACGCCACGATGATCTTCGTGCCGCCGCCCTTCGCCGCCGACGCCATCATGGAGGCGGCGGGGGCGGGCATCGAGCTCACGGTCTGCATCACCGAGGGGATTCCGGTCGACGACATGCTGAAGGTCAAGGCCTTCCTCCACGACCACCCGACCCGCCTGGTCGGCCCCAACTGCCCGGGGGTCATCTCGCCGGGGATGGCGAAGATCGGCATCATGCCCGGACACATCCACAAGCGGGGGAAGATCGGCGTCGTCAGCCGCTCGGGCACGCTGACCTACGAGGCGGTCTGGCAGCTCTCGAACCTCGGGCTTGGCCAGTCGACCTGCGTCGGCATCGGCGGCGATCCGGTGAACGGCACGAGCTTCATCGACGTCTTCAAGGCTTTCGCCGCCGATCCGGACACCGACGGGGTGGTGATGATCGGCGAGATCGGCGGCAACGCCGAGGAGCTGGCCGCGACCTGGATTCAGGAGAACTACAAGAAACCGGTGGTCGGCTTCATCGCCGGCCGCACCGCTCCCCCGGGCCGCCGCATGGGCCACGCCGGCGCCATCGTCGCCGGGGGGAAGGGAACGGCGGCGGAGAAGATGGCGGCGATGAAGGCCGCCGGGCTCCACGTCGTCGACTCGCCGGCGCTCTTGGGCGAGACCATGGCCCAGGCGCTCGGGAAGTAGGGGCGGGGCTTGGCGCTCCTGCGGGCGGATGGGGAAGGCTGGCTCGTCCTTCTGGGCGGCGGCGAGTTCACCTTCGACGAGACCCTGGGCGCCGACCGCGCCTGGCTCGCCAAGGCGGCGCCGGGGCCGATCGGGTTCATCCCCGCGGCCTCGGGCTCGGCCGACTATGGCCGCCACCTCGCCACCTACTTCGGGGAGACCTTCGGGCGGGAGATCGAGGTGATCCCGATCTACCGCCCGCGCGACGGGAGGCGGGGGCGGAACGCCGAGCGCATCCTCGCCTGCCCGGCGGTCTATCTGGGGGGCGGGGTGACCGACCACCTGCTCGACGCCCTGGCCGGCACCCCCTCGGCCGAGGCCCTGGCGCGCAAGCTCCGGGAGGGCGGGGTGGTGGTGGCGATCGCCGCCGCGGCCCAGTGCGCCGGCCGTTTCGCGCGGAGCATCGCGGCGGGGGAGCGGATTCCCGCCCTGGGCTGGCTGCCGGAGGGGGTGGTCGAGCCGAATTTCGATCCCGGCCACGACCGGCGCCTAAGGAAGCTCCTCGCCGCCCCCGGGGTGACCTGGGGGCTCGGCATCCCGGCCGGCTCGGCCGTGCTCCTGGGGCCGGGCGGGGTGGTCGAGGTGGAAGGAACGGCCTTCCGGGTGAGTGGGGCGGACGGAGACCTGGAAGTGCTCACGTGATGGAATTAGGTGTTATTTTCTTGCCCCGAAGGGGCAGAGGTCGGTAGCCTGGGGCGCAAGCCCCAGGGAAGAGAGGCAAGAAGAGGCCAGCCCCGAAGGGGCGACGGTCCGGCGCGGAGTCGTTCCGTCGCCCCTTCGGGGCTGGGATTTCTGAGATGCCCTGTTCCTGGGGCTCTCGCCCCAGGCTACCCACCTCCGCCCCTTCGGGGCTACACAGGACAAAAATCCCCGAAACGGGAGGAGATTTAACTCATGATGACCCTTGCCATTTTGAAGCCGGACAGCGTGCGCGCCGGCAATGCGGGAAACATTCTGGCCCACCTGGAGAAGGAGGGCTTCACCATCCGCGGCCTGAAAGTGCTGCACCTCACCCAGGCGCAGGCGCAGGCCTTCTACGAGGTCCACAAGGAGCGCCCCTTCTACGGCAGCCTGGTGACCTTCATGACCGGCGGCCCGGTGATCCCGGTCGCCCTGGAGCGCGACAACGCCGTCGCCCACCTGCGCGAGGTGATGGGGGCGACCGACGTGGCCAAGGCGGCTCCGGGGACCATCCGCAAGGCTTTCGGCACCTCGATCGAGGAGAACGCCATCCACGGCAGCGACTCGGCCGAGAACGCGGCTTTGGAGCTCTCCTTCTTCTTCTCCCGCGCCGAGTTGCTCGCGGCGCGCTAGACTGGCGCCATGGTCTACCGACACCCCCACGCCGCGCCGCAGAGCCAGCTCGCCCCCGAACGGCAGGGCCGGACGATCGGCTATTTCTGCCACGCCTGCGGCTCGATCTACCCCGAGCACCGGGCGAAACACGTGGGCAAGCCGCTCTACGGCAAGGACCACATCGCCTCTCCCTGCTCCCATGAGGGAGACGTCTTTGCCCCGTCCGAATCCTGGTGGGAGCCGGCGGTCGAGGTGCTCCCCGAGGCCCTGCAGGCGAAGGACGACCTCGTGGCCAACTCCCCGGTCAAGGGGACGGAGCCCGAGGCGACCGGGCCGGCGGCGCCGGCGGCGAAGGCGTAAGCTCCGGCCGTGCCCGGATTCACCTTCCGCGCCCTCGAACGCCACCTGGTCGAGATCCGCGGCTGCCGCAAGTGCCCCGGGGTCGAGCCGCCGCCGGTGGGCGCCCTGCCCGATCCCGCCCTCGGCCAGCCCCGGGTGCAGCTCGTGGGGCAGGCCCCCGGGCCACGCGAGAAGACCGAGCAGCGCCTCTTCGCCTACACCGCCGGCACCCGGCTCTTCACCTGGTTCGCCCGGATCGGGGTGCCCGAGGAGGAGTTCCGCGCCCGGGTCTGGATGTCGGCGGTGATCCGCTGCTTTCCCGGCCGTGCTCCCCAGGGCGGCGACCGGGTCCCGGCGCCGCCCGAGATCGCCAACTGCGCCCCGTTCCTCGAATGGGAGCTGGCGAACATCGCCCCGCGCACGGTGATCGCCGTCGGCCAGCTCGCCATCGCCAAGTTTCTCCCTACTCCGGCGCCGCTGGGCGAGCGGGTGGGGAAGGTCTTCCCCATGGAGCGGGGGGACGTGGCGTTCGACCTGGTGCCGCTGCCGCATCCCTCGGGACGGAGCACGTGGCTGACGAAGAAGGAGAACCAGGCGCTGCTGGACCTGGCGCTGGTTGGATTGGCGGAGACGCCGGGGTGGGTGGAGACGTTTGGGCGCAGAGCCCGTGCCAGGAATTGAAGGGGGCGCCCGGCGGCTGCTTCTTCCAACGGCTAAGCGTGCTTCTCTTCGGCCGTACTCGCTACCACATCGAATACCGCCTCGGGATGCCTCTCGACCACTTTTAGAAGGACCCGGGCGCTACCTTCAGGCTTGCGCCTCCCCTGCTCCCAGTTACGGAGAGTCCCTACGCTGATGCCCATCACGGCTGCAAATCTCGACTGGCTCAGCCCATGTTTCTCACGAAGACTGCGGATATCGAGATCTTCATAGTGAAACGAGCGGGAAGGAGGCCTCTCACCCCGAAGGATCTCTCCACCCTGGCGAACGCTTTCAAGCAGCTCGTCAAACAGTTCCTTCTTCATGGATACTCCTTTCTACCACCAACCGGAGAGCCTTGCGTTGAGCCGGCGTCAAGCCTTCTTGCTCATTCTTAGGGTACGCGAACAGCATGAGGATCGTCTCGGAAGCCGCATGCCAGAAGTAGATCACCCGTGCGCCCCCTCTCTTACCGTGGCCGAGGGCTCTCCAGCGTAACTTCCGAATTCCTCCTGCGCCAGGGATAACCTTCCCGACAGTGGGCTGCCGGACAAGTTCCATCTGGAGCGAGCGATACTCATCTGCGGTAAGGAGATCGTCGATTCTTGTAGTAAAGGACCTTGTCTCGACGATGACCACTGCCCTGAGGATACGCCAGTGGCGCAGGTCTGTCAAGGTTAGAACGGCTGTTTCGCGCTGTTCCGAAGCCGCGGGGCCGCCCTGAGCTCCGGTCTGGATGTCCGCAGGCATCCGCTGTTATCCCGGGTGAAGAAGGAAAATCAGGCGCTGCTCAACCGGGCGCTCGCCGGGCTGGCGGAGTCGGCAGGGTGGGTGGAGACGTTTGGGCGGAGGTGACTACTCTTTCAGACCTCGACGAGGGGTATCCCTGGGAGCGCTGGCGTCCTCGCCGGCCGGGCGGGGGAAAAGAAGCCGGCGAGGACGCCAGCGCTCCCAGGGAAAAATCTGGCTAGAATGGTCCCATGAAGCCTCGCGCGAGTAAACCCTCTTCCAAAGCCTTCGACTGTATCCAGAGCATGCGCCAGATTCGGGACAAGATCAGCGCAGAGATCGCCGACATGAGTTACGATGAATTGATCCGGTGGCTTCGGGCTTATCGGTACTCTGATCCTGTCCTTCAGCTTCTCGCCGAGAAGGCTGTACACCGACGTCGCATCAACTTGCGCTGAGCTTTTTGACTAGATAGTGGAGCTCTATCATTTGGAGGGAGAGAAGTCGAAGCGAGACCACGTGTCCCAGGACGACGTCACCGTCTGGATGGAGATCGATCGACCATGGCTCTGCTTGCGGAAATTCTTTGGCAAGCTTGGGTGCCGACTTTGCACGAGGCGACTTGGAGGGTTGAAAGAAAGCTCGTTCTGATTCCCAGTTCATAGATATTCCGCAGTAGCTGTAGTGACCTTGCGGTTTCCGGGGGCAGTTTGACTTCTGGGAAAAACCTTCGCGCGATGCTTACCGACTTCTGCAACTGGCCGGCGGCAACACAGAGCATATGTTCGTCGAACCAGACTCGATGACGGCGGCGGGAAGCGACTTTCTCGCTCGAGGTGGATGTCCACTCGGCGTTGAGACCACGCAGCAGTCTGGTTAGCTGCTCACGCGTGCCCCAGATCCAGGTACGGAGGTCTTCCAGGGACTGCTCCTTCGGATGGAGCGGGCGTTCCGTCTCTAGGGTCGAACGCGTAATAGGGCCGACAATCTGGAAGGTGACGCTGATGGTCTTCTCTTCCTCAGACAGCAATTGCCTCTTCCTCTTCCGCCTCCCTTATGCTAGGCTCCAGGCATCGAGAGGGGCCGTCCCTCTCCATCAGAAACAAGCGGGGCCGACAGAGGTGCAACTCCGTCGACCCCAGGCAACGCAAGGAGACCTGTCCATGCGTCACCAGCATCAGTCTACCAGTCCCTCCGTTCCCCCTCTCGCCAACGCTTTCGCCCCCGCCTACCTGGCCCGCCTGCGCGAGCAGGAGGAGGTCCTGACCGCCGCTGAGGCCGAGCTCGCCGGGCCTTGGAAGATCGAGCCCGTTCCCGGCAAGCCTGGGGCGGTCGCCATCCTTCGGCTTTGGGAGGATTTGGCGATCGGCGATCCTCCTGTCGCCGTCCTCTGGCATCTGGAGACGGCGCGGCTCCTCTCCGTGGTCCTCCCGGTGCTCGACCGCGAGCCGCTCTTCTATCTGGAGGAAGGAGCGGCTTCGGAGGGCTATCCCCTGGTTGCGGTATATGGCGAGCAGGGTCCCCAGGTCACCGGCTGGTTCGATCGCTATGAGCCGCGGTGGGCCGAGGGGCTCCACCTGCTGGAGGCGATCGTTCGCTCGCCTCTCGCCCTCGCCATCCTGCTCGAAGCGGCCGGTCCGGGCGCCGAGGAGCAGGTCGGCCGCATTCGCGTTCGGCAGCAGCAGGCGTAAGGAAGGCACATTGTGGGGGCGGAGGCGGTCGTTTCGCCCGCTTTCGTCCCCAATTCCATGACCGCCGGACGCGCGGCGATGACTGCGAGCAGCGCGGCAGTCACAGAATGACGCGCGGCGATGACCGCGAGCAGCGCGGCGGTCACAGAATGACGCGCGGCGATGATCGCGAGCAGTGCGGCGGTCACAGAATGACGCGCGGCGATGATCGCGAGCAGTGCGGCAGTCACAGAATGACGCGCGGCGATGATCGCGAGCAGTGCGGCAGTCACAGAATGACGCGCGGCGATGGCTGCGAGCAGTGCGGCGGTCACGGAATGACGGACGGCGATGACTGCGAGCAGTGCGGCGATGACCGCCTGACGAGGGTTTCTCGGCCTGCTACCCCCCTCCTGTCCTCCCCCCATCCCCTTGCACCCGCCCGCCCAGGGGGGAGGGACGTGGTAGGAGGCGGCATGCCCTCTCCGCACCGCCCGCCCA
>DASQPA010000410.1:0-12513 GCA_035644215.1 Thermoanaerobaculia bacterium
TAGGCCAGACCCGCACAGCCGCCGAGCAGGCTCGAGAACTGGCCGGTCAGAGCGGTCTGCAGGTGGGTGATGAAGGTCGAGGGCAGCGTGCCGGTCGGCAGCTGGCCGGAGCAGCTCGCGAAGTTGATGTCCTGCGAGAACTTCCCCTTCGGGCTGATGGTGTCGTTGGGGTCCTGTCCGGCCGAGGCGGTCTGCGGCAGGTTGCCGCGGACGAAGATGTCGGCCAGGTTGATCGACTGGACGTCATACCCGGTGAGGTAGACGTTGAAGTCGAGGACCGGGACCGACAGGTCGGACCACACCACGACGTGAGCAAGGATGGCGGTCGCCGAGGCGTTGTTGATCGAGAACAGGGTGGTGACCCCGGTCGGGTTCGCCAGGTCGACCTCGAAATAGGGGAGCAGAAGCGTCGCCCCCGGGACGTCATCCACGGTGCAGATGACGGCGCTCGCTTGGCCGGCCAGCGTCAGCAGGCAGGCTAGAGCAAGCAGGAATGCAGCTCTCTTCATGGTGACTCCTTTGTAGGTTGTCGACCAGTCCTGATCGACGTGGCCGTTCATTCACATCGGTCCCGACCCATTCGTCCGAAGGCCGGAGTCTTGAGTATCGAAGTAAAACGGGCGGCATCATAGAGCGAATCGCTCGGCAGAGCAAGAGCCGCCTCCGTCGTACGACCTACAGTGTGGCCGAAGATTATCAGCCTCTCGACAGAGAAGCAATAGCAGGACTTACGGCTTCCCGGCGGCCCGGCTCTCCCGCCCCTGCCGCCGGACCTCCGCCCTCCTCCTGCCGTCACCTCCCCGTTACCCCACGGCCGCATCGCGCCTCTCCCCTTCTCAGCGCGGGAAGGTATGGCTCGCCTGGCAGGCGCTGTCGAGCTGGATGGCGTCGAAGCCGACGCTGAACCGCCCGTTCGCCATCATCATGGTGCTCACCCAGGCCTGGGCCGCCGCCGGGTCCTCGGGCGGCACGCTCCCCGCCGGGGCCACCGCGGTGTTGAGGTCCAGGTAGAGCCAGCCGAAGGAGTAGGGCACCGGGAAGGCCGCCCCCCCCACGGTCACCCGCTGGGCCTCGGCGGGAACCGGGATGATCCCCTGCTGCGGCGGCTGCGGCGAGACCGGGAAGGACTGCGGGACCTGCGGATGCTCCTGCTCGTCGAAGATGACGATCGCCTCCTGCCCCAGGGGGTACCAGGCGGGGAGGGTGCCGCACTTGAAGGCGCCCTGGCTGACCTTGGAGTCGCGCCAGACCGCGAGGTCGGTGCCGCCGGTGAACGGCCCGCCGTTGACGAAGCGGGTGGCGAACTGGGTGGCGAGCGGCTCGCGGTTGTCGGCCGCGGTGAAACCCACGTAGCGGCCGTAGAAGGTGTACTGGCCGGCGACGCTGGTCTCCGGGTTGGTGGCCGAGGCCTCGACGTGCACCAGCGGATTGCCCGAGGCAAAGTTCAGCAATTCCTTGATGTAGAAGTAGTCTCCCCAGAGGACGTTCTGGTCCGTGGCGTCGCCGCCCCCGCCGTTCGCGAAGTAGCCCAGGTCGCCGGGGAAGCGCAGGGTGCAGTTCGAGACCGCGTCGACGGTCACGTAGCCGCGCGCCGTGCGGTCGCCGTGGTCGAGACCGGCGCACCCGCCCAGGAGGTTCGAGAACTGGCCGGTCAGGGCGGCCTGGAGGTGGGCGGTGAAGGTCGCCGGCAGCTGCGGGATCGGCAGGTTCCCCTGGCAGCTGGCGAAGTTGATGTCCTGGGAGAACGTCCCCTTCGGGCTGATGGTGTCGTTCGGGTCCTGCCCGGCCGAGGCGGTCTGCGGCAGGTTGCCGTTGACGATGATGTCGTACAGGCTCACCGTCTGCACGTCGTAGCCGGTCAGGTAGACGTTGAAGTCGAGCACCGGCACCGAGAGATCGGACCAGATGACGACGTGTGCCAAGACCGCCGAGGCCGAGGCGTTGTTGATCGAGAACAGCGTCTTCGAGCCCCAGCCGCTGCTGTCCAGATCGACCTCGAAGTAGGGCAGCAGCAGCGTCGCCGCCGGTACCTGGTCGATGGTGCAGATGGAAGCGACCGCGGGGCGCAGCGGGACGATGGGCAGCAGGAGCAGGAGCGCGAACAACGGGGACCGGACGACTCTCCTCATCGAAGAAACCCTCCCTCGTACAGTCTGTTACGGTTGCGGCGTGCGGGAACCTGGGGCGAGCCCAGGTGTTTCGCCGCGCTGAGTATATGCGAAGAACAGAGTCCGGCGGAGGGGAAAAAGGCGGCGCCGGCAGGAACCGGCGCCGGTTGGGGGGAACGTCTACGACTAGCGCGGGAACGCATGGTTCGCTCGGCAGGCGCTGTCGAGCTGGATGGCGTCGAAACCGACGCTGTAGCGCCCCGCCGCCTGCATCAGGGTACTCATCCAGGCCTGGGCCGCCACCGGGTCCTCCGGCGGGACGTTGCCGGCGGCGGTGACCGCGGTGTTGAGGTCGAAATAGAACCAGCCGAAGTTGTACGGCACCGGCAGCGCGGGCCCGCCCACGTGCGTGCGCTGGGCCTCGGCCGGGAAGGGGATGATGCCGGGGCCATGGGGCTGCGGCGAAACCGGGAAGACCTGGGCGATGATGTTGTGCTCCTGTTCGTCGAAGAACACCACCGCCTCCTGTCCCAGCGGGTACCACGCCGGGAGGGTGCCGCACTTGAAGGCCCCCTGGCTGACCTTCGAATCGCGCCAGACGACCAAGTCGGTGCCGCCGCTGAAGGGGCCGCCGTTGGTGAAGCGGGTGGCGAATTCGGTGGCGAGCGGCTCGCGGTTGTCGGCTGCCGTCCAGCCCACGTAGCGGCCGTAGAAGGTGTACTGCCCGGCGACGCTGGTCTCCGGGTTGGTGGCCGAGGCCTCGACGTGAACCAGCGGGTTGCCCGAGGCGTAATTCAACACCTCCTTGACGTAGAAGGCGTCCCCCCAGAGGACGTTCTGGTTGGTCGCGTCGCCGCTCCCGCCGCTCGCGAAGTAGCCCAAGTCGCCCGGGAAGCGCAGGGTACAGTTCGAGACCGTGTCGACGGTCACGTAGCCCCTCGCCAGGCGGTCGCCGTAGTCGAGCCCCGCGCACCCCCCGAGCAGGTTCGAGAACTGGCCGGTCAGGGCGGCCTGGAGGTGCGAGGTGAAGGTCGCCGGCAGCTGCGGGATCGGCAGGTTCCCCTGGCAGCTGGCGAAGTTGACGTCCTGGGAGAACTTCCCCTTCGGGCTGATGGTATCGGCCGGGTCCTGCCCGGCCGAGGCGGTCTGCGGCAGGTTGCCGTTGACGATGATGTCGTACAGGTTGACCGTCTGCACGTCGTAGCCGGTCAGGTAGATGTTGAAGTCGAGCACCGGCACCGAGAGGTCGGACCAGATCACGACGTGGGCGAGCACCGCCGAGGCCGATGCGTTGTTGATCGAGAACAGCGTCTTTGCGCCCCAGCCGCCGCTGTCCAGATCGACCTCGAAGTAGGGCAGGAGCAGGGTCGCCGCCGGTACGGCGTCCACGGTGCAGATGGCAGCCGCGGCGGGGAGGGCCGCGGTCAACAACAGAACCGAGAGCAGGGAAACGACGACTCGCTTCATGACACACTCCCTCCGTCCAGCGTCGGTCAAGCCTACGCAGCTGAGTACCGGCACGGCCGGTCTACCTTGGAAGCGACGCCATTATATCCTGTTATGCCATAAACGCAAGGGGGTACTTGGAGAGAAGAGGAGGCAGGCACCCTCCGTGGGGTGGCGCCTGCCTCCCTGGGGAGAGTTAGAACTTCCAGACCACGCCGGCGTTGGCGCCCAAGCCGGAGAGGTCGAGGTGGGCGCGGTCGACGATGTGGATGTCGTCGGTGGTCAGGTTCTTGACCGTCCCCCGCACGTCATGCCAGATCGCCTCGACGTTGATCCCCACCTTCGAAGCAGTGTTGAAGGTCAGGCCGCCGACCCCGTACCAACCCACCTCGTCCTGGGTCGAGCCCTGGTTGGTGCTGAGCAGGTAGTAGGCGGCGCCGGCGCCCAGGTAGGGGGTGACCGAGGTGTCGTGGGTGAGGTCGAACTTGAGACCGACGCCCAAGGGGGCGGCGTGGATTTTGAAATCGTTGCGGTCGGGGACCCGCTTGGTCGTCACGTCGTTGAAATAAGTGCCGCGGAGCTCCAGGATGCCCCAGCCGACCTTGGCACCGCCGCCATAGCCGGAATTGGCGTCCTTGGTGTTCCAGTACGACCCGTACACTCCGAACTCTCCCGCCCAGGCGGGGATCGACAGCATCCCGGCGGCGACGAGGGACAACATTACCTTTCGCTGCATGTTCATGGGAGAACCTCCGTTTCTTGCTACGTCTCACCACCACCGGAGGGAGACGCGATCCGTTGGGCGGCGGGAAGGGAGCTCCCTCGGGCGCCGCTACCAGGTGTTGCGCGGGTTGCCCATGTGGCGTCCGCGCATCCATCGCTCGCGGAGATTCAATGCAACGCCCGTTCCAGTTGGGGTCCCAAGCGGGAACACGGACGAACAGAGACCGACACAGACGGACACGGACGAGCTCCCGGCTCTCGTGTTCGTCCGTGCTCCGTCCGTGCTCGTCCGTGTTCCCCCCGGCGCGCTACTTGCGGCGATTCCCGGCGAGGATGCGCTTCCGGAGGCGGAAGCTCTTGGGGGTGACCTCGACGAGCTCGTCTTCCTTGATGAACTCCAGGGCCTGCTCCAGGTTCATGATGCGCGGCGGGACGAGGTGGACGGTGTCGTCCGAGCCGGAGGCGCGCATGTTGGTGAGCTTCTTCTCGCGCACGATGTTGACGTCCAGGTCGCTCTCCCGGGCGTGCTCCCCCACCACCATCCCCTCGTAGACCTCCTCGCCAGGGGCGACGAAGAGGACGCCGCGCGGCTGCAGGTGCTCGATGGCGTAGGCGGTGGTCCGCCCGGCGCGGTCGGCGACCAGGGCGCCGGTCGCCCGGTGCTCGATCTCCCCCTGCCAGGGCTCCCAGCCGTCGAACAGGTGGTTCATGATGCCGGAGCCCTTGGTATCGGTGAGGAATTCGCTCCGAAAGCCGATCAAACCACGCGACGGCACCCGGAAGTCCATCCGTACCCGGCCCGAGCCGTGGTTGATCATCTTCATCATCCGCCCTCTCCGGGTCCCCATCTTCTGGGTGACGACGCCGATGTACTCCTCGGGGCAGTCGACCTGGAGCATTTCCATCGGCTCGCGCAGCATTCCGTCGACCGAGCGGGTCACCACCTCGGGCTTGCCGACCGAGAGCTCGTACCCCTCCCGCCGCATCATCTCGATCAGAATGGCGAGCTGCAGCTCGCCACGCCCCGACACTTTCGTGGCCTCGGGCGAATCGGTCGGCTCGACCCGGATCGAGACGTTGGTGAGAATTTCCCGGTCGAGCCGCTCCTTCAGCTTGCGCGAGGTGACGTGTTTGCCGTCGCGGCCGGAGAAGGGCGAGTCGTTGATCGAAAAGACCATGGAGATGGTCGGCTCGTCGACGGTGACCGTGGGCAGCGGCCGGGGGTCTTCGCGGGAGGTGACGGTCTCGCCGATGTTGACCTCGGCGATCCCGGCGAGCGCCACGATGTCGCCCGGTCCGGCGCGGTCGATCTCGACCCGCTTCAGGCCGTCGTAGCCGTAGAGCAGGGTGACCTTGACCGGAACGACCGTCCCGTCGCGCCGGCAGAGGGCGACCTCCTGGGCCTTTTTGATCTCGCCGTTGAACAGCCGGCCGATGGCGAGCCGGCCGACGTAGTCGTCATAGCCCAGGGTGGTGAGGAGGAGCTGGAGCGGCGCCCCCTCGGTGTACACCGGAGCCGGCACGGTGCGGAGGATCTCGTCGAAGAGCGGCCCCAGCCGCTCGTCCGGCCCATCGGCGGTGCGCCGGCAGAGCCCCTTCCGGGCGTTGCAGTAGAGGACGGGGAAGTCGAGCTGGTCCTCGGTCGCCTCCAGGTCGATGAAGAGGTCGAACACCTCGTCGAGCACCGCCGCCGGCCGGGCGTCGCTGCGGTCGATCTTGTTGACGACGACGATCGGCGTCAGGTTCGCCTCGAGGGCCTTCTTGAGCACGAAGCGGGTCTGCGGCAGCGGGCCTTCGCTGGCGTCGACGAGGAGAAGCACTCCGTCGACCATCTTGAGCGTCCGCTCCACCTCGCCGCCGAAGTCGGCATGGCCGGGGGTGTCGACGATGTTGATGCGGGTGCCCTGGTAGAGGATGGCCGTGTTCTTGGCCATGATGGTGATCCCCTTCTCCCGCTCGAGGTCGATCGAGTCCATGACCCGCTCGTTGACGTGCTCGTGGGCGCCGAAGATGCCGCTCTGCCAGAGCATGGCGTCGACCAGGGTGGTCTTCCCATGGTCGACATGGGCGATGATGGCGAGGTTACGGACGTCTTCTCTTCTCTTCGTGGCGCTCACAGTACTGTCCTCTTTGGAGAGTGGGGGAGGCGATACTCCGCCGCGATGCGGCGGGCGCGAGAGGATAGCACAGTTGGGGGGGACGGTGAGGTGGTAGAATGAATGCGGCACGTGAACAACGTGTACCGAGGTGCCCGATGCAGCGGAACATTACTTTGACGATGGACGAGGACCTCATCTCCAAGGCGCGAATCTTGGCAGCGCGCCGGAATCGCTCCATCTCCGCACTGCTGCGCGATGAGCTGTCTCGTCTCGTCGCCGAAGCCGAGGCGTACGAGACGGCCAAGCGAGCCGCTCTCCACCGCCTCGAGCGTGGTACCTCTCTGGGCGGCGGCCCTCTCCCCTCCAGGTCCGAGCTCCACGAGCGTGCCCGCCTTCGTTGACGCCAACATCCTGGTCTACGCCGAGGACCGCGACGCGGGCAGCAAGCACACCGTGGCCGGGGATCTGGTGGCGGACTTGTGGCGCTCTGGCGAGGGGGTGCTGAGCGTTCAGGTCCTCCAGGAATTCTTTGTCGTCGTGACTCGCAAGATGCCTCGGCCGCTCGGTCCCGACGAGGCCCTGGTCATCGTCGAGCAGTACCTCACCTGGAAAGTCGTCGAGAACACCGGCGACCTCCTGCGGGCGGGCATCCGCCTCGCCTCGACTCTCAAGATCTCGTTCTGGGATGCGTTGGTCGTAGAGGCCGCCCGCAGGGCGCGCTGCGAGCTCCTATGGACCGAAGATCTGAATCACGGTCAGCGAATCGGAGATCTCACGATCGTCAACCCCTTCCTTTCGGAACCGCCCACCGCCGACTGAGAGCGCTCGGAGATCTCTTGCGCGCTGCCTTCCTTGGACAAGGCCCGCCGACTCAAACGCCGTTGGACCAGGAGGGAACCGAGCACAAGGACAACGATCGCAATGACATGCCCGGCGCCCCAACTCCCAGCAGGCAGTAGGCAGAATGCTGATCCTCCCTCCTAGATACGCCGAGAGGGCACGATAGTTACAGCCGCTTGGCGGCCGTACAATATCCGCACCCCCTCGTTCGTCTACAACCGTAGATGAAGAACGCGGCGAGCCTGGAACCGATGCCCCTCGAACAGGATCTGAGGATCTCCAAGGTGGTCCAGCGGGAGCAGTCCCGGCTGCGCAACTTCATTCGCCGGCGGGTGCCCGATCCGCGAGACGTGGAGGACGTCCTCCAGGACGTCTTCTTCGAGCTGGTGGAAGCCAACCGCCTGCTGATGCCGATCGAGCACGTCACCGGCTGGCTGTTTCGGGTGGCGCGCAATCGCATCACCGACCTCTTCCGCAAGAAGAAGCCGGAGAGCTGGAGCGAAACCGCCGCCGCCATCGCCGACGAGGACGAGGAGATGCTGCGGCTGGAAGACCTGCTGCCCTCACCCGACGCCGGACCGGAGGCGCTCTTCGCCCGCAACGTGCTTCTGGCGGAGCTCGAGTCGGCGGTCGACGAGTTGCCGGAAGAGCAGCGTGAGGTGTTCGTGGCGCACGAATTGGAAGGGCGCAGCTTCAAGGAAATGGCCGCCGAGAGCGGCGTCAGCGTGAACACGCTGCTCTCCCGCAAACGCTATGCGGTGCTGCATCTGCGCGAACGACTGCAAAGGATCTACGACGAATCGACGAAAGCATGAGGGAGTAAAAAACATGAGAAAGAAATGGATTTTCGTGGTGCCGGCGGCGATCGCCGGGATCCTGCTGTTCACCTTCCTCGGCGGCGGGGTCGTGCGGCTCCTCTGGAACTGGCTGCTGCCGGCGATTTTCGGTTGGCGCGAGATTACCTTCTGGCAGGCGGTGGGCCTCTTGGCGCTCTGCCGAATCCTCTTCGGTGGATTGGGGCGCCACGGATACGGTCGCTCCAATTTCCGCCGTCGCATGGCCGAGCGCTGGGAGCGCATGACCCCGGAGGAGCGGGAACGATTCCACCAAGGCATGCGCGGACGTTGCGGCTTCGGCCCCTCCCCCAGCGAAAGCCAGGAGAGCTGACGCCGGGAGGCCGCTTCAGCCCACCCGGATGGACAGCGCGTGGTGGAACACGTTCCGCGGGTCCCACCGCGCCTTGATCCGCTCCAGGCGTGGGTAGTTCTCCTGGTAGTACAAGGTGGGCCAGGGCACGCCGGAAGTGTTCAGGGCAGGGTCCGCGAGGTCGGTGTCGGGATGATTGATGAGCGCTCCATCGTACGCCTCTCCCGGCACCGGCACGCCCCCGCTCTCCGCGAACAGGTCCCGATAGAACGCCCGCACCCAGGCCAGGTTCTTCGCCTCTTCCTGGGGATCGAGCCAGCCGGTGGTGCAGGCGATGTCGAGAATCGCATCGCGCTGGACGGCGGCGGTCGCCTCGCGCGCGACGGTATGGATGCGCCCGCCATAGGTGGCGAGCCCCAGCATCCCGCCCATGACGTCGTGGTCGGTGCGGGTCAGGTAGTCGTAGGCGACGTCGATCTGGCGATCGGTGAACCGCTTTTTGAGCAGCGCGTCCTTCACCTTGGCGCTCACCCCGCCCGGCGGCGCGGCGAACAGATCGGGCAGCGGGTTGAGGGCGAATTCGAGCCAGGACATCTCTGACATCTCTCGCTGGATCGGCGGGCCGATCCAGTCCCCCAGCACCCTCAGATGGTCCTCCATCAGCTGCTTGGCGGTGGCGCCCGCCGTGCTCACCCCGCGGACCAGGATCTTCCCGAACTGCTGGCGATGGATCTCCAGGAGAGTCCAGAGCGAGGCATAGGGGGAATCGACGGCGCTGTTTTGCTCGCACCAGGTGCCGTGATTCCTCAACAATCGCAGGAAGGAGGGCCGGTCGAAGTCGCTCCAGCTCCATTCCACCCGGAAGGTCGTGATCGACTCCGGCGCACGGGGCAGCAGCCGGGCGGGATCGTCGCCGGAGGCGCCGGGCGAGCGGAACCAGTACCGGGTGACGATGCCGAAGTTGCCGCCACCCCCGCCGGTATGCGCCCACCAGAGGTCGCGATGCGGGTCGGACGGCTCCCGGCTCGCCACCACGCCGCTCGCCCGGCCGCTCTCATCCACCGTGACCACCTCGACGGCATAGAGATAATCGGCCGCGAGGCCCAACTGGCGGCAGAGAAAGCCGAAGGCGCCGCCGACCACATGCCCGCCCATGCCGATCGCCGGAGACTCGCCGAGCGGGATCACCACTCCCCAGGTCTCGAACAGCGCCTGGAACGTCTCGCCCACCGTGGCGCCGGCCTCGACGGCCACGGCGCCTTTTTCCGCGTCGTAGTAGACGCGCTTCATGGGTGAGATGTCGAGGATCACCCGCACCGCGGGATCGGAGACGAATCCCTCCAGGCAGTGTCCGCCGCTCGTGACGACGAGGCGCCGGCCCTCCCGCACCGCCTCCTCGGCCGCCGAGACCACCTGCTCGGTCGAGTGGACGAGTCGGACGTAATCCGGGCTCGCGATGAACCGCTTGTTGAAACGCTTCTCGACCACCGCACGATACCGCGGATCGTCGGGGCCGATTGCGTCGAAACTCTTCTCGGTCTTACTCATCTGACTTTATCCCGGCAACGAAAGCAACCACAAACGCCGGCACCCCGGTCACCGCCGGAAACACGACGAGCGCCAAGGGCGCGAGCGGGCTCTGGTGGCTTGCAGCACTCCAATGCGCATGAACGTTCACCCAGACGGCAAGAGCGAAGGCCCCCAAGGCGACCGCCACCGAGACGTGCAAGGCTGCTCGCACAGGCGAGCTCCGCAGCCGAAAATGCTCGTACCCCAGGTGAGCCGCGAACGCCACGGCGCAGACCAACCAGGCGGCCAGCCGCCAGGTGACACGCATCGCGTTGGAGGCAGAGGGATTGGCGAGCGCCGCGAATAGGATGCCCACGACGGGGTACACGATGGCAAAGAATATTGCGCTCCGGAGCCATCCGACGACTACCGCGTGATACCGCGGGTCGTCGGGGCCGAGGCGCAGGGATTCGATCTGCGGGTCGTCGGTCGTGGGTGGTGTCGACATCGTCTCCTCCTCGGACCCATGCTATCAGGGCTCGTCTACCCGAAGATCGGCACCCGGGTGTTGGCGGAGGGGCGATAGGTCACGGTCCCGGCCAGGCGCTCGGGATCGACACCGGCCGCGAGGAGCGCCTCGACACCTGCCCGGGCGATGGTCGTCGCCAGCACTTCACCGGGGCAGGCGTGGGCACCGAAGCCGAAGGTGAAGGACCGGCGGTTCTGCCGGGCGGCGTCGAAGCGCTCCGGGGCGGGATTGACCGCCGGATCCCGGTTGGCGGCGGCGAGGACGACGAGGATGGCGTCGCCCTCCCCCATCTCCTGGCCCGCGACGCTCCCCGAGCCGGCAAGGAAACGGCGGGTGTTCTGGACCGGTGGGTCCCAGCGCTGGACCTCCTCGACGACGCCGGGACGGAGGCGAGGGCCGCCGGCCGGATCCAGGAGATCGCGGTGCCTGGCCAGGGCGAGCAGGGTATTGCCGACGAGGCCGGCCGTCGCCTCGTACGCCTGGGAGAGGAAACCGACCGCGTTGGCCACGATGGCCGGGAGGTCGGGGCGACCCAGGCGATCGGCCTCCTGTACCAGAGACGGAAGGAGAGCCTCGGTATCCCCAGGGGCGTGGAGGGAGCGGAACAGCTCCAGCAGCTGCCCTGCCGCCGCTGCGCCCTGCTCGATCTCGCCGGGACGGGCAGCCGGGGCGAAGCAGCGCACGAGGTCGCCCGTCCACTGGACGGTCTCCTCCAGCCGGTCGGGCGGTACGCCAAGCCGGCTGGCCACGACATGGACCGGCAGAGCGAAAGTGAAGCGGGTGACGGCGCCAGGATCGCCCTCGGGGTCGATCGTCGCCGCCAGGTGGCGCGCCCAGTGCCGGCTCTCCACCTCGACCGCGGGGCCGGCGATCGCCCCCAGGGTCGTCGAGATCGCAGCTTTCAACGGACAGCGGTCCCGGCCGTCGGTCATCCGCACCAGGTGGCGGAAGATCTCGCCGGCGGGGGTGTCGAGGAGCGCCCGGGGGACCGGCTCCGCCGGCGGCCGGACTCGGCAGAGCTCGCTGGTCAGGGCCGCGGTCACCGCCGCCGCGCCGGCCGCCACCCAGAGACCCGAGGCGACATCGCGGTGGAGCGGCGCCTCCGCCACCAGGTGCATGTAATAAGGATAGGGGTCGGGGTGGGTGACCGCGGCGATCGGGTCGGGCGGGAACGCCGCAAGGTTTCCATCGGGGCTCATGATCGGCCTATGCTACCAAGGAAGGCCGTGGACGGCAGCCAAAGGGTCTTCCGGGGCTCGAAACCGCCCTGGACTGCCGCCCAAGGACCTCCGAACCCCTCCAAATCCATTTCGCGCGGCCCGAAATGCATTTTGGGCGGCGCAAAATCGATTTCGAGTGGCTCGAAATGCATTTAGGGTGGCTCGAAATCGATTCCGAGCGACTCGAAATGCATTTCGCCGGGCTCGAAATTCATTTCGGGTGACTCGAAATACATTTGGAGCGGCTCGAAATGCATTTCGGGTGGCGCAAAATCGATTTGGCGTGACTCGCAAGGCATTTCGAGCCACCCCGCACGTCTCTGGAGGACCGCGCAACGGGCCGCGGGTCGCGGGCTCCCGGTTTCCGGTGGCTCACCGCGTATTTCAGCTCTACTCAAATAGAGCCCGGGGCACTGGGATCTCCCGCAGTTGTATCCTCCCCGGGGTGGAGATATCGTAGCCCAGGGACGGGAGGGTATGAACCACTGGAAAGAGACCGCGGAGATCCTCTCGCGGCTCGCCGAGCTGGCGGCGACCGGGGGGAAGGCCGCGCTCGCCACGGTGGCCAGCATCTCCGGCTCCGCCTACCGCCGGCCGGGGGCCAAGTTCCTCATCGAACAGACGGGGGGCACTATGGGCAGCGTCAGCGGTGGCTGCCTGGAGGCCGACGTGCGCGACGTGGCCATGGCCGTCGTCGCTTCGGGACAACCTTCGCTGCGACACTACAGCACCGGCGGGGACGACGACGTCGTCTGGGGCCTCGGGCTGGGCTGCAACGGCATGGTGGACGTCTTCGTGCAGCCGGCCACCGCGGGGCCGCTGGCCGAGCTGGCCGGCCGCCTGCGCGAGCTCCTGTTGGGCGACACCCCCTTCGCTCTCGCCACCGTGGTCGA
>DASQPA010000411.1:0-4758 GCA_035644215.1 Thermoanaerobaculia bacterium
AAGCGACTTTGACGGGACCCGGGCTCCCAGCCGAAAACTCCGTGCGCGGCTCCCAAATCCCTGGAACGCCCTCAAAAAAGTCTCCGGGTCGACTTCCAACGCCTCCGGGTCGACTTCCCATCTCTCCGTCTCGACTTCCGATCCCTCCGGCTCGACTTTCAACCTCTCCGGCTCGACTTCGGACGCCTCCGGGTCGACTTCCCATGCGTGGAAAGTAACTTTCCATGCGTCCGGGAAGACTTTTCATCCCTCCGGCTCGACTTCCGAGGCGTGGAAAGTGACTTTCCGCGCCTCCGGAAGCTTCCGGAGAGCGTCTGGAAGCTCCCGGAGAGTTTTTGGCAGGTCCCGGAGAGTTTTTGAAACCTCCCGGAGGGTTTCCGGAAGCCCCCGGAGGCGGTCGGGAAGGGGCCGGAGAGGTTTCGGGACCTCCCGGAGACCGTCCGGAAGCGGCCGGAGGGAATCCGGAACCTCCCGGAGACGGTCGGGAAGCGCCCGGAGGGGTTTCGGCAGCGGCCGGAGGGATTCGGGATGCTCCCGGAGGCGATTGCGGCCGGCCCGACGACGGCTGCCAGGCCGTGCGGGAGGAGGAGCCGCACGACCGCGAAATGCCCCCCTCCTGACCTCCCCCCTGATCCAACCCTCCCCCTCCCAGGGGGGAGGGACCCACCTCCCGGCCCGCTCGGAGCCAAAGTTAGCGCCTATGGGCCGGGGTGGGTGAGGGGCCGGCCGCCCTAAGGTCAGGCGGCTAGTTGGTGCCCCAGGAAGCCCAGCAGTTGATCGTGCCGATCACCGCGCCGTTTTGCATCTGCACGCGAATGCTGGTGCTGAAGGCGACGTCCAGCGGGATCCAGCCGCTCACCAGCTGGCCGGCCTCATCCTGCTCGAAATAAAGCGGATCGAGGCTGATCGTACGCACGGTCCCGCCATCGACCGTGAATTTGAGGTCGACGGCGTCGGACGTGTTCGAGATGATGCACCGGGCTCCCCAGACGTTCCCGGAGCCGTTGGTCGAAGGGATCAGATCGACCGTCGAGCTGGCCGCAAAGATCTGGCCAAAGCTGTACTTCGGGATGGCATTTCCACCGATGGAAGCCCGGGCGGTGGAGGGCAGGACGAAGGCGATCACGGTGACAACCAGCACCTTGCAGAAGACTTTCATGGCTTGAGTCTCCTTTCCAGCGATGCGACCGAGGCGAAGTGCCTGCGGTGCGGATAAGCCTTAGGCTTGCAATTATACTAACACATTAATTCTACATTCTGCATGTCTTGGAAAGACCGGAGGCTTCGATTCCGTCTGCTCGCCGTCGCGCACCCCCGGCCGGTGGTGGTGCTCCGACCCCCTTCCGGGGATAATAGCCCGCTGCCATGAGCCCCCCGCAGAGCCCCAGCCCGATGAAAGGCACCCGCCATCACCTCTTCCTGCTCCGGGAGCTGGTCAAGCGGGACTTCCAGGGCCGCTACGCGGGATCGCTCCTGGGCTTCGTCTGGTCGTTCGTCCAGCCGCTCTGGATGCTCCTCCTCTTCACCTTCGTCTTCTCGACCGTCATGCAGGTGCGGCTGGTCGGCACCCGGACCCAGCATTTCTCCGTCTTCCTGTTCAGCGGTCTCCTGCCGTGGCTGGCGGTGCAGGAAGGGGTGCTGCGCTCCTCGACCGCGATCACCGACAACGCCAGCCTGGTCAAGAAGCTGCGCTTCCCGGCGGAGATCCTGATCCTCGCGGTGGTGCTCGCGGCGCTGCTCCACGAGGGGATCGCGGCCCTCCTCTTCCTGGTGGTGGTGGCCGGCCTGGGCGACCTCTCCTGGAGCGGCCTGCCGCTCCTCCTCGTCGCCCTGCCGCTGCAGATCGCCCTGACCGTGGGCCTGGGCCTGCTCCTCGGCTCGGTCCACGTCTTCTTCCGTGACACGGCGCAGGTCCTGGGGATGGTGTTCACGGCCTGGTTCTACCTGACGCCGATCGTCTATCCCATCGGCGCCGTTCCGGCACGCTTCCTCCCCTGGATCCAGGCCAACCCGCTGACCGCTCTGGTGGGCCTCTACCGGCAGGCCCTCTTCGGCGGGCCGGCGACCGGAGGCATCCTGGTCCTGGCCGTCGCGGCCGCCGTGCTACTATGCGCCGGCTTCTGGCTGTTCGCTCGTCTCAAGCCTGCGTTCGTTGACGAAATCTAAAATACTTCTGGTGCGCTTCTTGCTGAGCCTGCTCCGGCTGGTATGAAAAGTAAAGGAGCTTCCTGTATGTGGACCCCCCTGTTCGCGTGCCGCCCATCCCGGGCTGCGCTCGTTGCCGCCACGCTCGGCGTCCTCTCGTTTCCGGGTTGGGTAGACGCTGCCGGCAAGCCCAAGGCGGCCCCGCCCGCCGCTACCGCGCCGGCGGACAGCGCCGCCCAGGCCGCCCAGAAAGCCGCCGGCGAGTTCCCCGATACGCCCCCGGACGGGAAGTGGCTGAAGGACGCGGAGGGCCGCGAGTATTTCCTCGACAAAATGCCCAAGGAGCTGGCCCAGCGGGTCGACGCCAAGTCGGTGCGGACCCGCTACGGCATTCCGCTCCAGGTGGAGAAAGAGGACGCGAAGTTCTACTACTTCAAGGTCTACCGGAGGCCGCCGGCCGACTCGCCCACCGCCCATGCCCAGCCCAAGGAGCCGAGCGCCGAGGACAAGGAGAAGGTGGCCGCCACCTACAAGGTCGAGACCGCGGAGAGCGACCGGCTGCGCTTCGTCTCCTTCGGCAACGGCCTGCCGACCTCCGGCCAGTGGCGCGACGGTTTCGACATTGCCGACATGAACGGGGACCGCCATTTTGACATCGTCCACGGCTCGCCGCGGAAGGGAATGTCGAACCCGGTCATCTTCCTGGGCGACGGCAAGGGCAACTGGCAGCGCTGGAAGAACACCAAGTACCCGCCGCTCGCCTTCGACTACGGCGACGCCGTGGTCGCCGACTTCAACGGCGACGGCCATCCGGACATCGCGCTCGGCATGCACCTGCGGGGCATCCAGGTGCTCCTGGGCGACGGCAAGGGCAATTTCACCAACTGGAGTGACGGGCTCGACTTCGTGGTCCCCGGGGGGAAGAGCGGGGAGGTCGGGGGATACTCGTCCAAGGCGCTGGCGGTGATCGACTGGAACGGCGACGGCCGTCCGGACCTCCTGGCCCTGGGAGAGGGGCCGCGGCTCAACATCTCGGGCGGCCGGGCGCAGGGGCAGATGCTCCCCTCCGAGGCGTACGGCGTGGTGGTCTACCTGAACCAGGGCAACGGCAAGTGGGTCCGCAAGGACCAGGGCACGGGCTCGGCCCACCTCTTCGGCGACTCCCTCACCCTGGGCGACTTCAACGCCGACCACCGCATGGACTTTGCCACCAGCTCGGGCATCCAGGGGCGCAAGGACCTCGTCGACCTGGCCAAGCCTGACGGCAGCTGGGAGCCGGTGACGCTCGAGCTGGTCCGCCCCGGGAGCTACGTCAACGCCGTGCAGGCGGCCGACTTCGACCATGACGGACGGACCGACCTGGCGGTGGCCTACTCCAGCTACGAGATGGGGATCTGGCGCACCGGCATCGACCTCTTCTTCTCCCGGCCCGGCGACAAGTGGGAGCGCCGGGTCCTGGCGGTCGAGGAGGGGCGGATCGGCGTCTTCGCCCTGGGAAGCGGCGACCTGGACGGCGACGGCAAGACCGATCTCGTGGCCCTGACCGGCGACGGCAGGACCTGGATCTTCCTGGGCGACGGCCAGGGCGCCTTCACCCGGGAGAAGACCGGGGTGCCCCCCTTCCCCGGCGGCTGCCGCGGCTATCATGTCCGGCTGAAGGACCTCGACGGGGATGGCAAGGACGAGATCGTCGCGAGCTTCGCCGGCGAGGGCTCGGCGCTCGTCGGCGAGGGGAGCTGTGCCTCGGGGGGAGGGCTGACGGCCTGGCATCTCGCCCCGGCCAACTCCCCGAAGTCCCCGAAACCCCAATGAAGAGGGAAGATGAGATATCCTCAGAACACCCCTTGACAGGACGTAGTGGGGCTCTCTATAGTGCAGGAGCATAAAACAGGGGGGAGGAAAAACCTCCCGTTCTGCCCAGGAGGAAAGACGGCCGAGGCCTTGGTGGGAGAGGGAGACAGGAAGACCTCGGATGCTATAAGATCGCAGGCACTCTAATCTTTTTAACGGGAGGTGATCGAGGAGAGCTGGAGACTCCGAAGTTCAACATCGGTCTGGTCTCATTCGTCTGTAGGCAAATTAGCCAACTAGGAGATTGTCTGTCATGAAGAAAACCGTACTGTGCCTTGCTCTGTTGGGCCTTCTGGCCCTGGGCGGCCAGGCGTTCGCCGTGATCTGCACCGTCGACGACGTACCGGGAGCCACGCTGCTGCTCCCGTACTTCGAGGTGGATCTGGCGAATCCGACCGGGGTGACCACCCTGTTCTCGATCAACAACGCCTCGGCGACCGCCGTCCTTGCTCACGTCGTGGTCTGGTCCGACCTGTCGGTGCCAGTCCTCGACTTCAACGTCTACCTCACCGGGTATGACGTCCAGTCGATCAACCTGGCCGACATCTTCGTCCGCGGCAACCTGCCGCAGACCGCCTCGGCCGGACAGGACCCGGGCGACCTCATCAGCCCGAAGGGGACGTTCTCGCAGGACATCAACTTCGCGAGCTGCTCCGGCCAGCTGCCGACCGGCACGCTGCCCTCGACCTTCATCACCCACCTGCAGACCGCTCTGACCGGCCAGTTCTCGAGCCTGCTCGGCGGCTGTGCGGGTCTGGCCTA
>DASQPA010000412.1:0-3685 GCA_035644215.1 Thermoanaerobaculia bacterium
CCTGACGTTCCTGGTCGTGAAGGTAGGCGATCGCCTCGCCGGTCTTGCGTTCGAGCTTGGAGAGAAGCCCCGTCATGTACTCAGCGGCATGCCGCCGCTGTTGAGGCCCGGAGAGCGACTCCGCGAACGGCTCGGCGAAAGTTTCGAGCCGCTTCAGAAGGCCGCGCATCGACTCAGGAGAGACCTCGGCCTGGGCCAACATCTGTTCCAGGCGAACCTCGTAGCGGCGTTCCATGGCCGACTCCCTTCCGGACGAGTCCGTCACGGAAGGGTATGATGCAAAAACGGTTAAGCGGCTTCAAGGACCGGGAGACAGTAGAACTAGTTTGCGGTGCGAAATGGGGTTGGCGATCGCATTGACGTTCGCGAATGCAATGACCTCTCGCGGCAGGGACCTCCGACCCCGATCTCCCCTTGCCTATCTCACCGGGCCGCCCCCGCTTCCGCGATCTTGACCAGGTTGTGGGTCACGATCCCCCACCCCACCCACCGGCCCATCCCGCTCGACCCGTGATATCGACATCTCTTCAGGCCGAAGTCGCGCCGCAGCGAGTGGATCCGGCCCTCGATCCCGGCTCGGAACCGATAACCCCGGCGGAACCGACGCCCCTTCTCCAACTCCTTCCGCTCCGCCGTCGCCTGGCCCACCCGCGGCAAGGCCACCGACTTGACCCCGGCCTGCACGGCCAGCTCCTCGTTCTCGGCCGAGGACATCCCGCGGTCGGCCGCCAGCAGGTCCGGGGCACGCCCGAAGTGCCGCCGATGCGCCGCCAGGCTGTCCTTGAGGTACGGCTGGTCCTGCCCGCCGCCCTGCTCCAGGATCGAATACCCGCTGATGATCCCCCCCTCGACCTCGTCGAGCCGGATCTTGCGGCCGAACTCGACCGGCTTTCCCGCCTTGAACCGGGGGATGATCTGGGTGTGCGGCTCGAACAGCGAGAGCAGCTTGTCCTGGGCCGGCACCGACTCCCCCTGGAGCACACGACGCCGCGCCTGCTCGATGCCCTGAGTGAGCCGGGGCAGGAACTCGCCGACTCGCCCGGCCAGGTGCTCCGCCCCCTTGGCGCCGGATCGCTTCAGGGCCTCCAGCACCCGCCTGGCCTGGGCCCCGGTCCGCTCGGCGGTCTCGATCAACTTCGTGTAGGCCGCCTTGAGCGCCTCGCGGCCTTGTTCGCCCTTTCGTCGGGCGATCCGGTGCAACTGCTGGGCGAGCTTGCGGACGGTGCGGACCCGGCTCCGGAACGCGCCCCCCAGCCTGGAGGCCGCCTCGCCGAGCACCGCCTTGGCCCGACGCAACAGTCGTGAGACGACCCGCACGCCGTCGCCGATCAGGCCGCTGTCGGTGGGGTAGTGGATCTCGGTCTCCACCGCGGTGGTGTCCACCCGGAGCTTGCGACCGCGCGTCACCTTGCGGCCCCGGGCCAGCTCGACGGCGCGGTCATTGAGCTTCTGGAGGGTCTCGGGGCCGACCAGCTTGGCCCAGCGGATCAGGGTCGTGTCGTCGGGGACCCGCTCGAGGTAGACGCGGCAGAACTGGCGGAGCACCAGGCTGTCGTTGACGAAGTACTCGGTCTTCTGGAAGCTCCAGCCATACAGCCGCATGACCACGAGCATGCGGAGGATGACCTCCACCGGCGTGGATCGTCGGCCGTGGACCCGGGTCAGGGGGTAGCGGCGGCCCAGATCGTCGCGGACCCGTGCGAAGATCTGGTCGTCATCCAGGAGCTGGTCGAGCTGGGCCAGCCGGGGCTCGAACTCCAGGTCAAGTTGCGGGACCAGGGCGAAGAGGTCGACCGGCTCGTAGCGGTCACGGAGCATGCGAGAGCCTCCCGGAGGCCATCGGAGGACCCGTTGCCGAGCCATCCCACAGACTACCGGACGAGAAATGGCTCCGCACTTTCGCACCGCAAACTAGTTCTACAGCCGCAGGAATTTCTTGCCCTCGCCGCAGGTCCGTGTAAGCTGAAGTCACGATCTTGAAGGACCGGCCAGTCCGTCGCCGAACGCTGACTCTATCGGGAGGGAACCTCCAATGACACCGGACGACGTGCGCGCCGCGGCCGAGCAACTGGTCCGATTCCACGATCAATTCGCCCTGCTCTTCGGCAAGGCCCAGGCCCAGGAGCATGCCTATGACTACATCAAGGGCCTGATGACCTGCCCCGAACGCAAGAGTATCGAGCCGATCGCCCTCCTGGTCGGGCACGGCGACGTCTCGGGCCTGCAGAAGTTCGTCGGGGCCGCCCCCTGGGCCGGAGACGACGTGATGGCCGAGGCGCAGGCCCTCTTCGCCGAAGAACTCGCCCCGTCGGCGGCCGGCTCGCCCGTCGGGGTGGTCGGAGTGATCGACGAGTCGGCCTTCTCCAAGAAGGGGGCCCACTCGGCCGGCGTGGCCCGGCAGCACAACGGCCGGCAGGGCAAGGAGGACAACTGCCAGGTCGGTGTGTTCCTGATCGCCGTGACCCCGGCCGGGTCGGCCCTGCTCGATCATCAATTGTTCCTGCCCGAGTCGTGGTGCGAGGCGACGCCCGAGACGAACGACCGCCGGGATCGGGCCCACATCCCCGAGGACGTGGCCTTTCGCACCAAGCCGCGGATCGCGGCCGAACTGGTCCGCGACGTCGCGGTGCTGGGCCAGGTCGAACTCGACTGGGTGGTCGCCGACGACGAGTACGGCCGGGCCGGCCACTTCCTCGATGAGCTGGAACTCCTGGGTCAGCGGTACGTGCTCGAGGTGCCGGTGACGACGGCGTTCTGGACGACCGATCCGGCCGGTTGCGTGCCGGAGTACTCGGGGCGAGGCCGCAAGCCAACCAGCCCCGTCCGGGACGCGGTGCGGACGGCGGGCGTTCTGGCGTCCGAGTTGCCCGCCGGCACATGGCGGGCATTGCAGGTGCGTGAAGGGACGATCGGACCGCTGGTGTTCGAGTTCGCGGCGGTGCGGGTCTGGGGGATGCGGCATCGCAAGCCGGGCCAACCGTGCTGGCTGCTGATTCGACGGTCGCTGGGGGCCGAGCCCGAGTACAGGTACTACGTCTCGAACGCCGACGGCGAGACCCCGCTGTCGACGCTGGCGCTGGTGGCCTGCACGCGCTGCCGGGTGGAGGAATTCTTCGAGGACTGCAAGAGCTACCTGGGGATGACCGAGTATGAGACGCGGTCGTGGGTCGGTTGGCACCACCATATGACGCTGGTGGGGCTGGCGCACTTGTTCGTGACTCTGGCGCGGATGCGGCTCCAAAAAAAACGCCGGAGCTGACGTTGGACCGGACGGTGAGGCTGCTCATGGCGGCGTTCGAGGAACCGGAGCTGAGGTTGCCACGTGCGATCGGACTGGTGGACTACCACGTGAGGCGGAACGAGGTAGCCAGAAAGTCGCACACCAAGACGTGGAAGGCCAAACACCCGGACGTGAAATTCCTGCGGCTGTAGAAGTAGCATTGGAACAGGAAACCGCCATTTCCAAGGCCAGAGGCGTATGCCAGCAAGGGTTTACTCTACCTGTCACCCCGCCGTCCGGAAGGCTTAAGCCGGTTTCCTGTTCCAATGCTACTCAGACCCCTTTTACCGCTGGTAATGACGGCCGCACATACGCCGAGCGGGATAGTCCGGCCGTATCGGATCAGTCGTCGCGACCCGCATCCCCGGCGGCCACCGACCGCAGCAGTTCCATGTCCTCGGGGCC
>DASQPA010000413.1:0-5791 GCA_035644215.1 Thermoanaerobaculia bacterium
GACATCTCGGGGCCCTTTTTCTCGCCGGCGGCGGCGGATGGAGGGTCCTCCGCGACGGCGACAGCACACGGAGCACCCAGGGCGAGCACGAGCAGTCCGACGAGCCAGGGGTTCGCAGTCCAGTCTCTTCCGTTCATGTTCGCCTTTCTCAGTGGACGTCGAATTCGACGGCGTAGGCATGGGTGTCGGTCGCCCATTCGTTCTCGCTCCGCTTCATGTCGGTCGTGGCGCCGACGAAGGTCATGAAGTAGATGGGCTCGGTGCGGCCGCGCAGGCGCACGGCCAGCCGATAGGTGCCGGCTTTCGTCAGCAGATTCCCCGGGACCTTGTACTTCGCGGCACGGCTGGCCAGAGGCGGAATGCTGCGCTTCTCCATGCGCACGTTGGGGGGATGATTGAGCACCGAGGCGGGTGTGCTGCCGGGACGGATGAAAGGCAGTTGGTCGAAATCCAGGTTGATCGGCAGATACATCTCCCGATCGGTTCCCTTCAGATTGGTGGTGATGAACTTGGCCTGCATGCTGAAGAGCTGATTGTCGAGCGGGATCTTGCCGGCTTGGACGTCGAAGGATTGGAAGTCTGCGATGTCGCCGTTGCTGTCGACGTAGCCGGATTCCCAGATCCGTTTCCCGTCCGGGTCGAGGAGGGCGACGTCGAGCCAGAGCTCGGGCTGGGCCCCCAGAGAGCCGGAGGGCAGGTTGTGACCCTTGTTGAGGTTGGTCAGTTTGTACTCGAACGAGAAGGCTTTGCCGACCTCGGGGCGGCTCTGGAAGAAAGGGCCGTCCAGGCGCGAGCCATTCTCCAGGAGCTTCACGCGCTCCTCCTTCCGATGGTTCCACTGCGCGAGATTGGACTGAACGGTTTGCCAGGCCGCCTTGCGGTCGGCGGGTTTCTGCCACTCGGGCGGAAAGCTGAAGGAGCCGGGGGCGGCGGTTACCTTGTTCTCGAAGTCTTCGCTCCCCCAGGCGGCCCGGTAGTCGAACTTCAGCCACTGTTCGGGGGTGAAGGCGGACTCGCCCATGCTCAGCGGGAAGAGACCGGGATGGCTGATGGGGTAGCCCGGGCCGGTGAAGGTGTGGTCGGACAGCTTCCGGTCGTCGTTGACGGTCAGTCCGTTGACGATGGCGGCCGGGCCTTTCGCGTAACCGCTGGGCTGCCCGGGGCTGGTGCTCATGTGGCAGTCCTGGCAGGTGATGCCCTCCTTGGCGGCGGGAGAGGCGCGGTACTCTTCCCAGACGGTTTCGAGCTTGATACCGGGGTGGACCTGGACCTGGTGGCAGGTGACGCAGAACTCCGGTTTCACGATCAAATCGGACTGAATGGCCTGTTGGTGGATCCTTACGTAGCCGGGCTTGTCGGGCTCGTCGGAGCTCACGAGGATCTGGTATCTCCTCGCATTGCCGATCGCCTTGAGGACGCCTTGGGTGTCGAAGGGGCCGAACACGGGCTCGTGGATGTCACCCGGCGTGATCCTCCGCGCGGCATTGACCTTGCCGTAGGCCTCCCCGACGCGGTGGCAGGTGACGCAGGTGATGCCTTCGCGGGCGGCCGCGCTGCGCCCCGACCAGGAAATGTCGCGTCTCTCGCCCAATGCCGTGCCGACGCTGGCGTGACAACGGACGCAGAAAGAGTTGATGGTCCCTTGCGACAGGTCGTTGATTTTCTGCTCGAACTTGTTGAACATCGGGGACAGGTTGGCATAGGCGTGGGAGGAGAGGCTCCATTGCGCGTACTGCCTGGGGTGACACTGGCCGCAGACCTTGGCGGACGGATAGAGCTTGTCGGCCAGGGCGTTGGCGTCTGGATTGTTCTCGGGTAGCGGCTGCGGAATCTCCTGTCCGATGGCGAGCCCCAGCTCCGCCAGCAGGAGGATGAAAAATATAAATCCGGCTTTACGCATAAGGCTACTCCTCGTCTGCGGCCAGTGGTTGGACTCACACGTAGGAGAACGCGGCGCATCGCCCGATGCCGCGCACTCACGCACTGCACTAAAATCAAATTTGTAAAAGCATAGATTCGGGTCAGGGATTCGTCAATGATATTGGTACATCTCGATTGCTCTCTGAGGAAACGCGGGGATGGCAGGCAAAAGCTGCCGAGCCGCTTGCGGCCCGGTTTTAAAAGTTTCTACTGGTGCAGCTGATTACCGGGGGCGGTCAACCGATACCGCGGCCCTCGACTTCAGTCCAGCGGGAACTCCAGGTTGTACGCAAAACGTCCCCGCTGCACGACGAGCGGCAGGCCGCCGCGGTCGTAGCTGCGCAGGACCTCCTCGCCCAGCTGGTCGAGCTTCGTCACCTCGTGGCCGTTGGCGCCGATGATGACGTCCCCGGGTTCGAGGCCGGTGCGGTCGGCGGCGGAGCGGCGGGTGACCTGGTGGACGACCAGCGCTCCCCGCTCCTCGCTGACCTCCAGGCCCACCCCCTGGGCCAGGATGCGCAGCCCCAGGTCACGCGGCGGCCGGATCGGCCGCAGGGTGGCGTCGAAGGCGCGGGTGCCGCGGCGCGCGGCGACCTGGAGGGCCGTGCCCTCCGGCAGGGAGTAGAGGGCGGTGATGACGTCCTCCCGGCTGGCGATCGGCTGCCCCTGGATGGCGGTGAGGACGTCGCCTAGGGCGAGGCCCGCCTGGGCTGCGGGCGAGCTCGGGTAGACCTTGAAGACGAAGGCGCCGTGCGCCGCCCCGAGGTCGTTGCGGCGGGCCAGCTCGGGATCGACGGTCAAGAGCCGCAGGCCGGTCCACAGGGGGTGCAGCTCGCCGAAACGGAGCAGGTCGTTGACCACCCGCCGGGCGCGATCGGCCGGAATGGCGAAGCCGATGCCGTTCGCCCCCGAGACGATGGCGGTGTTGATGCCGATCACCTGGCCCAGGATGTTGACCAGCGGGCCGCCCGAGTTGCCGGGGTTGATCGAGGCGTCGGTCTGCAGGAAGTCGGTGAACACCCGCTCCCCCTGCTCGGACGGCACGGTGCGGCCACGGGCCGAGATCACCCCGGTGGTCACCGAGTGGGAGAGACCGAAGGGGTTGCCGATGGCGATCACGGTCTCGCCGATCATGAGGTCCGCCGAGGAGCCCAGGGGGACGGCGGGGAGGTTCTTGCCGTCCACCTTCAAGACCGCCAGGTCGGCGTCGCGGTCCGAGCCCAGGACCTGCGCCTTGAGCTCGCGGCCGTCCAGGGTGGTGACGGTGATGCTCGACGCGCCCTGGACGACGTGGGCGTTGGTCACCACGATCCCCGAGGCGTCGACGATAAATCCCGAGCCGAGCGACTGGGCGCGGCGCTGGCGGGTGCCGAAGAAGCCGCCGAAGAAGGGGTCGGCCTCGCGGACGATCGACTCGGCGGAGATGTTGACCACGGCCGGGGAGATCCGCTCGATCACCACCACCACCGGGGTCCGGCGCTCGCGCTGGCCGGCGGGGTCGGTGGTCGGCGGCGTCGTCAGCCCGCGGACGGGGTTGGCCGGAGAGGTCGCCGGGGCGGGACCGAGGCGGAGGGCCGCCAGGACCACCAGACATCCGAGGAGCAGGGCAGCGGCAGAGAGGGGGAGGAACCGTCGCATGGCAGGCTTAGATTAGAATACGGACCGCCTTCGGGGGAATCCGTCCTCCGCCCCCTCCTCCATCATCGAAAGGAGAACTGCATCGTGCACCCTCGTTTCAGCGCTCTGCTCCTCGCGGGCCTGCTGACCGGTATCGGCGGCATCGCCGGAATCCTCGGCATGACCGGCAGCGCGGCGGCCGCCCCCGCGCCGTCCTCGCAGGACATCTTTCCCTATCCGATCCATGAATCGACCCTGGGCAACGGCCTGCGGGTCGTCGTGATCCCCTACGACAGCCCCGGCACCGTCGCCTACTTCGTCGTCGTCCGCACCGGCTCGCGCAACGAGGTCGAGGCCGGTCACAGCGGCTTTGCCCATTTCTTCGAGCACATGATGTTCCGTGGTACCGACAAGTATTCGTCCGTGGCCTATAACGATCTGCTGAAGCGGATGGGGGCGGACAGCAACGCCTTCACCACCGACGACTACACCAACTTCTACATGATCGGCCCTGCAAGCGCCCTGCCGACCATGATGGACATGGAGTCGGACCGCTTCAAGAATCTGAAGTACACCGAGGACGCCTTCAAGACCGAATCGCTCGCCGTCTTGGGCGAGTACAACAAGGGGGCCTCGAATCCGGGTCAGCCGATGGAGGAGAAGCTCCGCGACCTGGCCTTCCAGAAGCATACCTACAAGCACACGACGATCGGCTTCATCGCCGACGTCAAGGCGATGCCCGGCTACTACGAGTACAGCCGCCAGTTCTTCGACCGCTTCTACCGGCCGGAAAACGTCGTGCTCCTGGTGGTGGGCGACGTCCAGCCCGACAAGGTCGACGCCCTCGCCAAGCAATATTACGGGGACTGGAAGAAGGGCTACAAGCCGGTCGAGATCGCGACCGAGCCGCCGCAGACGAAGAAGCAGGAGGCCCACATCGACTGGCCGACCCCCGGCCGGCCCCAGATGCTCGTCGGCTACCACACCCCGGCCTTCTCGACCGCCTCGGTCGACACCGCCGCCTTAGAGCTCCTCGGCCAGCTCCTGTTCAGCGAATCGGCCCCGCTCTACCAGGACCTGGTGGTCCAGAAGCAGTGGGTCGACGCCATGGACGGCGGCAACGAGGACCATCGCGATCCCTACCTCTTCGGGATCTACGCCCAGGTCAAGTCGCCGGACCTGGTGCCCAAGGTGCAGCAGACGATCGACCAGTACCTGGCACAGCTTCAGAAGGAGCCGGTCGACGCCCAGCGCCTGGAGCGCATCAAGCAGCATCTGCGGTATTCCTTCGCCCTGTCGCTCGACAACCCGGGCGCGATCGCCTTCCGGGCGGCGCGGGCGATCGCCCTCTCCGGCGACGTCCGCAGCCTGAACGCGATCTACGCGCAGTACCAGAAGGTCACCCCGGCGGACGTCCAGCGGGTGGCCCGGCAGACCTTTCGGCCCGAGAACGAGACCGTCGTCACCCTGTCGCACCCCGGGTCGGCCCAGCCGGCCGCGGCGCCGGGGAGGAGATAGCCATGCGCACACCGAAACCGAAGCTCGCCGCCGCGCTCGCCACTGCCCTCGGGCTCGCCGCCAGCGCGGCGGGGTCCGCCCAGCCCCCCGCCGCTCCCGCCGCTCCCGCCGGTACCAACCCGGGAATCCAGGTCGTGACCCTCCCCAGCCCCGGCTCGCCGCTCGTCGCCCTCCGCCTGTTCTTCGCCGTCGGCTCGATCCACGACCCGGCGGGGAAGGAAGGACTGGCGGCGCTGACCGCCCAGATGATCGGCGAGGCCGGGACCGCCAAGCGGTCGTACCAGGAGCTCGCCGAGGCGCTCTACCCCATGGCGGCCTCGATCGACACCAACGCCGACCGCGAGGTGACGGTCGTCGCCGGCCGGATTCACAAGGACAAGCTGGCCGACTACACCGCCCTGTTGGAGGAGGCGCTGCTCCATCCCGGCTTCGCCCAGGGCGACTTCGAGCGCAACAAGGAGCAGCTCGTGGCGTACCTGACCACCACGCTGCGCTCCTCGGACGACGAGCTGCTGGGGCTGGAGGCGATCCAGGACGCGATCTTCGCCCATCATCCCTACGGCCATCCCACGGCCGGCACGGTCGAGGGCCTGAAGAACATCACCCTGGACGACGTGAAGAGCTTCTACCGCGAGCACTACACCCAGGCCAACCTGATGCTGGGGGTGGCGGGCGGCTATCCGGCCGGCTACGTCGAGCAGCTGACGAAAGACCTCGCCGCCCTGCCGGCCGGGCA
>DASQPA010000414.1:0-50163 GCA_035644215.1 Thermoanaerobaculia bacterium
AGCCGCCGATCCAGTACGCCGACTTCGCCCTCTGGCAGCGCGAGCGCCTCGCCGGCGCGGTCCTCGCAGCGCACCTCGCCTACTGGCGCGAGCGCCTGCGCGCCGCGCCGCAGGTCCTCGAGCTGCCGAGCGACCGGCCGCGGCCGGCCGAGCTCACCTTCGCCGGCGCCCGCCTCGCCGACACCCTGCCGGCGGACCTCGTCGGCCGGCTGGGCTGTCTCGCCCGGCAGACGGCAACCTCGCCGTTCACGGTCCTCCTCGCCGGCTGGAGCACCCTGCTCGGCCGCCATGCCGGCCAGGACGACCTGCTGGTCGGGGTGCCCAGCGCCAACCGCAACCGGGTGGAGCTGGAAGGGCTGGCGGGTCTCCTGGTCAATACCCTCGTCCTGCGGGCCGAGCTGGCGGACGACCCGAGCGGGACGACGCTGCTCGCCCGCCTCCGCGAGACGACCCTCGGCGCCTATGCGCACCAGGACCTCCCCTTCGAACGGCTGGTCGACGCGCTCCAGCCGGCCCGCGATCCGTCCCGCCATCCGCTGGTCCAAGTCTTCTTCTCCTTCGGCGACGCCCTTAAGGTGCCCCGGCAGCTCGGCCCCGGCGTCGAGCTTTCCTTGCACGAGGTGGACGGCGGAGGGGCCAAGGTCGACCTCTCGCTCTATGCCGCGGCGACGGCGGAGGGCGGCCTCGCCTGCCAGTGGGAGTACGCCACCGCGCTCTTCGACCGGGCGACGGCCGAGCGCTTCGCCGGCCACTTCCGCACCCTGCTCGCCGGTCTCGCCGAGCGGCCGGACTGCCCGATCGCCGAGCTGCCTCTCCTCTCCGCCGCGGAGCTGCGGCAGCTCGCGGCGTGGAACGCTGGACCGGGGGAGCGGCCCGCGCGAGTGGAACGACTGGAGAAAGGGTTCGCCGCCCAAGTGGCCCGCACGCCGTGGGCCACCGCCCTGGTCGTCGGGGAGGAGCGCTTCACCTATGCCGAGCTGGCCTTCCGGGTCGAGCGCCTGGCGCGCCGCCTGGTCGCCCTGGGCGTGGGGCCGGAGGTCCCGGTGGCGCTCTTCCTGCCGCGCACGGCCGATCTCGTCGTCGCCATGCTGGCGACGCTCGCGGCCGGCGGTTTCTACGTGCCGCTCGATCCCGCCTATCCGGCCGAGCGGCTGACCTATCTTCTCGCCGACAGCGGCGCCGCCCTGCTGGTGACGGTCGAAGAGCTGGCGGCGCGAGCGCCGTCCGGCCCCGCTCTCCGGCCGATCCGGCAGGTCCGGCTGGATGGTCCGGAGGTCCAGGACGGTCAGGAGACGCCGGAGACGCAGGAGGCACCGCGTGCGCCGCTCGCCGGCACGCCCGACAACCTGGCCTATCTCATCTATACCTCGGGCTCGACGGGACGGCCCAAGGCGGTGGCGGTCACCCACCGGAGCGCCGCCCTCTTCGTGCGCTGGGCCGCGGCGGTCTTCGCGCCGGACGAGCTTGCCGCCGTCCTCGCCGCGACCTCGATCGCCTTCGACCTCTCGGTCTTCGAGATCTTCGTCCCGCTCTCGACCGGCGGCGCCGTGGTGCTGGCGGACGACGCCTTCGCCCTCGCCGATCTGCCGGCCCGGGGCGAGGTGACGCTGGTCAACACCGTCCCCTCGGCCCTCGCCGAGCTGCTGCGCCTGGACGCCCTGCCTCCCGGGGTGCGGACGGTCAACCTGGCGGGAGAGGCGCTCCACCGGTCGCTCGCCGACGAGGTCTACGCGCGGCCCGGAGTGCGCCGCCTCTATAACCTCTACGGCCCGTCCGAGGACACCACCTACTCGACGTTCGCCCTGGTCGAGCGGCAGTCGGGACCATCGCTGCGGGCCCCCGCCATCGGCGTGCCCTTGGATGGCACCGCCGCCCACGTGCTCGGCCGGGGCGGGGAGCCGCTGCCGGTAGGGGTGCCCGGAGAGCTCTTCCTGGGCGGCGCCGGTCTCGCCCGCGGCTATCTCGGCCGGCCCGATCTCACCGCCGAGCGCTTCGTCCCCGATCCGTTCGCAGCGATGGTATCGGCGGCAGGAGCGCGGCTCTACCGCACCGGCGACCTGGTGCGGCGGCGACCCGCGGGCGACCTCGAGTTCCTCGGCCGTCTCGACCACCAGATCAAGGTGCGCGGCTTCCGCGTCGAATTGGGGGAGGTCGAGGCCACGCTCGCCGCCTGCCCCGGGGTGGCGGAGGCCGCCGTGCTGGCGCGCCGCGACGGGACGGGGGAGCCCCGCCTGATCGCCTACGTCGCGCCGGCGCCGCAGTCGGTCGCCAGCCTGCGCTGCGCTCTCGCGGCGCGCCTGCCGGCGTACATGATCCCCGCCGGCTGGGTCTTCCTGCCGGCCCTGCCGCGCACCCCGAACGGCAAAGTCGACCGCCGGGCCCTGCCCGCGCCGGCGCCGGAGCACGCCGAGCTCTCGTCCACCCGGCTGGCGCCGCGGAGCGCCCTGGAGCAGCTCCTGGCCGAAGTCTGGGCCGAGGTGCTGCGAGTGCCGGGAGTGGGCGTTCTCGACAACTTCTTCGAGCTCGGCGGCGACTCGATCCTGACCATTCAGGTGGTGGCGCGCTGCCGGCAGCGCGGGCTCGAGCTGACCTCGCGCCAGCTCTTCAAGCATCAGACGATCGCCACTCTGGCGGCGGTCGTGGAAACGGCCGCGCCGGTCGCGGTCATCGAGACTCTCGCGGCATCCGCAGAGGGGTGCACCAGGTCGGCGGCCGGGGGGCCGACGCCGGGTGATTTCCCGCAGGCCGAGCTGAGTCAGACCGAGTTGGACGAGTTGCTGGCTGATTTGCTTTGAAGCATTGAAGTTTATGGGCTCCCGTGTGGCTTTCCGCCGCCGGTGAGCTTCGATTGAGGGGGAGTCCGATGAACGGCAGAGAGAACGTCGCGGATATCTATCCGCTCTCGCCGGCACAGCAGGGCATGTTGATGGTCGTCCTGCTTTCCGGCGGCTCGTCCGAGTATTACTTCGACCAATGTCTCCTCACGCTCACCGGCCGACTCGATCCCGCCGCCTGGCGAGACGCCTGGCGCCGGGTCGTCGAGCGGCACGCGGCCCTGCGCACCCTGTTCCTCTGGGAGCGCCGCGAGCGGCCGCTCCAGGTGGTGCGGCGCGCCGTCGAGCTGCCCTGGCAGGAGCTGGACTGGCGTGCCCTGCCGGCGGCCGAACGCGAGGCGCGGCTCGCCGAGCTGCTGCGCGAGGACCACGAGCGCGGCTTCGACCTCGGCCAGGCACCGCTCCTGCGCGCCGCCCTCATCCTCTGGGAGGAGGGGGAGGCGAAGTTCGTCTGGAGCTTCCACCACCTGATCCTCGACGGCTGGTCGCTCTCCCTGGTCTACTCCGAGGTGCTGGCGATGTATGTGGCGCTCGCCGCCGGGCGGGAGCCGCAGCTGCCGCCGCCGCCGCCCTTCGGCCGCTACATCGCCTGGTTGAAGCACCAGGATCCGCGCCTCGCCGAGGAGTACTGGCGGCGCGAGCTGGCGGACCTGCCCGCTTCCACTCCCCTCCCGTTCGACGGCAGCGCCGGGCCGACGCCCGCTGGCGGCGGTGGCTGGACGACCGAGCAGGAGAGACTCCTCCTGCCGGCTGAGACGGTCCGGGCGCTGACCGCCCTCGCCCGCCGGCACCAGCTGACGCTGAACACCCTCTTCCAGGGAGCCTGGGCGTTGCTCCTCGCCCGCACCGCGGTGGCGCGCGAGGTGGTCTTCGGCAGCGTCGTCTCCGGCCGGCCGGCGGAGCTGCCGGGGGTCGAGTCGATGGTCGGTCTGTTCATCAACGCCCTGCCGGTGCGGGTGCGGGTCGACCCTGCCGAGAAGCTCCTCCCCTGGCTCGCCGCGCTCCAGGAAAGCCAGCTCGAACAACGCCGCTTCGACCACTCCCTGCTCGAACAGGTGCAGGTCTGGGCGGGGATGCCGCGGGACCGGCCCCTGTTCCAGAGCCTCCTCATCTTCCAGAACTTCCCCCTGGACCCCTTGGACCAGCGCGGCGAGATCGACTTCGAAATGCGGGCCTCGCGGCTCAAGGAGTCGACCCACTATCCGCTCGCCCTCTACGCCGCGCCCGACGGCGAGGCGATGCTCCTCGGCCTCTCCTACCATCTCCAGCGCTTCGACGCCGCGGCGGCGGGCCGCCTGCTCGGGATGTTCCGCCATCTCCTCGCCGGTTTTTGCGCCCTGCCGGAAGCGCGGCTCTCCGCCATCCCCCTGCTCCGCCCCGAGGAGCGGCGGGAGATCCTCGCCGCCGGCCGCGGGCCGGTCGCCCCAGGGCTCGGCGCCACGCCGGTGCCCCGCCGCATCGCGGAGCAGGCGGCGCGGACGCCCGAGGCGACGGCGGTCGAGTCGGGAGAGAGCCGGCTCACCTATGCCGAGCTCTTCCGGGCGGCGGGCCGCCTCGGCGGCTATCTGCGGGGCCTGGGCGTCGGGCGGGGGGAGGTGGTGGGAGTCTGCCTCGAACGCTCGCTCGACCTGGTGGTGGGCCTCCTCGGGATCTGGCGGGCCGAGGCGGCCTACCTGCCGCTCGATCCGGCCTATCCGGCGGAGCGCCTGGCCTTCCTGGTCGCGGACGCCGGAGCCCGGGTCGTGCTGACCACCGCGGACCTCGCCGACCGCCTCCCCGAAGCCGTCTTCCGGGTCCGCCTGGATGCCGATCAGGAGAGAATCGCGGCGGCGCCCATGCCCGCCGGCGCCGGCCCCGCCGCCGTCGACGCGGCCTACGTCCTCTACACCTCGGGCTCGACCGGCGCCCCCAAGGGGGTGGTGGTCGAGCACGCGGCGCTCGCCAACTACGTGGCGAGCGCCGGCGCCTGCTTCGCGGTGGCGCCCGGCAACCGGGTCCTGCAGTTCGCCTCGATCAGTTTCGACACCAGCGCCGAGGAGATCTATCCCTGCCTCACCGGCGGCGCCACCCTGGTGTTGCGCGCCGCCGGCGCGCTGGGGATGACCGGCTCCTTCGGCGGTTTCCTGGACGCGGTCGCGAGGTTGGGGATCACTCTGCTCGACCTGCCCACCGCCTACTGGCACGAGCTGGCGGCCCACCTCGAAGCGGAGGACCTGCCGCTGCCGCCGAGCGTCCGGCAGGTGATCCTGGGCGGCGAGGAGGCGCAGGCTTCCCGTCTCGCCGCCTGGCGCGGGCGGGTACGGCTGATCAACACCTACGGCCCGACCGAGGCCACCATCGTCGCCACCCGGCACGACCTGACGCTGCCCGGGATCGAGGCCGGCGGGCGGGTGCCGATCGGGCGCGCCGTCGAGAACGTCGCCGCCTACGTGCTGGGGACGGAGATGGAGCCGCTGCCCCCCGGGATCGACGGCGAGCTGTGGATCGGCGGCGCCGGTCTCGCCCGCGGCTACCTGGGGCGGCCGGAGCTGACCGCCCTCCGTTTCTGCCCCAATCCCTTTGCCTCCAGCCTGGAAGAGACCGGCGCGCCGGGGGAACGGCTCTACCGCACGGGCGACCGGGTCGTCCAGCTGGCGGACGGCAGCCTGGTGTTCCGCGGCCGGCTGGACGGTCAGGTCAAGGTGCGGGGGGTGCGGGTCGAGCTGGGGGAGGTCGAGGCCGCCCTGCGCCGCCTGCCGGGAGTCCGCGAGGCGGCGGTGGTGGTCCACGAGGACGGGGCGGCGGGCCGCCGGCTGGCCGCCTTCGTCGTGCCCGCCGGCGCGCCGCTCGACGCCGGCACGCTGCGGGAGGGCCTGCGAGCCGTGCTGCCCGAGGCCATGGTGCCCGCGAGTCTGGTCCGCCTCTCGGTCCTCCCCACGACTCCGAGCGGCAAGCTGGACCGCCTGGCCCTCGCCCGGCGGGACCTGGCGCCGGCCGCCGAGCCGCTCGCCGAGGAGCTCATCGGCGAGCGGCCGCGGACGCCCGTCGAGGAGGTGCTGGCCGGGATCTGGGGCGAGCTGCTCCAGGTCGAGCGGGTGGGCGTGCACGACGACTTCTTCGTCCTGGGCGGTCATTCGCTCCTCGTCATCCAGGCCCTGTCGCGCCTCCGCCAGGCCCTGGGGGTCGAGCTGCCGCTGCCGGAATTCTTCCGCCGGCCGACCGTCGCCGAGCTGGCGGCCTGGATCGAAGCCGAGGGCGCCGGTCCCGGCGAACGCGGGCGGGAGCTGCCGCCGGTCCGGCGGGTGCCGCGCGACGGCCGGGCCCTGCCGCTGTCGTTCGCCCAGGAGCGGGTGTGGTTCCTCGACCAGCTGACGCCCGGGGGGAGGGGCGGCAACCTGGCCTACAACTTCCAGGTCGCCATCCGGCTCTGGGGACCGCTGGACGTCTCTGTCCTGGCGCGGACCCTGAGCGAGATCGTGCGCCGGCACGAGGTGCTGCACACGAGCTTCCCCGCAGTCGACGGCCTGCCGGTGCAGGTGATCCAGGAACTCTCCCCCTTCCATCTCCCGGTGGTCGACCTCTCCGGGCTGCCCGTCGAGGCGCGCCGGACGGGCTCGGAGGCGCTGATCGACGAGCAGGTCCGGATCCCGTTCGACCTCGCGGTGGGGCCGCTCCTGCGCTGGCGCCTGCTCCGGCACGACGCGGCGTACCACACCCTGGTCCAGGTCGAGCATCACTTCGTCCACGACGGCTGGTCGCTCGCCATCCTCCTGCGCGAGCTGACGACGCTCTACGCGGCGTTCGCCGCCGGCGCGCCCTCGCCCCTGCCGGAGCTCCCGGCGCAGTACGCCGACTACGCGGTCTGGCAGCGGCAATGGATGGAGGGGGAGGTGATGGACGGCCTCCTCGGCTACTGGCAGGGCAAGCTCGCCGGGAGCCCGGACGCCCTGGAGATCGCGACCGACCGGCCGCGGCCGCCCCAGGGGTCGTTCCGGGGAGACATTGCGCTCCTGCCGATCTCCCCGGATCTCTATCCGACGCTCCGCAAGTTCGGGCGGCTCTCCGGCTTCACGCTCTACATGACGATGCTCGCCGGCTTCCTCACCGTGCTCCATCGCTACACCGGCCTTGAGGACCTGGTGATCGGCACCAGCAACGCCAACCGGCGGGCGCGGGAGATCGAGGGGATGATCGGCATGGTGGTCAACAGCCTGGTGCTGCGGGCCGACCTCGCCGGCCGGCCGAGCTTCCGGGAGCTGCTGGTAAGGGTCCGCGAGCTGGCGCTCGAGACCTACGCCCACCAGGACATGCCGTTCGAGCGCCTGGTCCAGTCCCTCCGCCTCGAACGGCGGCCGGGCCGCAATCCGCTCTTCCAGCTGATGTTCAATTTTCATGACGCGGCGCTCCCCGACTTCCGCTTCGCCGGCCTGCGGCTGTTCCCCGAGGTGCGGGGCAACCGCACGGCGAAGATGGACATGAACGTCATCGTCGTGCCGCGGGCCGGGGAGGCCGCCCTACACTGGGAGTACAACACCGACCTCTTCGACCGCGCGACGGTCGAGCGCATGGCGGCGCACTTCCAGGTCCTCTTAGCCGCGGCGGTGGCGAACCCGGAGATCGCCCTGCCGGAGCTGCCGCTCCTCACCCCGGCCGAGCGGCAGGCGGTCCTGGTGAGCTGGAACGACACGGCGGGCGACTACCCGCGCGAAGCTTCGGTCCCCGAACGCTTCGCCGCCTGGGCGGCGCGGACGCCGGGGGCGATCGCGGTCAACTGTGGCACGGAGACCCTGACCTATGGCGAGATCGACGCCGCGTCGAGCCGCCTCGCCCGGCTCCTCTCCGGCCTGGGGGTGGGGCCGGGCGACCTCGTGGCGCTCGCGGTCGAACGCTCGCTCGCCCTGGTGCCGGCGATCCTGGGCGTCCTGAAGAGCGGCGCCGCCTACCTGCCGCTCGACCTCGGCGCGCCGCCCTCCCGGCTGTCCTTCCTGCTCGCCGACAGCGGGGCGCGGCTGCTCTGCGGCGAGGAAAAACTGCTGGCGCGCCTGCCCGCCGTGGACCTCCCCATCCTCCCGCTCTCCCTTGACCCGGCAGAGTGGGGGGATCTCGCGGGTGACGCGCGATCGACCTCCGGCCGGGTCCCGTCGTCTCCCCCGTCCCCGGGCGATCTCGCCTACGTGATGTACACCTCCGGCTCCACCGGCCAACCGAAAGGGGTGGCGGTCACCCACCGCAACATCCTGCGTCTGATCGCAGGCAGCGGCTGCGCGCGTTTCGGCCCGGAGGAGGTGTTCCTGCAGCTGGCGCCGCTCTCCTTCGACGCCTCGACCCTGGAGCTCTGGGGGCCGCTCCTCCACGGCGGGCGCCTCGCCCTCTTCCCGAACGAGACCCCGTCGCTCGCCTCGCTGGGCGAGGCCATCGCGCGCCACGGGGTGACCACCCTCTGGCTCACCGCCGGCCTCTTCCACCAGATGGTCGACGGCAACCTGGAAGGCCTCCGCCCGCTCTCCCAGCTCCTCGCCGGCGGCGACGTGCTGTCGCCGGCCCACGTGCGCCGGGCGCTCTCCGGGTTGCCCGGGCTCACCCTCGTCAACGGCTACGGGCCGACCGAGGGGACGACCTTCACCTGCTGTCACCTGCTGACCGACCCGGCGGCGGTGGGGGCGGCGGTTCCCATCGGCCGGCCGCTCGGCAACACCCGGGTCCACGTCCTCGACGGCGAGCTCCGGCCGCTGCCGGCCGGCGTGCCGGGGGAGCTCACGATCGGCGGCGACGGCGTGGCGGTGGGCTACCTCCGCCGGCCGGAGCTCACCGCGGAGCGCTTCGTTCCCGACCCCTTCGGCGGCGAGTCGGGGGACCGGCTCTACCGGACGGGCGACCGGGCGCGCTGCCGCCCCGACGGGACTCTGGAGTTCCTCGGCCGGCTGGACCAGCAGGTCAAGATCCGCGGTTTCCGTATCGAGCCGGGGGAGATCGAGGCGGTCCTCTCGGCGCATCCTGCGGTGCGGCTGGCGGCCGTCCTCGCCCTGCCCGCCGCCGACGGTCTGGACCGCCGGCTCGTCGCCTACGTCGTGCCGCGCGCCGAGCCTGCCGCCGCCGAGCGAGAGGAGGGGGATCTCCCGGCCGTCCTGCGTCTCCACCTCGCGGCGCACCTGCCGGCCGCCATGCTGCCTGCGCTCTGGGTGGTCCTGCCCGAGCTGCCGCTCACCGCCAATGGCAAAGTCGACCGCCGGGCGCTGGCGCGGACGGCGCCGGACCCGGAACGGGAGCGGGGAGAGGCGGGTTTCGTCCCCCCGCGCACCCCGCTGGAGGAGGCGATCGCCGTCCTTTGGCGCGAGGTGCTGGGAGTCGAACGGTTGGGGACCGGCGACGACTTCTTCCGCCTCGGCGGTCACTCCCTGTCGGCGATCCGCGTCCTGTCGCGCCTGCGCCGCGACCTCGGCGTCGACCTGGCGATCGGCGACCTGTTCGAGCACACCACTCTGGCCGGTCTCGCGGCGGTGGTCGCGGCGGCGGCACCCGCCGGAGCCGAAGGACCGATCGCGCCCCCTGTCGGGCCGGTCGCCGTGGACCTGAGCGAGGACCAGCTCGACGCCCTGCTGAGCGCCATGCTGGCGGAGGAGGGGACATAGACGTCCAAGGCGTTCCATTCCCCTCGACGGTGACGGCCCGCCTGGCGGAACAGGCGGCGCAGCGGGCGGATGCCGTGGCAGTCGAGTCCGGGGAGGCCCGGCTCACCTATGGCGCGCTGGCGGCGGCCGCGGACCGCCTGGCGCGCCACCTGCGGGAGCTGGGGGTGGGGCCGGAACAGGTGGTGGGGATCTGCCTCGAGCGCTCGCTCGACCTCGTCGTAGGGCTGCTGGCGATCTGGCAGGCCGGGGGGGCCTACCTGCCGCTCGATCCGACCTATCCGGCCGAGCGTCTGGCCTTCATGGTGGCGGATTCGGGAGCCCGGGTGCTGCTCACCGTCGACGCCCTGGCGGATCGCCTGCCGGACAGCGCGGTTCGCGTCCGGCTGGACCGCGAGCGGGAGCGGATCGAGGCCGCTTCGGCGCGCCTTTCCGGCGGCCCAAAGTCGGAACAGTCCGCCTACGTCATCTACACCTCGGGCTCGACCGGGATTCCCAAGGGGGTGGTCGTCGAGCATGCCGCCCTGGCGAGCTTCGTGGCCGGCGCCATGGCCGACTGCGGTCTCGTCGCGGACGACCGCGTGCTGCAGTTCGCCTCGGTCAGCTTCGACGCCAGCGCCGACGAGCTCTACCCCTGCCTGGCGAGCGGCGCCACGCTCGTCCTGCGCGACGAGGAGATGATCGGCACCTTCGCCGGTTTCTCCCGCGCCGCCGAGCGGCTCGGCATCACGGTCTGGAGCCTGCCGACGGCCTACTGGCACGGGCTCGCCGCCGAAGTGACGGGCGGGCTCCCCCTGCCGGCGAGCATCCGCCTGCTGCTCTTCGGCGGCGAGGAGGCGCAGGCGGCCCCGGTGGCGGCCTGGCGCCGGCAGGTGGGCGGGAGCCTGCGGCTGCTCAACTCGTACGGCCCCACCGAGGCGACGGTCGTCACCACCCGCTGCGACCTGACGCCGGGCGCCGCGGACGTGGCGGCGGGGGACACCGAGGTGCCGATCGGCCGGGCGGTGGCCGGGGCGCGCACCCATGTCCTGGGGCCGGACCTGGAGCCGGTGCCGGCGGGTGAGGACGGCGAGCTGTGGATCGGCGGACTGGGTCTTGCGCGGGGCTATTTGGGACGGCCGGAGCTGACCGCCCTGCGCTTCGGCCCCGATCCGTTGGAGGGAGCCGGCGGCCGGCTCTACCGGACGGGCGACCTGGTACGCCTTCGCGCCGACGGCAACCTGGTCTTCCGCGGCCGGGTGGACGATCAGGTCAAGGTACGGGGATACCGCGTCGAGTTGGGGGAGGTCGAGGCAGCCCTGCGGCGCCTGCCCGGCGTCCAGGCGGCGGCGGTGGTCGTCCAGGAGGACGGCTCCGGAGCCAAACGGCTGGCGGCCTTCGTGGTCGCCGCTCCCGGCGCGCTGGAGACTGCGGAGATACCGGAGGCATGGCGGGCAGGGCTCGCGGTGGGTCTCCCGGAGCACATGATCCCCGCCACCTTCACCCTTCTCCCCAGCCTCCCCTTGACGCCGAGCGACAAGATCGACCGCGCGGCGCTCGCCCGGATGGAGACTGCCCCGGCGCGGCGGGCGGCCGGCAGGGCCGCCGACATCCGGCCGCAGAACCCGCTCCAGGCGGTGATCGCCGGGATCTGGAGCGAGCTCCTCCAGGTCGAACCGATCGGCGCCGACGACGACTTCTTCGCCCTCGGCGGCCACTCGCTCCTGGTGGCCCAGGCGCTGGCGCGGCTGCGCCAGGCCCTGGGGGTCGAGGTGCCGCTCGCCGAGATCTTCCGCCGGCCCACGCCGGCGACGCTCGCCCTGTGGATCGAGCGCCACGGGGGGGAGCGCGGCGCCGAGCTGCCGCCCCTCCGCCCCCTGCCGTGCGAGGAGCGGCTGGGGCGCCCGCAGCCGCTCTCCTTTGCCCAGGAGCGGGTGTGGTTCCTCGACCAGCTCGCGCCCGGGGGGAGGGGCGGCAACCTGGCCTACAACTTCCAGGTCGCCCTCAGGCTCTGGGGGCCGCTGGACGTGGCGGTGCTCGGACGGACCCTGGCCGAGATCGTCCGCCGGCACGAGGTCCTGCGCACCCGCTTCCCGGCGATCGACGGCCGGCCGGTGCAGGTGATCGAAGCGGCACCCGGAGATCTCGGGGGGCGCCTGCCGGTGATCGATCTGTCCGGGCTCGATGCCGGCCTCCGGGAGCGCTGCGCCGAGGCGCTGATCGACGAGCAGGTGCAGATCCCCTTCGACCTCGCGCGGGGCGCCCTGATGCGCTGGCGGCTCCTCCGGCACGGGACGGCTTTCCACACCCTGGTCCAGGTCGAGCACCATTTCGTCCACGACGGCTGGTCGCTCGCCGTCCTCCTGCGGGAGATCGAGGCCCTCTACGCGGCGTTCGCGCGCGGCGAGCCGTCGCCCCTCCCCGAGCTGCCGGCGCAGTATGCCGACTACGCGGTCTGGCAGCGGCAGTGGATGGAAGGGGAGGTGATGGAGCGCCTCCTCGCCTTCTGGCGGGGGAAGCTCGCCGGGGCGCCGCCGGCGCTCGAAATCGCCACCGACCGGCCGCGGCCGCCGGAGGGGTCGTTCCGTGGCGATCTCGCCCTCCTGCCGGTGGCGCCGGAGCTCTACGCGGCGCTCCGGCGTTTCGGGCGGCTCGCGGGCTTCACCCTCTACATGACGATGCTCGCCGGCTTCCTCGCCCTGCTTCACCGCTATACCGGCGAGGAGGACCTGGTGATCGGCACGGGCAACGCCAACCGGCGGGCGCGGGAGCTCGAAGGGATGATCGGGATGGTGGTCAACACCCTGGTGCTCCGCGCCGACCTCGCCGGTCGCCCGAGCTTCCGCGCCCTCCTCGCCCGGGTGCGCGAGCTGGCGCTCGACACCCACGCCCACCAGGACATGCCGTTCGAGCGCCTGGTCCAGGAGCTGCGCCTTGAGCGGCGGCCGGGGCGCAACCCGCTCTTCCAGCTGATGTTCAATTTTCTCGATACGCCGATCCCCGACTTCCGCTTCGCCGGTCTGGAGATGTTCCCGGACCTGCGCCACAACCGCACCGCGAAGATGGACATGAACCTCGTCGTCGCGCCGCGGGCCGAGCAGCGGGTGGGGCGCGGCGCGGCCGCCGAGGACCGCCGGGCGACCCTCGACTGGGAGTACAACACCGACCTCTTCGACCGTACGACGGTCGTGCGGATGGCCGCCCACTACCAGGTCCTCCTCGCCGGCGCCCTGGCCGATCCCGATCTCACCCTGCCCGAGCTGCCGCTCCTGACTCCGGCCGAGCACGCCGCGGTGGTTGCCGGCTGGAACGACACGGCTGTCGACTATCCGCGGGAGGCGACGGTCCCCGGTCTCCTCGCGGCGCAGGCGGCGCGCACCCCGGACGCGATCGCCGTGACCTGCGGCGAGCAGGCGACGACCTATGCCGGCCTCGTCGCCCAGGGGCACCGCCTGGCGCACCACCTGCGGGGTCTGGGGGCCGGACCGGGGGAGCTGGTGGCGCTCGCCGTCGAGCGCTCGCCTGACCTGGTCCCGGCGATCGTCGGCATCCTGGCGAGCGGCGCCGCCTACCTCCCCCTGGACCCCGCCTATCCCGCCGAACGGCTGGCCTTCATGCTCGCCGACAGTGGCGCCCGGCTGCTCGTCTGCCAGGAGCACCTGCTGCCCCGGCTGCCCGTTCCGGATGGGACGATGACGGTCGTCGCCCTGGGGCGCGCTGAGGAGCGGGCGCGGATCGCGGTCCAGCCCACCGCGCCTCCGCTGCCGTCGCCCGGCTCCGGCGACCTCGCCTACGTCATGTACACCTCGGGCTCGACGGGTAAGCCCAAGGGGGTCGCCGTGACCCACCGGAGCGTCGTCCGGCTGGTCTGCGGCAGCCGTTTCGCCCGCCTGGGGCCGGAGCAGGTCTTCCTCCAGCTTGCCCCCATCTCCTTCGACGCCTCGACCTTCGAGCTCTGGGGGCCGCTCTTGAACGGCGGCCGCCTCGCCATTTTCCCACCGGAGAGCCCGTCGCTCGAACGGCTGGGCGAGGAGTTGGCACGGCAGGGTGTCACGGCGCTCTGGCTCACCACCGGTCTCTTCCATCAGATGGTCGAGGGGGGAAATCTGGAAGCGCTCCGGCCGCTCTCCCAGCTGATGCTCGGCGGCGAGGTGATCTCGCCGGCGCTCGTCCGGCGAGCCCTGGCGGAGCTGCCGGGAGTCGCGCTCGTCGCCTTCTACGGGCCGACCGAGGGGACGACGTTCAGCACCTCCCACGCGCTCTCCGGTCCGGAGACTCTCGGCGCCACGGTGCCGATCGGCCGGCCCATCGCCAACGCCCGGGGCCACGTGGTCGACGCCCTACTCCGGCCGCTGCCGGCAGGGGTGCCGGGCGAGCTGCTGATCGGCGGCGACGGGCTGGCCCTGGGCTATCTCGGCCGGCCCGACCTGACCGCCCTGCGTTTCGTGCCCGACCCCTTTGCTGCGGACGAGCGGCTCTACCGCACCGGCGACCTCGTGCGCTGGCTCGCCGACGGCAGCCTGGAGTTCTTCGGCCGCCTGGACCAGCAGGTCAAGATCCGCGGCTTCCGGGTGGAGCCGGGGGAGATCGAGGCGGCCCTCGCGGCGCACCCGGCGGTCGGCGCGGCAGCGGTGCTGGCGGAGGTCGGGCCGGGCGGGACGGAGCGCCGCCTGGTGGCCTGCGTCGCGCCGCGGAGCGCGGCCGACCTCGGCGATCTCCGCCCTCTCTTCGACGAGCTGCGCCGCCACCTGGCGGCGATGCTGCCGGCCTACATGATCCCCGCCGGCTGGATGGGCCTGCCCAGCCTGCCGCTCACCGCCAACGGCAAGGTGGATCGGCGCGCCCTGGCGCGTCTCACGACGGACTCCGGAGCTGGCGGCGGCATTGCCGGTGTGGTCCCGGAATTCGTCGCGCCGCGCACTCCGGAAGAGACGGCGATCGCGGCGATCTGGCGTGAGGTGTTGGGCGTCGAGCGGGTGGGGGTCGACGACGACTTCTTTCTGCTCGGCGGCCACTCGCTGTCGGCCACCCGGGTGCTGTCGCGCCTGCGTCGCGAGCTGGGAGTCGAGCTGGCGCTCGCCGCCCTTTTCCAGCACACGACGGTGGCCGAGCTCGCGGCGGTGGTCGGCAAAACGGCGCCGCTCCGGGCGCCGGAGGAACGGATCGCGCCCGCTCCCGACCTCGTCGCCCGAGACCTGACCGAGGACCAGCTCGACGCCCTGCTCGGCGAGATGCTGGAAGAGGAGGAAAACGGATGAGCGCCGGGAGCCGGGATCTGCAAGGCCTGTCGCGCGAGGAGAAGCTCGCGCTCCTCGAACGACTGGCGCGGCAGAAGAGCCGAGCCAGCCTCACCTTCCCGCTCTCCTTCGCGCAGCAGAGGATGTGGTTCCTCGACCGGCTCGACCCGGGCAACCCGGCGAACAACATCTTCCGCGCCCTGGCCTTCAGCGGCCGGCTCGACGCCCGGGCCCTGGGGCGTGGTTTGGCCGAAATCGTGCGCCGCCACGAAGCCCTGCGCACGATCTTTCCGACGGTGGGCGACGAGCCCCGGCAGCGGGTGCTGGCGAAGCTGGAGCCGCCGCTCCCCAAGATCGACCTGGCGGGCCTGCCGGCGGCGCGGCGGCGGCCGATCGCCCTGGAGCTCGCCCGGCGCGAGGCGCGGCACGCCTTCGACCTCTCGCGCGGGCCGCTCCTCCGCGCCACCCTGGTGCGGCTGGCGGCCGAAGAGCACGTCCTCTTCCTGAACCTCCACCACATCGCCGCCGACGGCTGGTCGATGAGCCTCCTGTGGCGCGAGCTGACCGTTTTCTATCGCCACTACAGCGCCGGCGGCATCGGCGGCACCGGCCTCCCCTCGCCGCTTCCCGAGCCAGCTCTCCAGTACCCCGACTTCGCGGTCTGGCAGCGGGAGCGGCTGGCGGGCGAGCGGCTGGCCGCCGAGCTCGACTGGTGGCGCGGGCAGATCGGAGACGCGGCCACCGTCCTGGAGCTCCCCACCGACCGCCGGCGCCCGGCCACCGAATCGTTCCGCGGCGCGATCGAACGGCTGGCCGTCCCGCCAGAGACGGAGAGCGGCCTCCGTACCCTGGCCCGCGAGGGTGGCGCGACGCTCTTCATGACGCTCCTCGCCGCCTTCGAGGTGCTGCTCCACCGCTACACCGGGCAGCCCGAGTTCTTAGTCGGCACCACCGTCGCCGGCCGCAACCGGCCCGAGGTCGAGGCGGTGATCGGCTTCTTCGCCAACACCCTGCTCCTCCCCGCCGGCCTCGCCGGCAATCCCACCTTCCGCCAGCTCCTGGCGCGGGTCCGCACCTTGACTCTCGGCGCCTACAGCCACCAGGAGCTGCCCTTCGAGCGGCTGGTCGAGGAGCTGCATCTGGACCGCCACCTGTCGCACAACCCCCTCTTCCAGGTCCTGTTCGCCCTCCAGAACCTGCCCGAGGAGGAGATCGCGCTTCCTGGCCTGTCGATCGCCGCGGTGGATGTCGAGCGCGGCCTCTCGAAGCTCGACCTGACCCTGGACCTCGCCGACACCCGGGAGGGGATCGCCGGCTATCTCGAATACAGCACCGACCTGTTCGAGGCCGCGACCGTCGAACGGATGGCGCGGCATTTCCTCACCCTGCTCGCCGGCGTCGTGGCGGCCGCGGATGGCGACGTCGCGGCGCTGCCGCTCCTGACCGCGGCCGAGCGCGACCGCCTGCTCTTCGACTGGAACCCTTCCGGATACGAGCTGCCGCCGCCGGTCCCCGGCCGCGTCGCCGCCCAGGCTCGCCGCACCCCACAGGCGCCGGCGGTGCTCTTCGGTGGCGAGCGGCTGAGCTACGCCGAGCTCGACGCCCGCGCCAACCGCCTGGCCCGCTACCTGAGGCGGCGCGGCGTGGGTCCCGACACCCGGGTCGGGCTCTGTCTCGAACGCTCGCTCGCCATGACGGTCGCCCTCCTGGGCGTGCTAAAGGCGGGGGCGGCGTACGTGCCGCTCGATCCCGCCTACCCGCGCGAGCGCCTGGCCCTGATGATCGAGGACACCCGGATGCCGGTGCTGCTCACCGAGTCGCGGCTCGTCGCGAGCCTTCCCGTGGAGGCTCTTGGGGAGAGCGGTCCCGAGATCCTCTGCCTCGACGTGGAGAGCGAGCGGATCGTGGCCGAAGACGACGGTGACCTCGCCGGGCCCGACTGGGAGATCCTGGGCGAGGGGCTCGCCTACGTCATCTACACCTCGGGCTCGACCGGGCGCCCCAAGGGAGTGGGGGTGCCGCACCGGGCGCTCGCCAACCATGCCGCGCAGTGCGCCCGCGGCTACGCCTTGACGCCGGCCGACCGGGTGCTCCAGTTCACCTCGATCAGCTTCGACATCACCTCCGAGGAGATCTTCCCGACCTGGATCGCGGGCGGCGCCGTGGTGCCCCGTCCGCCCGGCCTCTTCCCCTCGTTCTCGGAGCTCGAAGCGCTCCTCACCCGCCATGGGGTGACCGTGGTCAATCTCCCCACCGCCTACTGGCACGAGTGGGCGAGCGAGCTCCACCGCCTGCGCCGCCGGCCGCCCTCCTCCCTGCGCCTGGCGATCGTCGGCACCGAGCAGGCCCTGCCCGAGCGCCTCGCCGAGTGGCTGGAGCTGCCCGGCCAAGTGGGCTTCGCCAACTCCTATGCCTCAACCGAGTGCACGGTCACCGCCTTGATCCACCTCGCCGGCCCGGAGTCGCCGGCGCGGGCGCGGGCCGGGCATCGCATCCCGGTCGGCCGGCCGATCGACAACTGCCGGGTCTACGTCCTGGACGACCGCCTGGAGCCGGTGCCGATCGGGGTGCCGGGGGACGTCTACATCGGCGGCGCCAACGTCTCGCGCGGCTACCTGGGCCAGCCGTCGCGGACGGCGGCGGTCTTCCTGCCCGACCCCTTCGGCACCTGCGGACCGGGCGGCCGGCTCTACCGGCAGGGCGACCGCGGGCGCTTCCTCCCCACGGGGGAGCTCGAATGCCACGGCCGCTCCGACGACCAGGTCAAGGTGCGCGGCTATCGCATCGAGCCGGGGGAGATCGAGGTGGTCCTGGCGCGCCATCCCGGGGTGCGCGAGTGCGTGGTCCTGGTGCGGGATGCCGCCGATACCGATACCGCCGGCCCCGGCCACCGCCGCCTGGTGAGCTACGCGGCGCAGGACCCCGGCCACCGGATCACCGCCGACGACTTGCGTGCCTTCCTGAAGGAGAGCCTGCCGGACTACATGGTGCCGGCCGGCCTGGTGATCCTCGACGACCTGCCGCTCACCGCCAACGGCAAGGTCGACCGCCGCGCTCTCCGCCGCATCGATCCCACCCTGGAGTCGGCGGCCGAGGCGGCGGGCGACGGGTCGCCGCGCACACCGCTCGAAGAGCTGGTCGTCGAGATCTGGTCCTCGGTGCTCTCGCGCGAGCGGCTGGGCATCCACGACAACTTCTTCGACCTGGGAGGCCACTCGCTCTCAGCCGCCCAGGTGATCGCGCGGGTGCGCGAAGGGCTGGGGGTCGACCTCCCCCTGCGCACTCTCTTCGAGGTGCCGACGGCGGCCGGTCTCGCCGCGGCGGTGGAGGTGGCGCAGCGCGCGGCCCAAGGGCTCTCCGCGCCGCCCCTCGTGCCGATCTCGCCCATGTCGCCGGCATTGCGGAGCGGCCCCCTGCCCTGCTCCTTCGCCCAGCAGCGGCTCCTGGTCGTCGACCAGCTGACGCCGGGAAACCCCGGCTACAACCTCTCCGACCTCCTGCGCTTCGGCGGGCCGCTCGACATCCCGGCGCTCTCCCGCGCCCTCTCCGAGATCGTGCGCCGCCACGAGGCCCTGCGCACCACCTTCGCGATCGTCGCCGGCGAGGCGGTGCAGGTGATCTCGCCGCCGGCCCCCCTGCCGCTCCCCGTCGTCGATTTGAGCGCCGAGCCGGCGACGGAAGCGGTGGCGCTCCACCGGACCGCCGAGGAGGGCCGGCGTCCCTTCGACCTCGGCCGCGGACCGCTCTTCCGCGCCGTCCTCTACCGGCTGGGAGCGGAGGAGCATCTGCTCCACCTCGCGGTCCATCACATCGTCTCGGACGGCACCTCGAATCAGATCGTCTTTCATGAGCTGCTGGCCCTCTACGCCGCCTTCTCGCGCGGCGAACCGTCGCCGCTGGCGGAGCTGCCGGTGCAGTACGCCGACTTCGCGGCCTGGCAGCGCGGCTGGCTCGGCGGCGAGGTGCGCGCCGTCCAACTCGCCTACTGGCGGCAGGCGCTCGCCGGGGCGCCGCCGGTGATCGAGCTCCCCACCGACCGGCCGCGGCCGGCGATCGAGACGGCGGCGGGAGCGCGCCACGGCTTCGCGCTGCCGCCGGCCCTGGCGCGCGACCTGGGGAATCTCGGGCGCCGCTTCGGCGCCACCCTCTTCATGACCCTCCTCGCCGGCTTCGACACCCTGCTGGCGCGCTGGTCGGGGCAGGATGACGTGGTGGTCGGCTGGCCGATCGCCGGCCGCGGCCACTCCGAGCTCTTCGGGGTGATCGGCTTCTTCTCCAACATGCTGGTCGGCCGCGCCCGGCTGGGGGAGACGCCGGAGGTGCCGGGAGAAGCTACGTTCGCGCGCCTCCTCGCCGGCGTGCGGGCGACGACGCTCGACGCCTACACCCACGGCGACCTCCCCTTCGAGGTGCTGGTCGAGGCGCTGCGCCCGGAGCGGCACCTGTCGCACAACCCGATCTTCCAGGTCCTCTTCGTCCTCCACCGCCACTCGGGCCTCGCCGCGGCGCCGGAGGAGCTGGGCGGCATCTCCGGCATCCCCGGCGCCACCGTCGACCTGGTGCCGGTCGAGACCGGCACCGCCCTCCTCGACCTGGCGCTCGCGGTGACCGATCGGGGCGAGCGGGGCGAGCCGGACGGGGAGCTCGGCGCCTTCTTCGAGTACAAGACCGCCCTCTTCGACGCCGCGACCGTGGCGCGCCTCGGCGGCCACCTGCTCACCCTCCTGGCCGGCGCGGCGGCCGACCCCGGGATGCCGCTCGCCGATCTGCCGTTGCTACAGGCGGCCGAGCGGCGCCAGCTGATCGAAGGCTTCAACGACACCGCCGTCCGTCTTTCCGCCGAGCCCGCCGATCTCACCGTGCACGGGCTCCTGGCGGCGCGGGCGGCCGCCGACCCGGGGGCGATCGCCCTTCTCTGCGGCGAGGAGATCTTGAGCTATGCCGATCTCGACGCCCGCGCCAACCGGCTGGCGCACCGCCTGCGCCGGTTGGGGATCGGGCCGGGCTCCCGGGTGGGGATCTGCCTCGAACGCTCGGCCACCCTGGTGGTCGCGCTCCTCGCCGTGCTCCAATCGGGCGGCGCCTACGTGCCGCTCGATCCGACCTATCCCGCCGAGCGGCTGGCCTTCCTCCTGGCGGACAGCGGCATCCGCCTGCTGCTGACGGAAACCGCGATCGACGGCGTTCTGCCGCCGCACGAAGCGGCCGTCCTCGATCTCGACGGTCTCGACGATGAGGCTTCGTCTGAGGACCCGCTCGCGCCGCTCGCCGGCTCGGAGGACCTGGCCTACGTCCTCTACACCTCGGGCTCGACGGGGAAGCCCAAGGGGGTCGAGGTGCGCCACGGCGGCCTCGTCAACTTCCTGCTTTCCATGGCCCGGCAGCCGGGGCTGACGGCGGCGGACACCCTGCTCGCCGTCACCACTCTTTCCTTCGACATCGCCGGGCTGGAGATCTACCTGCCGCTCCTGGTGGGGGCGAGGCTCGTCCTGGCGAGCCGCGCCGAGGCGGCGGACGGCAAGCGGCTCGCCGCCCGGCTCCGGGATTCCGGCGCCACGGCGATGCAAGCCACCCCCGCCACCTGGCGGATGCTCCTCGCCGCCGGCTGGAGCGGGCGGCGGCACCTGAAGGCGCTCTGCGGCGGCGAGGCCCTGTCGGCCGATCTCGCCCGGGAGCTCCTCCCGCGGGTCGGCGAGCTGTGGAACCTCTACGGCCCGACCGAGACGACCATCTGGTCGGCGGTCGAGACGGTGCACGCGGTGGGGGAGGGTGCGGTGCCCATCGGCCGGCCGATCGCCAACACCGCCCTCCATCTCCTCGACCGGCGGCTCCGGCCGGTGCCCCTCGGGGTGGTCGGCGAGCTTTATATAGGAGGTTTTGGACTCGCCCGCGGCTACCTGGGCCGCCCGGACCTGACCGCCGAGCGCTTCGTGCCCGATCCCTTCGCGGCGACCGCGGGGGTGGGGGCGCGGCTCTACCGGACCGGCGACCTGGCGCGCCGGTTGCCGGACGGCGAGGTGTCGTTCCTCGGCCGCGCCGACCACCAGGTCAAGGTGCGCGGCTACCGCATCGAGCTGGGCGAGATCGAGGCCGTCCTTTCCGCCCATCCGGCGGTCCGGCAGGCGGTGGTCGCGGTCTGGCAGGAGGGGCTGGTGGCCTATGTGGTGGCCGAGGGGCCGGCCGGCAACTCCCACCACCTGCGCGCGGCGCTGCGCGAGGAGCTGCCGGAGTACATGGTGCCGGCGCGCTTCGTCTTCCTGCCCGAGCTGCCGCAGACCCCCAACGGCAAGATCGACCGCAAAGCCCTGCCGTCGCCCACCGACGATCTGCGGACCGGGGGGGAGACACGCGAGGTGGTCCTGCCGCGCACCCCGATCGAGGAGCGGGTGGCGGCGATCTGGTCCGCCGTGCTCGGCGTGCCGAAGATCGGCGTGCACGACAACTTCTTCGAGCTCGGCGGGCATTCGCTGATGGCGACCCAGGTGATCGCGCGCCTCGAAGAGAGCTTCGCGATCGAGATCGGGCTGCCGGCGATCTTCAAGACCCCCACCATCGCCGCGCTCGCCGAAACGCTCCTGGCGCGCGAGGTGGAACGAACGGACGACGGCCTCCTGGCGGCGCTTCTGGCGCAGCTCGAAGGCTGAGCGGAGAAGGGAGACGAGATGGACCAGCAGGAACTGGCGAAACGCATCGCGGAGCTGCCGCTCGAAAAGCGCGCCCTGCTTTTCGAGCAGCTGCAGAAACAGAAGCAGCACGAGGCCCCGCTGCGGCCGCCCATCCCGCGCGCCAGCCGCGCTCCCGGGCTCTTCCGGCTCTCCTTCGCCCAGCAGCGGCTGTGGTTCCTAAACCAGTACGAGCCGGACAGCCCGGAGTACAACATCCCGCAGGGGTTCCGTATCGAAGGGCCGCTGTCGCCCGACCTCCTGCGCCGCACCCTGGAGGCGATCGTCGCCCGTCACGAGGCCCTCCGCACGACCTTCAAGGCGGTCGACGGCCAGCCCATGCAGCTGGTGGCGGAGCGCCAGCTGGTCGAGCTGCCGGTGACCGACCTGACCGACCGGCCGGTGGAGGAGCGCGAGGCCCTCGCCCGGAGCGTCGCCCGCGCCGACGCCCGCCTCCCCTTCGACCTCACCCTGGGGCCGCTCTTCCGCGCCCTCCTCTTCCGGCTCGGCCCCGCGGAGCACCTCTTCTTCCTGAACGTCCACCACATCGTCTACGACGGCTGGTCGCGCGGTATCTTCTTGGCCGAGCTGGCGGCGCTCTACGAGGCGCTCGCAGAGCCACACCCGTCGCCGCTCCCCGAGCTCGCCGTGCAGTACCTCGACTTCGCCCTCTGGCAGCGCGACTGGCTCTCGGGCGAGGTGCTGGAGCGCCAGCTCGCCTACTGGCGGGGGCGCCTCGCCGGCGTCCCGCCGCTCGACCTGGTCGCCGATCGCCCCCGCCCGGCTCTGCGCACCTACAACGGCGCCGCCGAGGGACTGTTCCTGCCGCAGCCGGTGGTCGATGCCCTCACCCACCTCGGCCAGGCCGCCGGGGGGACGCTCTACGTCGGCCTCGCCGCCGCCTGGAAGGCCCTCCTCCATCACTACACGGGGCAGGAGGACTTCGCCCACGGCACCCTGATCGCCAACCGCACCCGACCCGAGCTGGAGAAACTGATCGGCTTCTTCGCCAACACCCTCGCCCTGCGCACCGACCTCTCCGGCGACCCCTCGTTCAACACCCTCCTCGTCCGCGAGCGCGAGGTGGCGCTCGGCGCCTACGCCCACCAGGACCTGCCGTTCGAGAAGCTGGTCGAGGAGATCAATCCGCAGCGCGACCTCGCCCGCACCCCGCTCTTCCAGACCCTGCTGATCCTGCTCAACGCGCCGGGGGAGGCGCTCCGCATCCGCGGTCTCACCATCTCAGAGATCGCGATCGACAACGCCACCGCCAAGATGGAGATGACCCTCTACCTGGTGCAGGGAGAGGAGGGGCTCGCCGGCTACCTGGAGTACAACACCGACCTCTTCGACGCCGTCACCATCCGGCGTTTCCTCGATCACTTCCGGGCCTTGGCAGAAGGCGTCGTCGCCGACCCCGGGCAGCCGCTCTCCGCCTTCCCCTGGCTCTCCGGCGCCGAGGCGCGCCAGCTGCTCTCCGACTGGAACGCGACCGCGGCCGACTTCCCGCGCGACCGCTGCCTGCACGAGCTGATCGCCGATCAGGCGGCCCGCGCGCCGCTCGCGGTGGCGGTCGAGCTCGAAGGCGAGCGGCTGACCTACGCCGAGCTCGACTCCCGGGCCGACCGGCTGGCCCGCCACCTGCGCCGCCTGGGGGTGGGGCCGGAGGTCCTGGTGGGCCTCGCCGTCGAGCGCTCGTTCGACATGATGGTCGGCCTCCTGGGCATTCTGAAAGCCGGCGGCGCCTACGTGCCGCTCGATCCCGAGTACCCGGCCGAGCGCCTGGCCTACATGCTCGAACAGTCGCGCCTCCCCATCCTCCTCACCCAGGAGCGCCTGCTGGGCAAGCTCCCGAAGACCACGGCCCAGGTGCTGGCGCTCGACCGGGATCTGCCGGCGCTGCCAGAGACCGCGGCAGAGGCGGCGGGTGCCCTGGAGAGCGGCGTGACCCCCGAGAACCTCGCCTACATCCTCTACACCTCGGGCTCGACGGGGAAGCCCAAGGGGGTCCAGATCCCGCACCGCGCGGTGGTCAACTTCCTCGCCTCGATGAGCCGCCGGCCGGGACTGTCGAGCGCCGACACTCTCCTCGCCGTCACCACTCTCTCCTTCGACATCGCCGGCCTGGAGCTCTACCTGCCGCTGGTCAACGGCGCCCGGGTGGTGCTGGTGCCGCGCGACGTGGCGCAGGCGGGCGAGCAGCTCGTCGACCGCCTCGTCCGCTCCGGGACCACGGTGATGCAGGCGACCCCCGCCACCTGGCGGCTGCTCCTCGGCGCCGGCTGGCAGGGGGACGGCCGGCTCCAGGTCCTCTGCGGCGGCGAGGCGTTGCCGCGCGACCTCGCGGACTCGCTCCTCGCCAACGCCGCCTCGCTGTGGAACGTCTACGGCCCGACCGAGGCGACGATCTGGTCGATGCTCCAGCCGGTGCCCCGGGAGGGCCGCGTCACCTTGGGCCGGCCGCTCGACAACACCCAGATCTACCTGCTCTCGCCCCGCCTCCGGCCGGTCCCCGTCGGGGTGCCCGGCGAGCTGCTCATCGGCGGCGAGGGGCTCGCCCGCGGCTACCGGGACCGCCCGGACCTCACCGCCGAGCGCTTCATCCCGCACCCCTTCTCGAACGAACCCGGGGCGCGCCTCTACAAGACCGGCGACCTCGCCCGCCACCTGCCCGACGGCACCGTCGAGTTCCTCGGGCGGATCGACCACCAGGTCAAGGTGCGCGGCTTCCGCATCGAGCTGGGGGAGATCGAGACCGTCCTCGCCCAGCACGAGGGCCTCGCCCAGGCCGTCGTCCTGGCGCGCGAGGACACGCCGGGCACGAAACGCCTGGTCGCCTATCTCGTCGCGCGGACGCCAGAATCCGCCCCCAAGACCCAGGAGCTGCGCGACTTCCTCAAGGCGCGCCTGCCCGAGTACATGCTGCCGGCCGTCTTCGTGACCCTCCCGGCCCTGCCGCTCACCCCCAACGGCAAGGTCGACCGCCGCGCCCTTCCCGCCCCGGATCAGGACCGCGCCTCCGACCGTCCCTATGTCGCGCCAGGGACACCGGTGGAAGAGGAGCTGGCCGCGATCTGGGCCGAGGCCCTGGGGCTGAAGCGGGTGGGGGTCAACGACGACTTCTTCGACCTCGGCGGCGACTCGCTCCTCGTCATTCGGGTGGTCTCCAAGGCCAACAAGGGGGGGCTGGGGATCACCACCAAGCAGCTCTTCCAGCACCGCACGGTGGCCGAGCTGGCCAAAGTGGCGGGGACGACCCACGTCCTCGCCGAGCAGGGAGCGGTCACCGGGGTCGTCCCCTTCACCCCGGCCCAGGTCCACTTCATCGAGCTCCGGCACACCCTGCCGCACTACCACAGCCTCGGTTCGCTCCTCGAAGCGAAGGGCGAGATGCACCCCACCGCCGCCCGCCACGCCTTCCGCACCATCGTCACCCATCACGACAACCTGCGGGTCCGCCTGGTCGAGGACGCTGCGGGGCGGCGCCTGGTGACCGACACCCCCTGGACGGACACCGATCTGCCGTTCCTGCGGGCCAGCCTGCCGGAACTTCCCGACGCGCCGGAAGATATCTGGCAGCGGGAGCTGGAAGCGATCGTCGTCGGGCTCATTCGCGGCTTCGATCTGGCGCGCGGCCCGCTCTTCCGCGGCGTCCTCGTCGAACGCCCCGGGGGACGGCGGACGCTCGTCTTGATCGGCCACTTCTTCGTCGCCGACATCGGCTCCTGGCAGACGCTCCTGGACGACTTCGACACCGCCTACCGGCAGGCGGTGGGGGGCGAGCCCATCCAGCTGCAGAAGAAGACCACCTCGGCGCGCCAGTGGGCCGACCGCCTGGCCGAGCGGGCGCACTCGATGGACATGAAGCCGGAGAAGGAGTACTGGTTCTCCGAGGCCCGGCGGGAGGCGCCGGCCCTGCCGCTCGACGTCCCCGCGGGCGAGAACACCATGGAGTCGTCGCTCTCGGTCCGCGTCGAATTCACCCGCGAGGAGACCGACGCCCTCCTGAAGGACGTCCAGCGGGCCTATGGCGTCCAGATCGACGCCCTCCTTCTGACCTCGATCCTCTTCGCCTTCGTCCCCTGGACCGGCTCGCGCAAGCTCCTGATCGACCTCCTGGGGCACGGCCGCGAGCCGCTCTACGACGACGTCGACCTCACCCGGACGGTCGGCTGGCTCAACACCATCTACCCGGCGTTCCTGACCCTCCCCGAGTCCGACGACCCCGGGGTGGCGGTCCGCCACGTCAACGACCAGCTGCGCAAGATTCCCAACGGCGGCATCGGATACGGTATCCTCCGCTACCTGAGCCGCGATCAGGACTTCCTGGAGCGGGCGCGGTCGATGCCGCAGCCGGGGATCTTCTTCAACTACTTCGGCGACGACCACTCGCAGGAGCTGGTCGGCCTGACCAAGGTGGACGGCTTCGGCGGCTACGGCCTGGACTCGAAAACCCGGCGCCTGCGCCCGCTCGCGGTGGGCGTCTACATCCAGAAGGACTGCATGCTGATCAAGTGGGAGCGCAGCACCAACATCCACCGGGTCGAGACCATAAAGGCCCTGGCCGAGCGGTCGGCCGCCGTGTTGCGCTGGCTCGTCGCCCATCATTCCCGGGATCCACGGCATTCTCGATAGGAGAGCGTCCATGTCTGCAGCAGCGCGCGGCATTTCGGGCATGAAAGCCTTCACCACGATCTGGATCGGTCAGCTCATCTCGCTCCTGGGGTCGGGGCTCACCGGCTTCGCGATGAGCATCTGGGTGCTCGACAAGAGCCACTCGGTGACCCAGTTCACCCTGACCATCGTGCTCACCAGCACCGGGATGCTGGTCGCCCCCTTCGCCGGCGCCATCGTCGACCGCCACAGCCGGAAGACGACGCTCATCCTCTGCAACATCGGGTCGGCCCTCTGCTCGCTCGCCCTCTTCCTCCTGCTCAAGGAGGGCGCCCTCCAGGTCTGGCACGTCTACATCGTCGTCGCCGCCAACTCGATCTTGAACACCTTCCAGTGGCCGGCCACGGTCGCCGCCATCACCATGCTGGTCCCCCGCGACCAGTTCGGCCGCGCCGACGGCATGCTGGAGATGGGCGGCGCCGCGACGACGATCGCCGCGCCGCCGCTCGCCGGCCTGCTCATCGTGCTGACCGGCGGCGTCTGGAACCTGCTGCTGATCGACTTCGTGACCTTCTTCTTCGCCATCGTCTCGCTCCTCCTGGTGACCATCCCCAACCCGCCGAAGAGCGCCGAGGGGCAGACCGGCAAGCGTTCGCTGTGGAAGGAGGCGGCGATCGGCTGGCACTTCATCCGTGAGCGGCAGGGCCTCATGGCCCTCCTCCTCTTCTTCGCCGCCATCAACTTCTTCAGCTGCATCTGCGGCGTCGCCCTCCTCCCCATGGTGAAGGGCTTCGCCCACTCGCCGGCCCAGGTCGGCCTGGTGATGTCGATGGTCGGCATCGGCATGCTGATCGGCGGCTCCCTGATGGCGGCGACCGGCGGTCCCAAGCCGCGCATCTACGGCGTTCTGGGAGTGGCCGCCCTGATGTCGGTCTGCTTCCTGCTGACCGGCGCCCGCCCGTCGCTCTTCCTCGTCTCGGCCGGCGTCCTCCTCTTCTACATCGGTCTGCCGATCATGAACGGCAGCAGCCAGGCGATCTGGCAGGCCAAGGTGCCGCCCGACCTCCAGGGCCGGGTCTTCGCCGTGCGCCGGATGATCGCCCAGTTCACGACGCCGATCGGCGACTTCTCCTCCGGTCCGCTCGCCGACAAGGTCTTCAACCCGCTCCTGGTGCCGGGCGGCACCCTGGCCGGCAGCATCGGCCTCCTCATCGGGGTGGGGGAGAACCGCGGCATCGGCCTGATGTTCATCGTCGGGGCCATCTTCCCGCTGCTCATCGCCATCGTCGGCTTCATGAATCCGAAGATCCGCTACGTCGAGCGCGACCTACCGGACGCGGTCCCGGCGACGCCCCCCGCCGGCGAGCCGGAGACTCCCTCGGAAGCTGCCGCCGGCGAGGCGCCGGCCCAGGCTTGAGCCCGGTGTCGACAGAAGGCACCACGCCTGACGCTCCCGCCGCGCTCCTGGCCGACCTCGCGGCGTTCTTCCGCACCGAGGACCGGGAGCGCCGCGCCGCGCTCGCCGCCGCGGTCGCGGGCCATCCCGCCTACGACCGGGCGCGGCTCGGCGCCTGGCTGCACCGGCTGGACCTCTGGCCGGCACTGCCGCGCGGGCGCCGGGACCTCGCGGTGCCGGTCGGCTGCGGCGAGGTGCGTTCGGTCCTCCTGCGGGTCCCCAAGGGCTACACCCCCGAGCGGCCGTGGCCGTTCCTCTACCTGCTCCACCCGAGCGGCTCGAACGGCCCCTCCTTCCTGGGCTACCTGGAGCAGATCCTGGGACCGAAGATCGACGACTTCCTCGTCGCCGCGCCGAGCCACTACCGGCAGACCGGCCTCGACGCCCCGGCTCCCTTCACGATCGACCACCTGGCCATCTTCCAGGCGGTGCGGCGGGCGGCCCACGTCGACGTCGATCGCACCTTCTCGATCGGCTACTCGACCGGCGGTTACGCCGCCTGGGCGGTGGCGCTCTTCCACGCCGACCAGGTGGCGGCCTCGGTCGCCATCGGCTCGGTCTTCACCGTGCCGCCGGGGGAGGACGGGCTCTGGAAGACGGTCCTCCCGAACTTCGCCCAGGTGCCGGTGATGCACGTCTGGGGGAGCCGCGACTCGATGCCGGTGATCGCCATGGGCAGCCGCAATTCGATGGGCACGATGGCCGAGGTCAACCAGCGTTTCCGCGAGTGGACGAAGAAGATGGACCTGCCGATCGAGGACTGCCGCATCGCCGGCCGCGGCCATGGCGGCCTCGCCCCGCCGCCGGGTCCGCTCGCCAAGCTGCTGGCGAGGCGCCGGGTCCACTACCCGAAGCGGGTCGACCACACCTTCCGCCACGTCCACCAGGGGCACTGCTACTGGCTGGAGGCCCACACCTGGGAGGGGGCGCACTGGGGGCCGCAGTTCCCAAGGATCCAGAGGAAGCCCGGCGAGACCGACGCGAGGGCGATGGGCCGAAGCATCGAGGAGCTCCTGGGGACGCTCCGCGGCGAGGTCGCCGGGCAGCGTCTGACGATCGACCGCCGCCACGTAGGCGACCTCACCGTCTGGCTGGGGGAGGGGATGGTCGACTGGGGAGCGCCGGTCGTCGTCGAGGTCGCCGGGCAGAAGGTGTTCGAGGCCCCGCTAGAGCCGGACCTCCTCGTCTGCCTGGAGGAGGCGGCGCGCACCTACGACTTCGACCGCCTGCGCTGGGCCGGCGTCCGCGTCAACGCCCGGGGAGCCGCCGAGCCGGTCACCGGTGGTACCCCGTTTCCGCCGCTTCTGCCGCCCGTCGCCGAGAAGCCCGCGCAAGGCGTCCGGTCGCTCTTCCAGCGACCGCGCCGGCGTCCGGGGCGCTGAGAAACCCCGCCAAAGTCTTCAGGAACGCCTGGAGAGTCGTCCCGGAGAGTCGTCCCGTCCCTCAAGAATGCCGGGCGATTCTGGTCGAGATGGGCCGACAATATAGACGACGAAGCGGCGGATGTCAGCCCGTTCTGACGTCCCACCGTGCGACGGCATCGCCGGCTATCCGGTAGAAGTGAGCCGTGTCTAAGAATCATCGTATGATGTTGCCGAAACGGTCCATTCATGGAGACGACGATGCGCGGCACATTCTTCTTCGTCCATGGCACGGGCGTCCGTGACCAGGGCTGGGTGACGCTCTGGAGGCGGGTCCAGGACTACGCCCGGATAAATGGCATCGACGGAATAGCCTTCAAGGGCTGCGCCTGGTACAAGAACCTCGGCGTTCCCGTCGATCACATCGCCGATACCTTGCCGCCGGAGGTCGTGACGCGCAGCGTGACCGCGGCGCCGCCGTCCGCGGCCGAGCTGGAGGCCGCCCGCTGGGCCCTCCTGCTCGACGATCCGCTGTTCGAGCTGCGGCTCGGCGCGCAGGGAGCGCCGGCCGCGCCGGGAGGCTTCGCAGTGGGCCGGCAGCCTGCCGAGCAGGCGGCTGTGGCGATGGTCCAGAGCCTCGGCGCTCGGGCCGGCTCGCTCGACCTCGCGGGGACCGACCTCGCCGCCACGGAGATCGCCGCCGCGATCGCCGCGGTCGCCCGCTCGGCCGAGCTCGGCGGCGCGGCGCGCGCGGCCGGGAGCGCCGCCGATCCCGAGCTGGTCCGCGCGGTGTCGCGGGGCATCGTCGCCGCGGTGCTCTCCACCCACCGCTTTGACGAGCCCGGCACCGCGCCGGTCGCCCTTCTCGACGGCGGCCGTCGCGACCTCCTGGTGGAGGAGATCGCCGAAGCCATGGCTCCTGCCGGCACCCGCAGCGCCCTCACCGACTGGCTCAAGAAGCGAGGCGCCGACTTTCTCCTGCGCAAGGCCACGAGCTACGGCGAGAGCCACCGGGAAGGGCTCATGGGGGCGGCCACTCCGGCCGCCGGCGACGTCCTCTACTACCAGCGGCGGGGTGGGGAGATGCTGGACCTCCTGACGCGCGAGCTCGCCGGGTGCGAGCCGCCGGTCGTCGCCGTCGGCCACAGTCTGGGCGGGATCATGCTGGTGGACCTCCTGTCGCGGCAGGAGCATCCGCGGGTCGACCTCTTGGTGACCGCGGGCTCCCAGTCGCCCATGCTCTATGCCATCGACGCCCTCGAGGGGATCCGCTGGGGGAAGCCGGCGACGCGCCCCTTCACCCCCTGGCTCAACATCTACAACCGGCAGGACTTCCTCTCCTTCAGGGCGAGCAAGATCTTCGCCGGCGTGCCGGACGTCGAGGACGTGGAGGTGGACCCGAAAGTCCCGTTCCCCGAGTCGCACAGCGCCTACTGGTACCACGACAAAGTCTACGAGCTGATCCGGAAGCGGTGGCCGGCATGAACGGGGCACCGACCACCTGGGCCCTCGTCGTCGGCATCGACGTGTACGACTCTCCCGACGTTCCCCCGCTCGAGGGGGCGGTCGCCGACGCCCTCACCGCCTACCGCTGGCTGCGCCGCCTCGGCGTCCCCGACGGCCAGATCCTGCTGCACGCCTCACCGTCGCCGGCCATCCGAGCACAGCTCGAGGCGGTGCGCCCCGGCTGCCGGCCGGCGCGCTCGCCGGACATCGACGACTCCATCGTGCGGCTCGAGGATGTGGTCGGCGGCACCCGCCTGTTTGTCTTCCTCTGCGGCCACGGCCTGTTCGAGCCCACCAGTGAGCGGCTTTTCCTGACCCAGGAGTTCAGCCAGAGGCGGCCGGCCAACCTGGGGCTCAAGCTGTACGTCCCGCGGCTCCTCGAGATGCCGTTCGAGCGGCAGTTCCTGTTCATGGACGGCTGCCAGAACCTGCCCTACTCGCAGTCCGAGCGCCAGAAGATCGCCGCAGTCATGTACGGCGGCCGGACGGGCTTCACCCCGCGGGCGGACAACAGCCTGGTCCTCTGCTATGCCGCCTCCCAGAACCAGCTCGCGCGCGAGGTCGGCGGGCGGGGCCTCTACTCGCGTCAGCTCTTCGAGGGGCTCGATCTGGAGCGGCCCTGGCCGGACGCAGTCGACCTCGACTTCGCGACGGGAGATCGCACCGTGAACCTGGACAAGCTCGTCCGCGACTGTCTCGTCGACAAGGTCGAGCGGGAGGCCCAGGCCCAGTCGCCGCCGCTCGTCCAGACGCCGCAGATCCAGGTGGAAGGCCGATGGCAGTCGGCGCGGGCTTATCCGATCGTGCGTCTCCGCGCCGTGCCCACCGCCGCGGTCCAGGTTCTCATCGGTCCCGCCGAGGCCGTCCCCGACGTCCAGCGGGTGCGGATCTTCGTCGAGGAGCCGCCCTGGGACCTGCGGCTCCCCAGATTGGAGGGGGACCGGATCCCCTTGCCGGTCGTCAGCCGACTGCCTCTCGGAGTGCAGATCACGGCTCGCTGCAACCTGCGGTCCGGTGCGCCCTGGGAACTCCTCCCGGCGCGCTACGACTTCGAGGTGGCAAAGGACCAGACGCTCACCTTCACGCTCAAGCCCAAAGCGCCCCCGGCATCGCCGCCGCGTCCGCCGCGCCGACCCAGAGCGGGCGAGGAGGAGCCCATGGAGCCCCGGGAGCTGCGCTCCGATCGCGGATCGGAGGCCTCCACCACCATCGAGCTGCGGACCGTGGCGCCGGACGGGTCGACCCGGCACAACGAGTTCAGCTATGAGGAGGTCTCTCGGAGCCTCGGGATCGACCTGGCCCGCGGGGACGAGGTCGTGAGCGGCGTCCGCATCCATCACCACGAGCATGGGCCCGACTTCGAGGTCCGTCCGGGCGCGCTTCGCCAGGGGTACGACATGGCGAACCGCTGGGCGAAGGCCATCCAGCACCTGACGCCTCCCGAGGTTGGAGTCACCCTCGGGGTCCGCGGCGCGGCGCGGCCGGAGGCAGGGCCCAATCTCCGGATCGCCCTGCCACCCAGTGGCGCGAGATCGCTGGCGGGCTTCGTCGCCGGCCGGCCCGTGGTCTGGGTCGGCCTGCCGGGGGAGGAGCCTGACGGGCCGCTCTGGCGCCCGGACCCCGGACCGGGGCAGATGTCTCTTGTCGACCTGGAGCAGAAGCCTGGTCTGCGCTTCGAACCGGGTCCGGTCCGTGTCCGGCTCGATCTCCCCTGGGGGAGCTGGACCTCACTGGTGCGGGTGCCCGAGATCGGGCAGGCGGTAGTGGAACTACCGGCGGCCGTGGGGACGCCACCGCTGCGGGTGGCGCTCTACCGGGAGGCCGGGCGGGTGGAGACCCGGGTCCTTGGCATCGCTGGGGTGGCGCCGGCGGCCAGGCTCCGCCGCGGGCTCGGCGGTGAGACGGGGCCGGCTTTGCAGACCGTGGAGCCCGGCTCGGCGGCCTGGGCGCTCCGGCCGCCGCGACGCGCAGGCGGCGCTACGCGCCAGGACCTGGCGGTGATCGATCTCGACGGAGGGCGCCGGGCGCTCTTCCCGCTGCTCGAGAAGCGGGTCCTCGCCCTGGACCTCTCCGGGGGCGGTCTGCGCGTCGAGGCCCTCTCGGAGGTCCCCTCGCCGGCGTGGGATCTGCTGGTCGCGGGCGGCCGCCTGGATGCCCTCGGTGCCGACGACGTCGTGAACCTGACCTACGACAAATGGGACGATTGGCTGCTGGGGCTTGCCGGGGCGTACGCCGTCTACGCCAATCCGGCGGATCATGAGCCCGAGTATCTGAAAGTGGTCCTGAGGAACCTGACTCGTCTCGCCCAGACGGGAGAATCGCGAGGCCGGGAGGTCCCCGACCTCGACCTCCTCGCCGTCACGCTCCACTCGGCCGGCTCAAAAGGCCTTTCGCAGGCCGCGGCCCGGCGGCTCGTCTCGTGGGCGGAGCGAGGGAGCGTCCCGGTGCTGCGCTGGGGCGTTTCCCTTGCCCTCCAGCTCCTGGCCCACGGCGGGGTCGACGGTCCGCTCGTCCGCTGGCGCGACGCCCTCGCCGCGATCGAGCCCCGGCTGTCGCCAATCTCCGTCTGGACCGCCTGGACGGAGGAGTAGGCCGCCGCCCAGTCGCGCCAACGCCGGAATCCGCCTTTCCCGTGAACGGTACTCGCCGCGCTGGGAGTAGTGCACGTGCCGAGGCATGACGATCAGAAGGTCGCCGTGTCCGCTCCGCCGCACAGAGTTCCCTGCGGGTTGCGATAGGTCTTCCGGGTGCCCCTCACGGTGTCCGTCACCAGGATCGTGTAGGCGACGTCAGAAAGGGCGCCGTAGAAGAACCAATTGTGGCCATTGAGCGCGGTGCCATCTCTTTCTAAGCGCCTGGCACCTCGCTTCCAAGGTTGCGACAGATCGCCAGCCGCCAACTCCCAATCCCGCGGCACGCTTCCAGTGCAGCGGGACGTTGCGGCAGACCCGCAGGGAGACGCAAGCCGATGCCGGAAGGCTGCGACACCATAAACCCTTCACTCTCTCTGTGTCCAGTGTAAATGCCGCAATGTATAGGTACATTGCAACATATCCCGGAGATCGGAGTCGAGTTCTCACTGCATCGAGCCGTTGACACAGAGTTCTGCGGCAAAGTTTCATCAATTTGCGTCAGTTACCGGTGATTTGTGCCGACATGTCGATGTTCTGCGGCATTGTATCACTACGTTGCGGCAAAATATCGTTGCGCTTGAGTGACGTCGCGGCACTTCGAGACATTTTTGTGCTACGTTGCGGCATTGCTGCGGAATTCGGAGTCAGCTCAAGATTTTCCGCGACTCTTCGCGACAGTGTTGCGGCAAATTACCGCTACCACGACCTTCGGCATCGCAATTTGCCGCAATCTCCCTTGAAGGTGCAGCAAATTAGGCGCAAAACGAAGCGTCGCACTAGGGTTTCAATGCAACGTACCGGTACGTTGCGGCACATACACCGAACTTGCGGCATCTTGACGTGCAGTCGCGACAAGATTCGAGGGAACAGCAGCGGCGCTCGGGGAGCGCGGCGCGAGGCTGGCGAGTCTGCGACAGGTGGATGATGCGTTCGAAGCCGGTGAGTCGGCAAGGCGGCGCGCACCTACGACTTCGACCGCCTATGCTGGGCCGGCGTCCGCGTCAACGCCCGGCTCGAAGCGCCTGGCACCTCTATAGGGGAGCCTCTCCACGAAGCGCCTGGCACCTGGCTTCCCCTGCACGGCGGTCGGGTCTTATGCGCTGAGGTCGACGTTAAGAGGGTACTCGCGCTCCTAGAAGAGCAGGAGGCTGGACATGAGTGACGAAGAGAAGACCCCCCTGACGGGGCAATACGAGATCGATCTGGTACCCAATGAGCACGGCGGCTACTACGCCCGAGTCCCGGATTTTCCCACGATCTTCACCGGCGGCCGGACACCGGACGAGGCGATGCAGAACGCCCTCGCGGCCATCGAGCTGATGCTCGAGGAGCAACACGACCGGGGGCTGCCGATCCCGAGTCCGCTGGTTTCCTTCAGCGGTCAGTTTAACGTGCGGATACCCCGGACTCTGCATCGCGAGCTCGTGCGCCGTGCCGAAGTCCAGGGCGTCAGCCTGAACGCCTTGGTGAGTTTCCTCCTGGCGCAGGTGACCGGCCTGGAGTCGGAGGCCCGGTCTGCCAACCGCAGGAAAGCCCGGGCCAGCTGAGGACGAGTTGCTCCGAAGGGGCCGCCCGACACCTCTCGCCACCGCTATACTTCAGAGGCGCGGGTCCGCACCGCCGCCGGTATACTTCCGGCCTGCGGACGGGGGACGCAGCCAGGGCCCTCGCACCGCGAACCCACCCATGAACCCCCGGCTACCATCCTCCGTCACCGGTCGTCTCATCCATCAGCTCCGAATGGGGTCTTTCGCCACTCCAGCGTTGGCGGAGAGCCCAGCGGAATGGTGGTACTCGGAGCTGCTCCTCTTCCTGGACGGTGGAATCACCCTGGCACTCGGTCCGCACTCCTGCCAGGTGGCCGCCGAGCCGGTCAAGGCCGATCCCGCGCTCGAGGTCCCTGCCGACATCCTGTCTCCCTGTAGCGGAGCGCTGGTGACGGATGTCGTCGAGTCCCTCACCTCCGGAGAAGTCCTGGTCCTCCTCGGCGGGTCCCGCCTGCTCGAAAATGCCAGCCTGCTCGAGGGAACACGGCCCAATACCGCTCTGGCCTCGGAGCTCCAGCCGGAAGAGCTGGGGGAGGCCTACGTTTCACTGGTCAGCGGAAGGTCCGGCCCTCTCGCCTCCTTCTTTGCCGGTACCGCCGCTGTCGCCTAGCGCCGGCCTCGGACCCGGGCTAGTACGAGACTCTCTTGCGCACTGTTTGAATCAGGGGTTCACGATACAGATGAACCACCTGGTATCGGTTTCATCTGCGGTCGGCTGCAGTGCACGCCGTGCATCCAGCAACACCTCCGGTGCGTTTCTTCGGGCGGTCAATGCTTTTGCGAGAAGTAATTACTCCTCGGTTCTCTTGCGGTGTCCGTCCAGTTGCCGTACACTTTTCCCTATGGGAGCCCCGGCGAAACCGCGCAGCGAACGGCTGGAGGCGCGCGTCTCCAGCGAGCAGAAGGCGCTGTTCCAGCGTGCCGCCGAGTTGCAGGGTCGTACGCTCACGGATTTCGTGATCGCGAGCGTGCATGAGTCGGCCGTCAAGACCATTACCGAGTTGGCGACGGTCCGATTGACGACGGCGGACAGCTGCGCGTTTGCCGAAGCGTTGCTCCATCCGCGCGAGCCGGTCCCGGAGCTGCGGGCCGCCGCGGAGCGGTACAGGAAGATGGTCGGGGGAGGGAGTGACCGCGAACGAGAGCCCGCCCTATCGGATCGATCCACGTAGCGCTCACCACGACCGGGCGGCCTTCGCCTCGGGAGTGGAGCCGCTCGACCGTTATCTGAAGACGCAGGCCGGCCAGGACAGCCGGCGGCGGGTGGCCTCGTGCTTCGTCCTGACGCCGGCCGACGAGCCCGCCCAAGTCCTCGGTTACTACACGCTCTCGGCCTTGAGCATCGCGCTCGCCGACCTGCCGACCTCCCTCGCGAAGCGCTTGCCTCGGTATCCGATCGTGCCCGCCACGCTCATGGGGCGGTTGGCGACCGACTCTCGGCACCGTGGGAAACGTCTCGGCGAGTTGCTTCTCTTCGATGCCAGCGCGCGAGTGCTGAGGAGCGAGATCGCAACGTTCGCGCTGGTGGTGGATGCCAAGGATGACGCCGCCGAGCGGTTCTATGCACGTTACCACTTTCTCGAGCTCTCGGCGGGCAGCCGCCGGTTGTTCCTGCCAGTCACGGAGATTGCAGCTCTCTTCGCCTGAACGTCAAGGAGCTCTTATGGACCATCTTCAACTCACGCAAGTACCAGTGACAAAGACCGGCATGCTCATCCGCAAGCCGGTCGCCGACGTCTTCGAGGCGTTCGTCAACCCGGACGTCACGACGAAATTCTGGTTCACCAAGGGCAGCGGCCGGCTCGAAGCCGGCCAGCAGGTGCAGTGGGAGTGGGAGATGTACGGCATCTCGATCCCGGTGGCGGTGAAGGCGATCGAGCCGAATCGGCGGATTGTCGTCGAGTGGCCGGGACAGGATGGGAGCCCCACCACCGTGGAATGGGCGTTCTCGCCCCAGAAGGATGGCACGACGTTCGTCCGGATCACCCACTCCGGGTTCATCGGCGACGGGGATGCGCTGGTGAAGCAGGTGGCCGACTCGACCCAAGGGTTCTCGCTGGTGCTCGCGGGCCTCAAGGCGTTCCTGGAGCATGGCGTCCAGCTGAATCTCGTGGCGGATCGGTATCCCAAGGGGATCGAGGAGCACTGACGACGTCTCCCCCCTCCGCCGCCCTCCTGAAGTCCTGGGCGCTCGCAGCCGGCTTCGACCGCGCCGGGGTGGCGACCCTGGCGCCGCCGGAGCATGGCGGGGCGTTCCAGCTCTGGCTCTCGCGCGGGGACCAGGCGGGAATGGAGTACCTCTCCCGCCGGATCGAGGCGCGGCTCGACCCGATGACCGTCCTCCCCGGAGCCCGGAGCGCCCTCTGCGTTGCCCTCCAGTACCATCCTTTAGATAGGGAGGACGGGAAGGAGGAGCCGGCGGGCGACCTCTGGCCGCGGGTCGCCCGCTATGCCCGGGGGCGGGACTACCACGACCTCATGGGCGAGCGCCTGAAGTCTCTCGCCGGCCGCATCGCCGCCGCCTTCCCGGGAACCGAGAGCCGGCCGTATGTGGACACCGGCCCGGTCCTGGAGCGCGAACTGGCGGCGCGGGCGGGGCTGGGGGTGGTGGGGAAGAACACCAACCTGCTCCACCCGGAGGGCGGCTCCTGGTTCCTCCTGGGGGAGCTCTTCCTCACCCTGGACCTCGATCCCGACCTGCCGATCGCCGACCTCTGCGGCAGTTGCACCCGCTGCCTCGAAGCCTGCCCCACCGGCGCCCTCCCCGCGCCCTATCGGTTGGACAGCAATCGCTGCATCAGCTACTGGACGATCGAGCACCGCGGCCCCCTGCCCGAGGCGGCGCGGGTCGGGATGGGGGAGTGGGTCTTCGGTTGCGACGTCTGCCAGGAGGTCTGCCCCTGGAACACCGGGATCGCGGAGGAGGGCGGCGCCCGCCATCCGGAGCTGTCTCTCCCTCCCGAGCGCCGCCGGCTGGATCTCGTGGCGCTCCTCAACCTCCCCCGGGAGGAGTACGTCGAGCGCTTCCGCGGCAGCCCCATGAAGCGGCCCAAGCTCCCCGGTCTCCAGAGGAACGCCGCGGTCGCCATGGGGAACCGCCGGGACCCCCGCTACGTTCCCGCCCTCGCCCAGGCCCTCGCCGAAGGCGAGTCGCTGGTCCGCCGCCATGCCGCCTGGGCCCTGGGCCGGATCGGCGGCGCCGCGGCGCGGCGGGAGCTCGCGGCGGCCCTGGAGAGGGAGGAGGAGGGCGAGGTGCGGGAAGAAATCCAGGCCGCCCTCGGTTCTGTATAAGCCCATTCGGCTATTTGGCGGGATTGTGACGGGTCCCGGGGGCGCGGACGCGGCGGTGAGCGGCGGGCCGGGGGCGGCCTGGATTGACACCACCCCCTCCCTCTCACCTATACTCCGAATCCCCGAGTTCTCAAAGAGTTAGACAGAACTCGACCCCCCAAGCCGATTGGGGCCACAGGCCAAGGGCCTGAATCCAAATCCAAGGAGGAACGTTTTTCTATGCCGTCTACCGAACAAAACCCGCGATTGCTCGCGCTCGACGAGGACGACGCAGCTGCCAATCCAGAGGAGTACCGCAAGCTCCTCGAGCTGTACGACGACAGCATGCGCAACTTGACCGAGGGCGAAATCGTGATGGGGCGCGTGATCGGCGTCACCTCGAATTCGGTGATCGTGGACGTCGGCTACAAGTCCGAAGGCCTGATCCCGATCGAGGAGTTCACCGACCGTGACGGCAGGCTCTCCGTCGAGGTGGGGGAAGAGGTCGACGTCCTGCTGGAGAAGACCGAGGACCTGGAAGGCCACGTCCTGCTCTCCCGGACCAAGGCGCAACGCATGCGCAAGTGGACGGAGGTCGAGCGGGCCTACAAGGATGGCAAGGTCATCAAGGGCCGGGTCATCGAGCGGATCAAGGGCGGCCTGACGGTCGATGTCGGCCTGCGCGCCTTCCTCCCCGGCTCCCTGGTCGACATCAAGCCGGTCAAGAACCTGGAGTCGCTGCGCGGCCAGGAAATGGACTTCAAGGTCATCAGCCTGGACCGCCGGCGCAACAACATCGTCCTCTCGCGGAAGGCCGTGCTGGAGAAGGAGCTGGAGAAGAAGAAGGCCGAGACCCTGAAGCGGCTGGAAGAGGGTGCGCGCCTGAAGGGCGTCGCCAAGAACATCACCGACTACGGAGTGTTCATCGACCTGGGCGGTATCGACGGCCTGCTCCACATCACCGACATCTCGTGGGGCCGGGTCAACCACCCCTCCGAGCACTTCTCGGTGGGCGACGAGGTCGAGGTCGTGGTCCTGAAGTTCGATCCCGAGACCGAGCGCGTCTCCCTGGGCTACAAGCAGAAGAGCGAGGATCCCTGGACCCTGGTCGACAAGAAGTACCCCATCGGCTCGCGGGTCAAGGGCCGGGTGGTGTCGCTCGTCGACTACGGCGCCTTCGTCGAGATCGAGGAGGGGGTCGAGGGCCTGATCCACGTCAGCGAGATGTCGTGGACCAAGAAGGTCGTCAACCCGGCCAAGATCCTCGAGGTGGGCGACGAGGTCGAGGCCATCGTCTCCGAGCTCGACATGGACCAGCGGCGGATCAGCCTGTCGCTGCGCCAGACCGAGAGGAACCCCTGGGAGGAGCTGACCGACACCCATCCCGAGGGCAGCGTCATCGAGGGCAAGGTCCGGAACTTGACCGAGTTCGGCGCCTTCGTCGAGATCACCGACGGCATCGACGGCCTGATCCACGTCTCCGACATGAGCTGGACCAAGCGGGTCAAGCATCCGTCGGAGGTCCTCAAAAAGGGCGACGTGGTCAAGGCGCGGATCACCAACATCGACGTCGAGAACCAGCGGGTGTCGCTGTCGATCAAGGAGTTCATGCCCAACGAGTGGCAGGACTTCGCCAACAGCCACCACGTCGGCGACGTGCTCGACGGCCGGGTGGTCAACGTCACCGACTTCGGGTTGTTCATCGACATCTACAACGGCCTGGAGGGCCTGGCCCACGTCAGCGAGATCGACGTGGCGGCGGGCAGCAAGCTGGAGGACCACTTCCAGGTCGGCGACTGGGTGCGGGCGCGCATCCTGCGCATCGAGGAGGACGAGAAGAAGGTCGGCCTGTCGATGCGCGGTGTCTCGCAACCGGACGAAGAGGAGATCGCCGAGCTCAACGCCGCCGCGGCGGCCCGCAAGGCGTCCGACTACCGGCCTGGCCGCGAGGCCGCCAAGGAGAGCGGTGTGGTGAAGGCGGCGGCCGAGGAGGAGGGCGGGGAGGAGTCCGGCCGGCGGCGCAAGGCGAAGTCCGACGACGAGTCGGAGGAAGTCTCCGATACCGGTGACGACGTCGACGCGGAGGCCGGCAGCGAGCACAGCCCCGAAGAGGAGTAGCCGTGGGACCCGGAGCGGTGGGCCTGCCCCTCCTTTCGGAGGACTGGGGTCCGCCGCTCCCCTAGCGAAAGGGATGGGAGACGGGAGATGACGGTTGCCTCGAAAGACGGGATGACGAAAGCCGAGCTGGTCGAAGAGGTCGCTCGGACCACGCAGCTCACCAAGAAGCATGCCGAAATCATCGTCAACACGGTGTTCGACAGCATCGTCCATTCGTTGAAGGACGGCGAGAAGATCGAGCTCCGCGGCTTCGGCAGCTTCCGCATCCGGCACCGCGGGGCGCGGACCGGGCGCAATCCGAAGACCGGCGACAAGGTCAAGGTGCCGCCGAAGCGGATTCCCTACTTCAAGCCGGGCAAGGAGCTGCGCGAGCTGCTCAACGACGAGTGCTAAGGGTGGACGTCCTCTTTACACCCTGGAGGTACTCCTACATCAGCGAAAAACCGGCCGACGACGACTGCTTTTTCTGCGCCGCGGCGCGGGACCCCGAGAGTCTGGACAGCCCGGAAGGGCTGCTGGTGGCGAAGACCGAGCACCACCTCGTGATGCTCAACCGCCATCCCTACTCGAACGGCCACCTGATGGTGGCCCCGCTCGCCCACTTCGCCTCCCCGCTGGAGGAGGACGCGGCGGCGCAGGCCGAGTTCTGGCCGCTGGTGCTCAGGACCCAGCGGGTGCTCGGGGAGGCGTATGCCCCGCACGGCTTCAACCTGGGGATGAACCTGGGGTCGCCGGCCGGCGCCGGGGTGCCCGGGCACTTCCACTTCCACCTGGTGCCGCGCTGGGCGGGCGACACCAATTTCATGACCGTGTTGGCCGAGGTCCGGCTGATTCCCGAGGACCTCCGCCAGAGCCGCGACCGCCTGCGGGCGCTTTTCGCTAAGGAGACGTAAGTGTCGGAGCCGAGCGGCACGCAGACCTCACAACCGGCCGCCCGCGCCGCGGTGGCCAACCCGCTCGTGGCGGCGGTCCTCGCCTGGCTGGTGCCGGGCGCCGGGCATCTCTTCCTGAAGCGGGGGAGGCGAGCCCTCCTCTTTTTCGTCCTGGTGATCGCCGCGCTGGTGATCGGTTGCCGGCTCGACGGCAACCTCTACACCCCGGTCGAGGGCCAGCCGCTGACCCTCCTCGCGACCGTCGGCTGCATGGGGATGGGACTGCCCTATTTCGCCCTGCGCTACCTGTTCGACTACCACGGCGAGGTGATGGCGGCGGGCTACGAGTACGGCACCGCCTTCGTCTTGACCGCCGGGCTCATGAACCTCCTCCTCGTGCTCGACGCCTGGGACATCGCCCTGGGCAAGAAGGAGTGACCCGTGTCCCACTTCCTCCTCATGGTCGTCTACGCGCTCCTCGTCTCCCTCTTCTTCACCGCCCTCTGGCGGCGCGAGCGCGCCGAGCAGGTGAAGCTCTTCCTGCAGCTCTTCCTCGGCATGGTCGTCGGCGGTCTCGCCGTGGCCTGGCTCATGTACCCGTTCCCGTCGGGCCCCCCTTCGCCCATCCCTTGAGGCATGCCAGACGATTCTAGTCCGCTGCTCGTGGTGGCCGGCGAGGCGTCGGGCGACCTCCACGGGGCGCGCCTGATTTCCGAGCTCCGGCGGCTCGCTCCCAGCCTCGCCACCTTCGGTCTGGGCGGCGACGAGATGCAGGCCGCAGGCTTGGACGCGGTCGCCCACAGCGCCGAGATCTCGGTCGTCGGGATCGTCGAGGTGTGGAAGGTCCTGCCGCGGGCGCGCCAGATCTTCGCCGCACTCCTGGCGGAGACCGAGAGGCGGCGGCCGCGCGGGGCGGTGCTCATCGACTTCCCGGAGTTCAACCTCCGCCTGGCCCGCGAGCTCAAAGCCCGCGGGGTGCCGGTCGTCTACTACATCAGCCCGCAGGTCTGGGCCTGGCGGCGCGGCCGGGTGAAGACGATCGCCCGGATCGTCGACCGCATGCTCGTCCTCTTCCCTTTCGAGGTAGGCTTCTACGACCAGGCCGGGGTCGACGTGGTCCACGTCGGCCATCCGCTGGTGGACGAGGTGCCGCAGCTCCAGAACGTCTGGGCGCGCGAGCCCGTTTCGTCCGGCCCCTACCGCCTGGCCCTCCTCCCCGGCTCGCGCCGCTCCGAGGTCGAGGCGCTCCTGCCGACGATGCTCGCGACTGTCGCGCGGCTCGCCCGGGAGCTGCCGATCGAGGTCCAGCTCATCCAGGCGCCGACCATCCCGTATGAGACTCTGGCCGAGGCCATCGAGCTCTCCGGCCTGCCGGTCGCGATCGTCAGCGAGGACCGCTTCGCCGCCATCGCCGACTCCCACCTCGCCCTCTGCGCCTCGGGGACGGCGACCCTCGAGGTGGGGCTTCTGGGCACCCCGATGATCGTCCTCTACCGGCTGGCCGCCTGGACCTACCTCCTCGGCCGGCTCCTCGTCCGCCTGCCCGACATCTCCCTGGTCAACCTGGTCCTCGGCCGCCGGGTGGTGCCGGAGCTGATCCAGGGGGCGGCGACGCCGCCCAAGATCGCCGCCGAGGTGGTGCGCCTTCTGTCCGACCGGGCGGCGCTCGCCCGTATGCGCCAGGGCTTGGCCGAGCTGCGCGGCCGGCTCGGCCAGGGCGGGGCGACCGCGCGGGCGGCCCGCGAGGTCGCCGGGTTCCTGCGCCTGGGGGTCGCGGCATGAGCGACCGGCCGGGGGTGGAGCGGGAGCTGCGGACCTTCTTCTGGCGCTACGCCCGGCGCTACACCGGCTGGATGGCGCTCGCCGCGGTCTCCATCCTGGTCTTCGCCGCCTCGACCGCCGCCATCGCCTCCCTGGTCAAGCCGATCTTCGGCGAGGTGCTGCTCTCCGCCGACCTGCCGAGCCCCCTCTCTCTGCCGGCACACCACACGACCAAGTCCAAGGACCTCTCCCCCCTGGCCCACCTGGCGCGCCGGTTGAACCTGGCCGAGCACATCGACGACGGCTACGCGTCGCTCAAGCGCCACCTGGGGGTGGGGCCGGACCAGGTGGTCTACTTCGTGCCGCTCCTCTTCGTCTTCGTCTTCCTGCTCCGGAGCCTCTCCGACTTCGTCTCCGGCTACTCCTTCCAGCACCTGGGGCTGGGGATGACGACCGACATCCGCAACGACCTCTACTGGCGGGTCCTGAACCAGTCGAGCCGCTTCCACGCCGATCATCCGTCGGGGGAGCTGGTGGCGCGGGTGATCAACGACGTGGCGCTGATGCAGAACGCGGTGTCGAACCGACTGCTCGACCTCCTCCAGCAGTCGGTGACCCTGGTCTTCCTTCTGGCCCTCCTACTCTCGACCCACTTCAAGCTGGCCCTGATCTCGCTCATCGCGGCGCCGGTCATGCTCTATCCGATCGTTCGCTTCGGCAAAGGGATGCGGCGCACCAGCCATCGCAGCCAGGAGCGGATGGCCGATCTCGCGAGCCTGATGGCCGAGGGCATCCGCGGCCACCGGGTGGTCAAGGCGTTCGGCATGGAGCAGTTCGAGTACGGCCGCTTCAAGCAGGCGACCCGGCGGCACCTGAAGGTCAACCTCTGGGCGCAGATGCTGTCGAACGCCGCCGGGCCGGTCGTCGAGTCGCTCGCCGTCCTGGGCGCCGCCGCCCTCTTGATCTACGCCGGCAAGAGCATCCGCTCGGGCGCCTTGACCGCCCCCGAGCTGATCGCCTTCCTGACCACGCTCTTCATGATGTACGACCCGATCCGCAAGCTGAACAAGGTCAACTTGATCCTCCAGGAGGCGGCGGCCGCGGGGGAGCGGGTGTCGCGGGTGATGGAGATCGAGAACGACGTCGTCGACCGGCCAGAGGCGCGGACGATCGCCACGGTCGAGCGGGGGATCGCCTACGAGGGGGTCTCCTTCGCCTACGAGGACCGGCCGGTGCTCCAGGAGGTGGTCCTGCCCATCCGGGTCGGCGAGATCGTCGCCCTGGTCGGCCCCTCGGGGGCCGGCAAATCGACCCTGGTCAACCTCCTGCCGCGCTTCTTCGACCCCGATCCCGACTCCGGACGGCTGACGCTCGACGGCGTCGACATCCGACAGATCCGCCTGCAGAGCCTGCGCGCGCTGATCGGTCTGGTCACCCAGGACACCGTGCTGTTCAACGACACTATCCGCGCCAACATCGCCTACGGCCGCTCCGACCTGCCGCTCGAACGGGTGCGCGAGGCGGCCGCCGCGGCCTACGCCGACGAGTTCATCATGCAGCTGCCGCGCGGCTACGACACGGTGATCGGCGAGTCGGGGATCCGCCTCTCGGGCGGCCAGCGGCAGCGCCTGGCGATCGCCCGGGCTCTCTTGAAGAACGCCCCGATCCTGATCCTGGACGAGGCCACCTCGCAGCTCGACAGCCAGTCGGAGGCGCTGGTCCAGAAGGCGCTCACCAACCTGATGCAGGACCGCACCACCCTGGTCATCGCCCATCGCCTGTCGACGGTGATGCGGGCCGACCGCATCGTGGTGATGGAGAACGGTCGGATCGTCGAGGAGGGCTCGCACCGCGAGCTCCTCGCCCGCGGCGGCACCTACAAGCGGCTGTACGATCTGCAGTTCCGGGTCTGAGGCGTGGCGGCGGAGAGGGGAGAGGCGGGAGGGTTCTCGGTCGCCCTGATCTCGCTCGTCGCGGCCGGTTTCATCCGCGCCCTGCGCGCCACGGTGCGCCTGCGCTACCACGAGGCGGAGCGGGTGCGGGAGTGGGAGCGGGAGGGGCAACGGTTCATTCTCGCTTTCTGGCACCGCCACCTGCTGCTCATGCCCTACGGGTATCGGGGGGGGCGGGCGGGGAGCGGCCGGCGGATCTCGGTCCTGGTGTCCCAGAGCCGGGACGGCGAGCTCATCGCGCGGACCGTGGCGCGGCTGGGGATCGACTCCTCCCGCGGCTCGACGACGCGGGGGGGAATGGCGGGGATGCGGGAGCTGCTGCGCAAGACCGCCCAGGGGTACGATCTGGCCTTCACGCCCGACGGCCCCAAGGGTCCGGTCGGAGTGGCACAGCCGGGGGTGATCCTGGCCGCGGCGGCGACCGGCCTGCCCATCCAGCCGGTCGCCCTGGCGGCCAGCCGCTGCCGGCGCCTGCGCTCGTGGGACCGTTTCGTCGTACCGTTGCCGGGGGCGGCGGTCCATTTCGTCTACGGCGAGCCGCTGCGAGTCGAGCGGCGGGCCGATCCGGCGGCGGCCGCGGCGGAGCTGGCGCGGCGGCTCGACGCCGCCGAGGACGCAGCGAAGCGCCTGGCACTCGGAAAGGGGTTGTGATGCGAAGCATGACGGGATATGGAGAGGTCGCGGCGGAGAGCGCCCGCCACGCGGTGTCGGTCTCCCTGCGGGCGGTCAACCACCGTTTCCTCGACCTCCAGGTCCGCCTGGCCGACGAGGGGCGGGGGAGCGAGGCCGCTCTGCGCGACCTGGTGGGCAAGGAGCTGTCGCGCGGCCGGGTCGAGATGCGGGTCGAGGTGCGGCCGGTCGCCGAACGCCGGGCGACCGTCCAGCTCCACCGCGGGGTGGTCGAGGCCGCCTACGCCGCCACCCACCAGCTGGTCGAGCAGGGGTTGATCGAGCGCGGCCTCTCGGCCGGCGACCTGCTGCGCATCCCCGAGGCCCTCCGCGTCGAGCTCGACGGCGGCGCCTGGTCCGAAGAGGATCAGGAGCTGCTTCTCCAGGTGGCCGGCGACGCCCTGGCCCAGCTCGTCGCCAGCCGCGAGCGGGAGGGCGGCAGCCTGGCCGCCATCATGGACGACCGGCTGAAGGTCCTCGCCGAGGTGGTCGTCCGCCTGGACACTCTGCGCGGTCCGGTACGCGAGGAGCTGGCGGCGGCCCTCCGCCGGCGCCTCGCCGAGCTGCTGGAGAGCCACACCCTCGACGAGGCGCGCCTCGCCCAGGAGGTGGCCCTCTTGGTCGACCGCAGCGACGTCTCCGAGGAGATCGACCGCCTGCGCTCCCACCTCGACCATTTCCGGTCGGTGATGGGGGAGCGGGCGCCGGCCGGCAAGCGGCTCGACTTCCTCACCCAGGAGATCTTCCGCGAGCTGAACACCCTGGGAGCGAAGTGCCGGAACGCCGAGATGACCCGCGCCGTGCTCGATGCCAAGGTGATCTGCGAGCAATTGCGCGAACAGGTGCAGAACGTGGAATGAACGTGAGCGACGAGACAGCAGCGCCCGGCGAGCTGTTCATCCTCTCGGCCCCCTCGGGGACCGGGAAGAGCACCCTCATCCGCAGCATCATGACCAAGGGGGGGATCGAGCAGTTCGGCGGCCTCGCCTTCTCGGTCAGCCATACGACGCGGAAGCCGCGGGCCGGCGAGGTCGACGGCAAGGACTACCATTTCGTCGACCCCGCTGCCTTCCAGTCGATGATCGCGGGCGAGGCCTTCCTGGAGTGGGCGGAGGTGCACAGCAACTACTACGGCACTTCCATGGCGGAGGTCTTCCCGCGCCTCGCGCAGGGGATCGACGTGCTCATGGACATCGACGTCCAGGGGGCCGAGCGGGTGCTGGCGCGCTACCCGGAGGCGCACAGCATCTTCATCATGCCGCCCTCCTACGAGGTGCTGGAGAGCCGCCTGCGCCGCAGAGGCCTCGACTCCGAGCCGGAGATCGCCCGGCGCCTCGCGGTCTCCCGCTGGGAGATGCGACGTTACGATCGGTATCGATATGTTATCATCAACGACGACGCGCACCGTGCCAGCGAAGTGCTGGCCGCGATCATCCTGGAGAAGCGTCACCGCCAGGACCGCATGCGCGGTCGGGTCCTCAGTATCCTGAAAGACTTCCAGGACAGTAGCTCGACGTGATCATGCAAGGCGGCGCCGAGAAGCGTCCGCCAAGGAGATAGCTCTGATGGACGAGAGAGACGACGACAAGGTCGATAGCAAATTCCGCTTCGTGCTGGTGGCCGCCCAGCGCGCCGAGCAGCTGATGCGCGGCGCCCGGCCGAAGGTCGAGGCGGGCAAGAGCAAGCCGACCCGCGTGGCGATGCAGGAAGTGCGGTCGAACCTCATCGACTGGGACTACGGTCCGGCCCCGGCGCCGGAGCCCGAGCCGGCGGCCGAGGCGCAGGAAACGGCGGAAGAGGTCCACTAGGCCCGGCTCTCCGGGCCTCTCCCCCTCCCCTCTGATCGATCGAGGATTGAGCCGTGCGCATCCTCCTGGGCGTCAGCGGCGGCATCGCGGCCTACAAGTCGGCCGAGCTGGTGCGGCGCCTCCAGGCGCACGGCCACGCCGTCCGCTGTGCCTTGACCCGGGGAGCGGCGGCTTTCGTCACCCCGCTCACCCTGGAGGTGCTGACCGCCGCGCCGGTCTACCAGGAGGAGTACCTGACCGCCTCGGGGAGCGGTGAGGAGGCGCACATCACGGCGGCCCGCTGGGCGGAAGCCCTCTGCGTGGCGCCGGCCACCGCCCACACCCTGGCCCGCCTCGCCCTCGGGCTCGCCGACGACTTCCTGACCACCACCGCCCTGGCCTTTTCCGGCCCCGTCGTCGTGGCGCCGGCCATGCACGCGGTGATGTGGGAGAAGGAGACCGTAAAGGAGCACGTCGCGACCCTCGTAAGGCGGGGCGTGCGGGTGGTGGGACCGGTCTCCGGGCCGCTCGCCTCGGGGGAGGTGGGGATGGGCCGCATGGCCGAGCCGGAGGAGATCGCGCTGGCGCTGGACACGCTTGCCGCGCCCGCCGGCACTCCCGGCCCGCTCGCCGGCCCACTTGTCGGCAGGCGTGTCCTGGTCACCGCCGGCCCCACCCACGAGCCGATCGACCCCGTGCGCTTCCTCGGCAACCGCTCGAGCGGCCGGATGGGCTTCGCCCTCGCCGCGGAAGCGGCCCGGCGGGGGGCGGCGGTCACCCTGGTCGCCGGACCGGTGGCGCTCGCGACGCCTCCGTCCCCACCGGGGAAGCTGACGCGGATCGACGTCGAGACTGCCGCCCAGATGGAGCGCGCGGTGCGCGAGGCGGCCCCCGCCGCCGACCTGGTGATCATGGCGGCCGCGGTGGCCGACTTCCGGCCGCGTATGCCAGCCGCTTCGAAGATCAAGAAGGAGCAGGGCCTACCGGTCCTCGACCTGGAGCCCACCCCCGACATCCTTTCCACGCTCCGCGCCCTCGCCCCGTGGGCGGTCCTGGTGGGTTTCGCCGCCGAGACCGCGAATGTCGCCGACCTTGCGGAGAACGCCCGCGACAAGCTGGAGCGCAAGCGGGTCGATTTCCTGGTCGCCAACGATGTCTCGCGCTCCGACATCGCTTTCGGCAGCGAGGCCAACGAGGTGACCGTCTTCCAGCCGGAGGGCGAGCCGGTCTTTTTCGCTCGCCGTCCGAAGGGCGAGCTGGCGGGAGATCTGCTGGATCTCTTCGCCGGCCGTCTGGCCGCCGGGACCGGGCTGCGATAAGGTCGCCCCCGGAGGACCTCCCCGGTATGGCCCGAATCTCCATCCCTTCAGAGCTTGCCCCCCTCCTCGACTACCTCGGGGACATCGGCTACGGCGATCTCTATGTTCGCCGCCGCGCCGCCACCGCGAACGCGGCCGGCGCCCCCGGCGATACTGGCGACAGGGGCTCCCGCCTCGCCGAGCTCGCCGCCGAGGCGGCCGCCTGCACCCGCTGCCGGCTGGCCCAGGGGCGCCAGAAGGTGGTCTTTGGCTCCGGCGATCCGCAGGCCGACCTGATGTTGATCGGCGAGGGGCCGGGAGCGGAAGAGGACCGCCAGGGCCTCCCCTTCGTCGGCGCTGCCGGCGAGCTTTTGACCCGCATCCTCCAGGCCATCGACCTGCGGCGCGACGAGGTCTACATCGCCAACGTCGTGAAGTGCCGGCCGCCCGGCAACCGCGATCCCCAGCCGGACGAGGTGGCGGCCTGCCGCGGCTACCTGGAGGCCCAGATCGCGCTCGTGGCCCCCAAGGTCCTCGCCATCCTGGGGCGCGTCGCGGCCCACACCCTGCTCGGCAACGAGACCCCCATCGGCCGGCTGCGCGGCCACTGGTACCCGGTCCTCGGCATCCCCGCCATGGTGACCTACCACCCGGCGGCGCTCCTCCGCAACCCGGAGCTCAAGCGTCCCACCTGGGAGGACATGCAGCAGGTGCGCGATCGCCTGCGTGGCCTGGGGAGCGACCCGGCAGGGCCATCGATATCCGATCCTCTATAAGCTGGACAGGTCTGGACGAAGGTGTTACGTTTATGGACACACTCGCAATCCTTGCCATGCCGGATCCGGACCATAGCGCGCCCGTCGCCCTGGAAGACGTTCTACGGCGGGTCGAGCCCAAGCTCAAGCGGCTTCTCGCCGCGTACCGTATTCCTTTGCACGATGCCGAGGACCTGGTCCAGGAGGCCTGCTGCCACCTGATCTACCAGCTGGACAAGGTCCGCGATCCCGAGTGCTGGCTCCTGGGGACGCTGAAGCGGCTCTGCCTCATGTACTGGCGCCGCCACCGGCGCCGGCTCTACCAGGCGGTCGACGAGACGATCCTCGAATGGCTGGAGCAGCCGGTTGCGTCGCCCCAGGAGCGCCGCGACCTGCTCGCCGACCTCGACAGCCTGATCGCGCGGCTCCCCCCGCGCTGCCGCTCTCTGCTGCGGCTGCGGTTCCAGCTCGGCTACGAGCCGACCGAGGTGGCGGAGAGGCTCGGCTACCAGGTCTCCAGCATCGGCAAGGTGACCACCCGGTGCCTGGCGGCCCTCAACCGGGAGCTCTTGGCCGCCGGCTTCGCCGGCCGGACCGGGCCCCTCCCGGTCCTCGCGCCGGAGCGGCCGGAGAGCCCTCCTCCGGCGGCGCGGCGCTAGCGCGTGTCCGAGCCCGATCTCGCCCCTCCGCACGTCGATCGCCTGGTGCGCCGGCTGCGCGCCCTGGAAGAGCCGCTGATCCAGGTCTGGGGATGGCCCGGCACCGGACGCGCCGCCCTGCTCGAAGCGCTGCTCGCGGCGGAAGGGGAGCGCGCCGTCGGCCTCGCCGCCGGCGACCTGCGCGACGAGCGCTCGCTCGCCAAGGCGCTCGGGGGAACCCGGGCGCGCCGGGCGCGGTTCCTCGTCGCCGCCACCGGCTCGGCGGAGCAGGCGATCTCGGCGGCGCAGTGGCTGACCCCCGGCCAGCATCTGGTCTTCGCCGCCGAGCGCCGCGCGCCTCCGGAACTGCCCGGCGTCGTCATCCCGCCCCAGGAGCTGCTGCTCGACACCTCTGAGGTGGGGACCCTGTGGTACCTGCTGACCGGCCACCGGCTGGAGCCGCCGGCCGCCGAGGTCCTGCGCGCGGTGAGCGACGGCTGGTATCTCCCACTGCGGCTGGCGCTGGAGGCGACCGGCGGCGCCGGCCTCACCGCTCCCGGTACTCCCACCGAGATGGTGGAAGCAGCGCTGCTGGAGGTCCCCGCGGTC
>DASQPA010000415.1:0-5212 GCA_035644215.1 Thermoanaerobaculia bacterium
CCCGAGCGGTCCCAGATCGACCGGCACCTCGTGCTCCCTGGCCTCCTCCCCCACTCCGAGGGCCTGCTTCAGGCGGAGCGAGGGATCGAAGGTCATCACCAGGGTGTCCCGCCCGGAGCGCACCGAGAGCACCCCGGTGGCCGCCGCCAGAGTCGTCTTCCCCACCCCGCCCGAGCCGACGAAGATGAGGAGCGGGTGGTCTTCCGAGATCAGCTCCATGGCCGCTCCAGAAGGCAGCTCTTCAAGGCCGCGATGAGGTCCGGTCCGGAGTCCAAAGGGAGCTGCGGCAGCTCGACCGTCGGTCCCTGCCAGTGCGCCTTGAGCTCCGCCAGCTCGCGGTCGTTGATCTCGCGCCGGCGCCGCCACAGGGTGACCGCCGGGTCGATCGGATCCGCCCCCTCCATCCCGTCGAGCGGCGGATAGAGACCGTTGACGACCAGAAGCTCGGGGCCGCGCCCGAAGCGGTCGGCGAGCGTGTCGACGAGCTCCAGGGCCTCCTCGACCGGCATCTCCTCGGCCTGGGTGACGACCACGACACCGCAACGCCCGGGATCGGCCATCCAGTCGGCGAGCTCGCCGGCCATGCGGCCGAACGGCCCCTGGTGGATGACCTCCGAGACCAGGCGCGGCGCGGTCAGCAGGGTGACCCCGTGGCCGGTCGCCGGGGCATCGAGGATCACGGTGTCGAGCTCCGGAGCGCCCGGCTCCCGCCCGCGGTGGAGGCGCAGGGCATGGCCGAGGACCGCCAGCTCCTTCAATCCCGGGGCGGCAGCCGAGAACTGCTCGTAGCCGGAGCTCGACAGCACCCGCTGCACCAGGAACTCGATCTTCACCTGCTCGCGGACGACCTGGTCCAGCACCTGGCGCGGCTTCAGGTTCTGCACCCAGAGCCGCGGCCCGGCGGGCAGGATCTCGCCGCCCGAGGGAGGGACCCCCAGCATCCGGTGCACGTTCTCCCGCGGATCGACCTCGACCACCAGGGTCCGCCGTCCCGCCTCGGCCAGCGCCCGGCCGAGAGTGGCGGAGATCGCCGTCTTCCCCACCCCGCCCTTGCCGGTGACGACCAGCAGCTCGCGGCGCTCGAGGGTGTCGAGGGGAGAGAGAGGGCTCATGGCGGGGGGAGTGTAGCCGAATCGCCCGGCGGCCCGCCCGCCCTGTTTCAGCCCCCTGGGAGGTCGTGAGCCCGATCCCCTCCTGAGGTCAGGGTTTCCCGGCCGGTGCCATGTTGATCTGATCGACCTTCACCTTCCTGTATCCAGCCGGGGGATCGTAAAGACCGGCCGGAGGTTCCTTGGTCTCGGCGGACACCAGCTCCTTGTGCCACCGGAACTCGGTCTCGCCCGGGCCGCGGGAGGAACGGGTTTCTTCGAGCACGGGATAGCCGGGGATCGCATCGAGCTGGCGCTGGCTTTCCAGCACCTCGGGCGTCAGGCTCCCTGGCGGGGGAACTACGGCTTTTGCCAGCCACTGGTTGAGCGTGCCCTCGTCGACTCCGACCTCGGTGCTCATCCATTTTTCGGCGGTGAAGTCTCCTCCGGGATCGTGGCTGACGACGACCACCTTCCGGGTGTTCCAGGCGCCGATCCGCCGCTTCTCGTCGGTCAAGGTCACCGTCACCCGGGCCTTCTGCCCCCGCTCTCTCGCGCTGTCACCTGCGGTGGTCGGCTTCCCGGCCAAGGGATCGAAGGGGAGGTCGACCTCGGCGTAGGTCTTGGTCCGATGATCGAGGAAGTACAGTTTCCCGCGATCGAACCGGCGGATGACCGTCGAGAGCCCCGGTGAGTCCTCGCGCATGCGATGGTCTCCCACCCAGAGCTGCATCTCCGTCTCCGTAGAGACCGCCACCGGTGGCGGGGGCGAGGTTTCCAAACGCGCCTGGATCGTCAGCAGGGTATCCGCCTGGGCGCCGGTGGCGAACAACAGGATCGGGACGAGGGCTGGGACGCGCATCGCGGCCTCCTTTCGAAACCGTTTCCTTCTGTCTCCGGCGAACCGCCGCTCCCGGGATTCAGGGCGTCTTGGGCAACGCGATCGAGGCTTGGCCGAACACGTAGCGCCAGCCGGTCGCGGTGCGCACGTAGGTGTCGCTGAACCAGAGCTCGGCGACCTTCTTGTTGTCTTCGCTCTTCCACCAAGTGTCGAAGTCTATCCAGTCGTCGTCCTTGCTCTCGTCACAAGCGGCGCCTGCCTTACAGACTTCGATCTGATAAACCGGGTGGATTTCCCAGGACGACGCCCGTGATGGGTTGCAGTTGGTGCCGCAGGGGCACGGCGCATGGCTGGCATCGTAGAAGAGTTGCCCGGTGATGCGGTAGGGCTGCGCTCGCAGCCGGGATGCCAGCTGCTGGTCGACGACGTCTTTCTTTGTCGCAGTGTCAAAGGTTTGAAACTTTCCGATCTCGGCCCAGCTGCCCGGACGGTAATGCGGGCTGATCTCCGCGCTGACACTGCCACACTCCTTGTCGTCGGCTTGGGAACCGAAGGCGATGTGGATGTCGTTCTCTTCTTCCTTCCCAAGATTGCAGTTAACGGTTTCTCCACCGAGGGGAGCGATATCTGCGTAATGGGCCTCGAGGAGGAAGGCTTTCATGCGCACGAGTTTCCCCTCGCCCAAAGCTGTCAGCGCGGCGCGGTTCGTGGGCTCCAGCTGCTGACCCGTGTGGCTCTTGATGGCCGGGTTTGCGAAAGCTGTGGTTTGGAGCTGGATCAGCTTTTGTGGCGTGGTCTGTTCGGGCGTCGCGGCAGTGGCGCAGAAATTGTTCTTGACCTTGTTCTGTGCCTGGCTTCCTTTGGAGGACGTTTTGCCGGATAGCGAGGGGCAGCTGGTGTCGATCGGGTGCTGAAGCGCGATGGACAAGAACGGAAAAGTTGCCCCGTTGTCGCAGGTGTTGGGAAATGTCTTTTGTGTGGATTGTGCAAGGGCGAAGGAGGAGGAGAGAAGCAGCGCAGCTGGCAACATGACGATCCGCATCAGCATGGGCTTTACCTCCATGGGTAGCCTGCAAGCTTTCGTAGTGGTGAAGGAATCTAATCCCGCAGCAGAGCACGCGCCCGGATGTTTGTCAAATTGCCATAAGAGACTCTGGTGCGGCTGGTGTATCCCGCGTGGAAGGATAGAATTCGCAAGAATTCGCTGACCCCGAAGAACCGCCTACTGCCCGAACTGGCGCAGATGATGATCGAGATGACGATAGCCGAGCACGCCCCAGTCGCGGCCCGACAGGTCGCCGAACTTGGGGTGATGGGGCCAGGCGCCCTCGGGAGCGGTGTGGCCGAAACGCTCGATCAGGACGCGGAGCGCCTCGCGATCGCCGTCCAGGCTGGCCGGCGCGGTGGTGAACAGCTCGGGCGGAGCCTCTGCCCTCCCCTTGGGCCAGGGCAGCCGGTGGATGATGAGCCGCCGGAGCGGTGGGAACCGCATCGGTCCGTGGGCCGGGCCGCTGCCCAGGTCGCCCAGGCTCAGCCGCAGCTGGTCGGAGCAGTGGGCGACCATCTGCCCGACCGTCATCCGGCCCCAGAGCCGTGCGCTCTGCGGCGTGAGCCCGTCGATCCGGCGCAGAACCTCGGCCCGGGAGTCTTCCTCGAAAAGGGATTTCATGGCGGTAGGTCTCCGGGAGAAGATGCTATCAGATGCCCTTTCCCAGGGAAGACTGAGCAGACTTCGCGCTCGATCGGCTAGAATGCCCTCGTCCCATCCCCATGCTCTCCTCGCCGCCTCCCCCGAACACCGAGACTCTGCGCCGGTTCTCGTGGGCCGCCACCGTTCTCTCTGTCCTCTACATCCTCTGGGCCGGCCAACGGCTCGGGGAGCAGAGGAGCGCCATGGTGGGCCTCGTGGCCGGCCTGGGGGGCACGCTACCGAGGGCGACGCAAATCGTGCTGGGGGTCTCACCCACCTGGCGGCTCGCCGTGGAGGCCCTCCTGATCGCCGCCCTGCTCGTGAAGGAGGTCCGGCTCAAAGACCCCCTGGCCCGGCTCGCGACGACGCTCGTCCTCTTCATCCTGGCGACCTGGCTCCACGATTTCCTGCTGACCGCCCTCTTCCAGCCGCTCTGGGACACCGTGAACACGATCAACTCCTGAGATTCCCTCCGGCCGCCGCGCCGTGAGCGTACGGGAACCGGTGGGCGCCAAATCGGTTCCAAGCAGGAGAGAGGGTTCGTGACATCTTCACGAGCCGCGCGTATGCATGGAGGGAGGATCACCCATGAACAGAGAGGAGAAGGGCTTTACGGTCATCGAGCTCCTGATCACCCTTGCCATCGTCGGGATTCTCGCCATTTCTCTGGTGCCGAAACTGCTCTTCACGCCGGGGAGCGCTCCCGAGAAGCCAGTGAAACCTTCGGTGGTCGACGAAAACTCGGCCAAGCAGAAGCGCACGGTGGCGGACCTCCGCAATACCGGCACCGCCCTCTTCTCCTGGCTCACCGACCAGGTCGGCGCCGCCGCGGCCGGCGAGGCCTCGACGACCGTCGACCTGCGCGACTACCACTCGATCGACCATGCCGACCTGGTAACAATTCTCGTGCCGCAGTACCTCCACGAGGTGCCGGACCTCGACGGGTGGGAGAACCGCTACGAGTACGCCCTCAACGTCGCGAACCCGCTCGGCCCGCAGGTCATGGCGATCCGCAGCCCGGGCCGGGACGGCCTGGCCGACGCGGACGTCTACACGGTGACCAGCTTCGATCCGAGCGACTACGATCAGGACATCCTCTGGGCCGACGGTTTCTTCGTACGCTGGCCACAGAGGAGGTAGCGGGAGTTTTAATCCTGCCCCCGTTCCTCGGGCGGAGAGGACAGGTACCGCCGGAGCAGAGGATCGAAGAGGGTGGCGAGAAGGAGCAGAGCGGTGACGAGACACAGGATGACCGGCCAGGAAGCGGCGCCGAGCGCTCCACCGGCAAGCCGCCCCGTCGCCAGAGTCCGGAGGGTCGCCATCCAGGGAAAAATCCGTTCGCACAGATCTGCCCCCGTTACCGGGATTCCCCCATGGTCCGAACGGCGGCGCGCGTGAGAAATCCAGAACGGGTTTCGCCGTGGCGCTTGGCGTATTCGTCAATACGCCGTAGCAGGCGACCCGGAACGGTGATGTTGATCTTCTCGGCGCGTCCGAGGTACTTCTCGATGTCGACATCGAGGACAACCCATACGGCGCCCGCCAGATCCAGATTGGCCTGATGCTCGGCCAAGGGCCGAGGAGCAGGGATGT
>DASQPA010000416.1:0-10119 GCA_035644215.1 Thermoanaerobaculia bacterium
AAGTTGACCCCTCCGTGGGCCCTCCGCCACATTCTTCTACAGTAGGATTCACTGGATACACGCTGAAGTAGAGCTGCACCGCCCGCCGCAGGATCTCCGTCGCGGCCACGCGCTCGGCCGCCGCGGCCTGCGCCATCTGCAGCGCGGCCCTTCCCCAGAGGCGGATCTTCACGGTCTTCGCGATCTGCATCCCCCCTCCTCCGTGCCGATCCTTGCCTCTCCGACGTTTTAACACAGTGCTCTACACGATCCTTTTGCGGTACCATACAGCTATTCGAGCCGAGATGTCGACACTTCGTGCGAAGAAACGTTGGGCGTGTGCGGGAGGAGGCCCGCGGCGGGGCCGGGAAGGGGAGCAACGGGTCACCGGCGGCATGCCGCCGACGACCGGCGAGCCGGGTGTCGGTGACCGGCTGCCAGGTGTCGAGGACCGGCGGAGGGGGTGAGGGATCGGCTGCGGGGTGCGGGGGACCGGCGGGCAGGGTATGCGTCACCGGCTGCAGTGCGCGAGGGACCGGTGGGCAGGGTGGCGGGGATCGGTTGCAGAGCGCCGGAGGGCGGCTGCAAGGTGCGAGGGATCGGCTGCAGTGCGCCGGTGATCGGCGGGCAGGATGCGAGGGATCGGCAGCAGGACGCCGGGGACCCGCTGCCTGCCAGCAGCGATGGCGATTGACGTCTCGGAAGAGACACCCGTAGAGGTAGCAGCAGACCGCCCTCTTTCCTCGTTGCGTGGGTTCCTCAAGGGAACGAGAACGACCGGTTTTCGCGAGAAGAAGGATCGATTTTGAAGGTGGTCGATTCGTCGGGTTGGCTGGAGTTCTTCACCGACGGACCACTCGCAGGCCCCGATTTCATGGAGCTCCGGGAGTGATCTACCTCGAGAAGCCGCGTCCGGTTTGACGCCGGATGGGTGCGAGCCGGGAGAGGGCCTGGTGAGTGAGGAACAAGAGCCCCATTCAAGAACCAAGGCTCTCGAGTGCAGCGGCAACGCGAAATCCGACAACATCGTACCGACGCCAGGACGGGTACCTGTCGCGGAACGCAGCCCTCAAGTGCCCCGCGGGGCTGAACCAGCCGCCGCCCCGAACGACACGTACCGAGCCCTCAGACCCTACGGCGATGGGATCGCGAGGCACTTCGCGGGCCGCGGCTCTCTTGACGTAGGTCTTGTCATCCCACGCGTCGCGGCACCACTCCCATACATTACCGGCCTGGTCGAGCGTGCCGAAAGGACCTCGACCGGCTGGACAGGAGCCCACGGGAGCTGGCTGGCCCTTCTCCCAATCGAGACCGAAGCACGCCCGCGTTGCGTCCGGTGGCTCATCCCCCCAGGGGTATTTCCTTCCGGTGGCTCCGCGCGAGGCGAGCTCCCATTGCGCCTCGCTCGGGAGCATCACGGCCCGGCCCCACACCTCACCAAGCCAGCGGCAGAACGCCTGGGCGTCTTCCCAGCTTACGCCCACGACCGGCTGCTCGGGAGAGGAGAAGCGTCGGTCCCGCCAGTAGAGAGGCTCCGCGGCGCCAGTCTGCTCCAGGAAGACCGCGTACTGCGCGTTGCTCACCGGGGTCTCGCCCAGCCAGAAGGGCGAGACCCACACCGGATGGACCGGCCGGCTGTCCTTCCATTCCCTGTCCCCCATCTGGAAACGCCCCACCTGTACCCATACGAACCGGAGTCCCGTCTGTGGTTCGACGACCGGCTGGCGGGAAAAGGCGGACCGCTCGCTCACGGGTGCCGAGGCTTCCGCCAAGGTACGGTCCAGTGCCTCGAGAGCCGTGGGGCTAAGCCCGCCGCGTAGGTCGACCCAGGGTGTGCTCCGGAGGAACTCGGGCAGCGCCGGCCGGTCGCCGCTCGCCGGAAGTTGGGCGATGACGATTGCACGACGGCCGCGAGCGAAGAGCCGGAGACAGCTCGCGAGCTCCCGCTTCTCCCAGGGCGCTTGGCCTATGGGACCCACGGCCACGACCACGCCCCGGGCCTCGCGGACTAGCCGTTCAGGGTCTTTCCTCCAGGTCGAGTCCTCCGCGCCCGCTGCGGCCTGCCAACCTCGGCCGCGCAGTGCCTGGGCTAGGACGACGGACATTTCTTTGTCCGCGGGATGGTGCAGGACAAAGACGGCCTCGCCCGCCTTGGCCTCGGGCCGCGTGGCGAGGTCATCGACGAACTGGCGGGCGAGGGCGGCGACGTCCGGATGCGCAATGCCGAGGAGGGCGCGAACGGGTGCCTCGATCCGTGGATCCTGCCGGCCACGCAGGAGGCGGAGCACCGTGGCCTGGCGCTCCGGAGCCACTTCGGGACCGAGCGCCGCGAGGAATGGGCCAAGGTCCGGCTCCGCCGCTTCCTCCAGGCAGGCGCGGAGGAGGTCGGCCTGATCGAGAAGGACCTTGGAGGCGAGCAGCTTCTCCAAGAGCGGAGCGAAGACCGCGTGCCCGGGAAGGCCGGAGAGCAGGAGAAAGACCTCCTGCCACCACTCTTCCCCGGCATGCGCACAGAGCTCGTCGAGCAGGGCGACGCCTTGGCTCGCGACGTGCGAGGCCGCGAGGTACTCCTGGAGCCCCAGGTGGAGGAGGCCGTAGCGATGCTCCCCGTAGTCGGCGAGTACGCCTGCCTCGCGATGCAGCCACTCCAAGACTTCTCGGGCGCCCACCTGGCGACCCCGCGGGGCCAGGCAGTCGGCGAGGAGGTCCGCCAGCTCGGCGACGGAGAGGTCATCCCAGCTCTGCCGGCAATGAAGTTGCCAGGCGATCGAGCGCAGGAGGGCGAGGGCAGTCTCAACGTCCAACGGTGGCTCGGCCGACTTCTCTGCGCCGGCGCTGTCCCGCTTGCCATGGCTCCACGGTCCGAGGAGGACGCGCAGGCACTGATCGTAGAACGCGGACCGATGCCGGGGCATCTGGCCACCGCGGTAGGCGATGACGCAAAGGAGGGTCAAGAGGAGCGGCGAGCCCACCAGGACCTTCCAGCGCTGCGAGCCGTAGCCGGGACCATCCAGGGCCGCCAGCAGACTCTCGGTCGCTCGCAGCGCTTCTTGGGGCGAGAGCCGGTCGGGCAGCGCCCGCTGCGCGGCGCGGAACCAGTGACGCACCAGGTCACGGCACTGGGCGGCATCTAGGGGGCGGACCTCCAGAGGAGAGAAGCGGCCGCTGAGGCGCACTCGCTCGCTGTAGCCGGCGAAGCGGCAGGAGACGACGGCGCGAAGCGACTCCCGGCCGGCACCGATGGGCGACAAGTCCTCCAGAAATCTGCAGACTTCGGCACGGAGCCCCTCGTCCGCGATCTCGTCGAGGCCGTCGAGAAGGAGGAGGAGCCTGCTGTGCTCCCAGAGCCGGGGACTCAGGTCTCGCGGGATCTCCCCCTTCGCCACGTCGCCCAGTTCGCGTTCCAGCTCACGCTGGAGGAAGTCCGTAAAGGGGCGGAAGAGGTCGTCTGCCGTGAAACGCCGGAGACGGAGGAAGACCGGAAGGGTCCCGGAATCGAGGCCCAGCGCCTCCGGCCCCTTTGGCTCCAGGCAACGATGGAGGAGCTTCAAGAGGCCGGTCGTCTTGCCGGCGCCGGGATCGCCCAGGAGGATCGCATGCGGGGTGGCGGCGCGCGGGGTGAGGAAGAGGCTCTCGATCCCCAGTTCGTCGTTCGCCTCCGTCATCTGACGCCGCTCGTCAGCGAGGTCCGCGGCGGGGAAGGCCTGCGGGCGCCGGACGATGTGCAGCGGAACGTAGATCTCGTCGAAGCGCAGCTTCCCGAGGTCGCCGCCTCCCAGGCCGATGAGACTCAGGCCGTCGTAACGCGCGGCGGCCCAGGCGCGGTAGCGGAGGAGGGGGTCGGCTCCCGGCGTCGCCGGCTGCCGGCGCCGTATCCCGTCGACGAGGCGATCGAGAGCGGCCGGCGTCATGCCGGCGCGCAGGTCGGACCAGGTGAATTCGCGCAAAAACAGTGGAAGCTCCGGTTTCTCGGGAGAGCCGGGGAGGAGGACCGGGATGACCAGGAGGCCGCGCGCGACGAACTGGGAGAGGAGGGCCCGCATCTCGAAGTCCTCCCAGGGGCCGAGGCCGTCCTGGCCGACGAGGACCGCGCCGGCGCCGGCCGTCGCGAGGACCTCTTCCAGGGCCTTCTGCCAGGGCTCACCAGGAAGGAGCGAGTCCTCGTCGAGCCATACCTCAAGGTCCCGGGCGCGGAGAGCGGCCGCAAGCTCGCGGACCGCGGGCTTGTCCGTGCCGTTGTGGCTCAGGAAGACCTCGATGCGATTGGGCATGGGCGCAAGAGATTGTAGCGCGGATAACCGCTCGTGCGGGGCGGCTTCGCCGTTCCAGCCCGAGACCCCCTGAAACTCCTCCCCAGCCCCCCTCGTAGGGCCGGGCAGAAAGTTCCCCTCCTGCTGGGGCGGGCGACCTGGGAGATGTAATTCCCTTGGATGCCCATCGTGTAGCAAGCAGGAAATTCCCCCCGCACTCGGGCGGGCAACCTGGGAGGCCGTATGTCGAACCTGGCGCTGAACCTGCGGATGGCGCTCCGCAACATCCTCAAGTATCGTGGCATCTCCGCCTTCATCGTGCTCTCGGTCGCCCTGGCGATCGCCGGCAACTCGACGGTCTTCAGCCTCATCGGCGCCCTCCTGATGCGCCCGTTCCCGTATAAGGACGCGGAGCGCCTGGTCTTCCTCTGGGACAACCCCAAGGCGCAGCCCGACAACCTGTCCCCCCTCTCGCCCGCCAATTTCGTCGACCTGAAAGCCCAGGTGCGGAGCCTCTCCCAGCTCGAAGCTTTCGTCCCCAAGAGCCTCAGCCTGACCGGCGGCGACCGGCCCGAGGAGGTGAAGGCGCTGCAGATCACCCCGGGCGGGCTCCGGCTGCTCGGCTTCGAGCCGCGGATCGGCCGCAACTTTAAGCCGGACGACGGGCAGCCCGGCCATGGCCGCGTCGCGCTCCTTACCGATCCGCTCTGGCACCGGCGCTTCGGCGCCGATCCCGCGATCGTCGGCAAGACCCTGACGCTCGACGACGAAAGCTACACGGTGGTGGGGGTCCTGCCGCCCAATGCCGATTTCCTGATCTCGAACATCGGCCTCTGGGTGCCCCTGGTCGTCGATCCTGCCGCTGGTCCAGAAAAATTGCCGCGCGACCAGCGCGCCTGGATGGCGATCGGGCGCGTCGCCCCGGGCGTTCCCCTGGCTGCCGCCCGACAGGAGATCCTCCAGCTGAGCCACCGGTTGGAGACCGCCCATCCGGACGCCAACCGCGGGTATGAGACGCGCGCCGGCACCCTCCGCGAGCAGGTGGCCGATCCCGCCGACCGGATGATCTTCACCCTCATGCAGGGCGTCATGGTGCTGGTGCTGCTCATCGCCTGCGCCAACGTCGCCAACCTGCTGCTCGCCCGCGGCCAGGAGCGCCAGAGAGAGATCGCCGTGCGCACCGCGATGGGGGCGGCGCGCGGCCAGCTGGTGCGCCAGCTGCTGACCGAGAGCGTGCTGCTGTCGGCGGTGGGCGGCGCCTTGGGCCTCGCCCTCTCCTTCTGGAGCGTCGACTTCGTGGCCAAGATGCTCGCCGGCCAGGTGCCGCGGGCGTTCCTGCCGCGGCTCGACCCGCCGGTGGTCGTCTTCACCGGCGGGCTCGCCATCCTCACCGGCCTGCTCTTCGGCCTCTATCCGGCGCTCGCCGCCACCCGCCCCGACCTCGCCGGCACGCTGCGGGAAGGGGGGCGGGGGATGGCGGGCGGCCGCGGCCGGCGCCGGGTGATCCGGGGCCTGGTCGCGGTGGAGATCGCCTTCGCCCTGGGCGCGCTCTCCGCCACCGGCCTCCTGGTGCGCAGCATGATGGCGCTCGAATCGTTCCCTGCCGGTTTCGACGGCCAGAACCTGGTGACCCTGCGGATCTCCCTGCCCGAGCGCCGCTATCCGGGAACCGAGCCCGCGGTCCGCTTCTACGGCCAGATCGTCGAGCGCCTGGCCGCCCTCCCCGGCGTCTCCGCGGTCACCGCCGCCGCGGCGCTGCCGCGGGTGCGCAACCAGCCGGTCGCGACCTTCACGCTGGACGGCGAGCCCCCTGCCGTCGGCCCCAAGCCCGAGGAGATCGCGCTCTCGGTGCTGCCGAGCTACTTTGCGGTGCTCCGCATCCCCCAGGTTTCCGGCCGCGGCTTCGGCCCCGCCGACCGGCCGGGAGCTCCCCCGGTCGCGGTGATCAGCCAGTCGTTCGCCCGGCGCTACTTCCCCGGCCGGGAGCCGGTGGGGCGGCGGTTGACCGTCCAGGGCCGGTCGCGGGAGATCGTGGGCGTCGTCGCCGACGTCATCCAGACCCGCATCCCCGGCAAGCAAGGGCCGCCGCCCCTCCTCTATCTGCCAGAGGGCCAGACCGGCGTGCGCGACCTTTATCTGTTCCTCCGCACCCCCGCGGTCCCGGCCGGTCTGGCCAGCCCGATCCGTGACGCCGTGGGGCAGCTCGACCGCTCGCTGCCGGTCGCCGGCGTCGCCACCCTCGAACAGCGCATTCAGGAGGAGCTGGTCGGCGCCCGGATGGTCGCCGGCATCCTGGCCGCCTTCGGGATCGTGGCCCTCCTCCTCGCCGCCCTCGGCATCTACGGGGTGATCGCCTACTCGGTCCACCAGCAGACGCACGAGATCGGCGTTCGCCTGGCGATCGGCGCCCAGCGGGGCGCGGTGCTCGCCCAGGTGGCCCGCCAGGGGCTGGTCCTGACCGGGATCGGCTTCCTGCTCGGTCTGCCGCTCGTCTATCTGTCGATTCGCGGCATCCAGGCGGCCCTCTCCGGGATCGTGCCGCTGGGCGCCGCCACGGTGCCGGCGGTGGCGCTGCTCCTCGCCTTCGTGGCCGCCTGCGCCACGCTGCTGCCGGCGCAGCGGGCGGCGCAGACCGATCCCGCGATCGCCCTGCGCCACGACGGATAGGGGGAACGGCGGGGGAGGATGACAGAATAGGGCGGAGATGCCTGCGTCCCGTCCAGTCCCTCCCGCTGTCTTCTATTGCCTGCGTGGCACCGTCGAAGAGCGCGAGCGCACCTGGCTGCTCCCGGCGGGCGAGAGCTTCCTGGGCAGCTCCGAGGCCAACGACCTCGTCCTCGCCGTCCAGGGAGTGTCGCGGCAGCATGCCCGGCTGCGGGTCGACGGCGAGGGGGTGGAGGTCACCGACCTTGAGAGCACCAACGGGAGCTTCGTCAACGGCGAGCGGATCGAACGGGCGCGGGCCGCCACCGGCGACGCGCTCCGCTTCGGTCCCGTCGCCCTGAGGCTTGAAGTGCTCGACCCCGGCGACGCCCTGCTGGCCTTCGAGATCCCACCCCCTGCCGAAGGCGGCGGCGAGGGCCGCCCCGGGCTGCCGGAGGACGAGAGCACCTATCGGCTCGTGGACCCTCCACCCGGTCTGGCGCCGGGCGGGACCTTGGGGATCGAGCGCTTCCTCGACCGGATCGCCGCGCTGCCCCGGCGCGACGCGTCCTCGATCCTCGAAGCCCTGGTGCACGAGCTGCATGCCGGGGGCGCCTGCCTCGTCGAGTGGTCCGGCCGCCGGGAGCCGCTGGTCCTGGTGAGCCGCGGCCGGATGGAGAACCCCACGGAGCACGAGCCCCTGCGCGCGCTGGTCGAGGCGGTGGCGCGGAGCTCCGGCACGGTCTGCCGGAGCGGCTCGTCCGCGGCGCCGGCCGTCGCCTATGCGGTGCTCGGCCGGCCGCGTACCGTGCCGCTCTCTCTGCTCGTCTTCGACCCTCCCGGCGGCGATGGCGCCGAGGAGCTCCTGCGCATCACCCTCCGTCTCCTCGGCTGGCTCCCCGGCTGGGGCGCGCCCGCCGCCTCGGCCGCTCTGGCCGCCGGCGGCGGTCTTCGCCTGCCGGTCCTTTGTTTTCCTCCCGAGTTCGTGGTCGGCGCCGCGCCGGCCATGGAGCGGCTCTATGGCGAGATCCGCGCCCTCTGCCGCGGCGATCTGCCGGTCCTGTTCACCGGGGAGACCGGGGTGGGCAAGGAGCACGCGGCCAAGATCCTCCACCTCTCCTCGGACCGCGCGCGAAGCCCTTGCCTGGCGATGAACTGCGCCGCCATCCCGACCGACCTACTGGAGGCGGAGATGTTCGGCGTCGCGGAGGGGGCGGCGACCGGAGTGCGGGCGCGGGAGGGGCGCTTCGCCCAGGCGCGCGGCGGCACCCTCTTCCTCGACGAGATCGGCGACATGTCGCTCGCGCTCCAGGCGAAGCTCCTGCGTGCGGTGCAGGAAAAGGAGGTCCAGCCCGTGGGCGGCCGGCCGGTCGCGATCGACGTGCGGATCGTCGCCGCCACCAACAAGGATCTGCTCGCCGAGGTGGAGGCGGGGCGGTTCCGGAGCGACCTCTACTACCGGGTGGCAGGAGCCGTGCTCACCGTCCCGCCCCTGCGGGAGCGGCGGGAGGACATTCCGGGTCTGCTCGAGAGCTTTCTGCGGGCGGCGGCGATCGCCGCCGGCAAGGGCGTCCGCGGCCTCACCATCAAGGCCCAGGACACTCTCGTCGCCTACCCCTGGCCGGGCAACATCCGCGAGTTGGAGCACGAGATCCAGCGCCTGGTCCAGGTCTGTCCCGAAGGCCAGGCGATCGACTCGACGATGCTGCCGGAGCGCTTCGCCGCCGCTCTCCAGAACGCCGAGAAGGAACCGGCGGTCCATGACGATCTCCGGCTCGAACGCCACGTCCTCGACCTGGAGCGGCGGCTTATCCGCCAGGCCCTGGACGAAAGCGGCGGCAGCCAACGCCAGGCTGCGTTGCGGCTCGGAATCTCCCGGAACGCGCTGACGCGGAAGATGCGGCGGCTGGGGATTGTGGAGTAGGGCGGCCGTCGGACCGTTGACCCGTACTCTCGGTGCATTCATACTATGAAGGTATTGACTGCACGAGGAGGTGCGATGTGAGGCATCTGACCATCCGCAACCTGCCAGCCGAGGTTGCCGAAGCCATTGAGGAAGAGCGCCATCGTTCGCGGTCGTCCTTGAATCAGACGGTGATTGACCTCCTCGGTCGTGCGTTGGGAGTGAGGCAGAAGGAGGAGAGCAACGGTCTGGGGAGATTGGCCGGGACGTGGACCCAGAAGGAGTTTGAGCGCTTCGAGGCGGCGGTGGCGTTGACGGAGCAGATCGACGAAGAGCTCTGGCGGTGAGCCGCTACTGCCTCGACACCTCGGCCTACAGCCATTTCAAGCGGGGCCACCCTCCTGTCGTCGAGCTCCTGGATCGGGCCGCCTGGATCGGCGTGCCGTCCATCGTGGTGGGCGAGCTTTGGGTCGGCTTCCTCTTGGGCGGTCGGCGCGAGCGGAATCAGCAGGATCTGGCCGAGTTTCTCCGTCACCCGGTGGTGGAAGAGCTGCCGGTCGACCGCGAGATGGGAGAGATCTATGCGGAGATCGTCGTCGCTCTTCAGAAGGCCGGCAAGCCGGTGCCCTCCAACGACATCTGGATCGCTGCGGCAGCCGCTCGCGCGGGCGCTACCGTGTTGACCTACGACCCCCATTTCTCCTTCATGGAGAGGGTCGGTTCCCTGGTCCTGCCCTCCCCGTAGCTCTTCACGCGGCTCCGCTTTTTCAGAGCAGATGGCGGGAGTCGAGCCTGTCATATATCCCGGCGCGGTAACCCCACCAAGGCTTCGGAACGGCACCTTCCCACACGGGAGCGTGCCCGACGACATGCTCGAACGAGCCCAGGAACGGCAGATTGAGGAGCTTCACCCGGCCAGCTTCGGCTGGGCCCTCCAGTGCTGCGCCTGGGACCGGCAGGAGGCGGAAGACGTGCTGCAGACGACCTACGTGAAGATCCTCGACGGCCGGGCGCGGTTCGACGGGCGGTCGAGCCTGAAGACCTGGCTCTTCGCCGTGATCCGCCGGACGGCGGCAGAGCGGCGCCGGTCGCGCTGGGCGCGGAGCCTCCTCTCCCTGCACTGGCGCGACGGCCACCCCGACCCGCCGCCCGTCGCCACCCCGGAGGCGCTCGCCGGCGACCTGGAGACCGCCCGGGCGCTGCGCGTCGCGCTCTCCCTCCTCCCGGCGCGCCAGCGCGAGGTCCTCCACCTGGTGTTCTACCAGGACCTGACCGTCGAGGAGGCCGCCCAGATTCTCGGGGTCTCGGTGGGGAGCGCCCGCACCCACTATCACCGCGGCAAGG
>DASQPA010000417.1:0-9213 GCA_035644215.1 Thermoanaerobaculia bacterium
TCTCGGGCGTCTCGGGCATGGTGTCCTCTCTTGGCGACGGCTCAGAAACGGCCGCATGCTCTCTAGCAGAGTGCAGAAGGAGGCTGCGCCCGCGACAGGTGCCTCGCGGGGGGGTTCGGGGGCGGATTGTAGCAGGGTGGCGGACGCCGGCGGCTGGGTCAGTGGGGCGACCCCAGTACGAGCCGCTTCTTCTTGAGCCCGAGCATGCGGAACGCCTCCGTGAAGGACGTCTGTCCCTCCAGCGTGCTGACCACCAGGGCTCGGGCGAAGCGCTTGCTGACACGAGCTCCCAGAGTCAGGTAGAAGTCGCCGCCGCTTCCTTTTTGGATGGCCTGTAGTCGCTCCAGTTCCTCCCGGTATGCTTGCCAGAATTGCTCTGCGGTGAGTCCCCCGGCATCGTGGATTCGGCGCAGAATGACCAGAGTGCTGACCTTGAAGCGGCGCGCCAGGCGGTCGAGCTCGACGCGCAGCTCGGCGCGTCTCTGATATTCGGTGCGCAGGATGGCGAGTGGCACGAGGAGCTCGGCGGCCACCCGGTTGCACCAGGCCTCGACGCGATTGGAAGGCATGGAGACCGGCCCGAGATCGGAGAGCGCGGATTGGCCGAGCCAGACGTGGGCGAGCTCATGGGCGAGCGTGAACATTTGTGCCGCCTTGGTGTCCGCGCCGTTGATGAAAACCAACGGCGCGAGATCGTCCGTCAAGGCGAATCCCCGAAACTCCTGTGGATCGAGCTTGCGCCGATTGTTGCTCCCTACCACGCCGCTCACCATGATCAGCACTCCGAGCGCGTCTGCCTTAGCGATGAAGTGGCGCAGCGCGTCCGTCCAGGTCGGCATCCGTCGGCGCTCTTCGACGTCGAACCCTAACGCATGCCGCATGCTGGCCGCCGTCGTCTCGATGTCGTCGGCCAGCCGCGCGGAGCCCACGAACGGAAGTGGCTTCTCGCCGGTGGATCGCGCGAAGTCGCGATACCAATCCTGGCGCTGCTGGCAGATGTAGACGGTGTCCAGCAGGTCGGGGCTCGGGTGTTCGAGGTATTGACTGCCCACGGTGCGGAAGTCAGGAATCGGCACGCGCTCGACCGGCGGTTCCGCGAGGAAGAGATAGCCGATAGGTGTATGCGTAGCTTTGGCGAAGCTTTCCAGTTGTTTGAGCGTCGGCTGCGTTTCTCCGCTCTCCCAGCGTTCGAGCTGCGGGATCCGCTCGTGCAGACTCGCCGCGCTCCGGCCGGCCCGTTCGCGGGCCCAACGGAGCATCTCGGGTTTGACCGCCACGCGGTTCATGTGCTCTTCCGCACCCTCTTCAGTTCTCCATCCCGCTCTCCAGCCCCACCCGCACGAGCAGGTTCTGGAGGATGCGCGCGGTCAGGCCCCAGATCTGCCGCCGGCCCACGTGGTAGATGCGGAGGTTGCGCACGGTGCCGTCGATCTCGACCTGGCGTTCCTCGACCACTCTTGGGTTGGCGAAGGCGGTCAAGGGGAGGCTGAAGACCTCGGCGATCTCCGCTTCGCTGGGCTTCGCCTCGTAGGGGAAGGGAATCGCTCCCACGCAGGGGACGATGCGGAACCCCGAAGGGACGTCCGTCTCGTCGAGCTGGCCCAAGCGCAGGATCTTGGCGGGATCGAGCCCGATCTCCTCCTCGGTTTCGCGCAGGGCCGCTGCCCAGGGGTCCTCCCCGGTCTCGCGGCTGCCGCCGGGGAAGGCGATCTGGCTGCGGTGGTGCGGCAGGGTGTCGGTCCGTTTGGTGAGGACTGTCCACAGCTCGCTGGCGTCGACGTAGAGCGGCACCAGGACCGCCGCCTGTCGCGCCTCGGAGGGAACCAGGCGCTGCGGCGGCGGGGAGGCGAGGCGCTCCCGCAGGGCGAGGATCCAACTCTCTTGGGGGACGGAGCTCATGACCCGGTCATTCTTAACATATCCCGCTGCGGCAGGAGGCGCACTCCAATCGGCACCTTGGGGGCGCCGGGGAGGCGCAGGTCCACCTCGTAGAGATAGTAGGGCTCCCGGGTCCACCACATGGGGTGGACCGCCCGCGGCTTCTTGAGCTCGATCGCGAACACGACCGTTCCGTTCGGGCGCAGGAGGCTCGGCCGGAGGGTCTGCCCGCCCGACTCCAGGCGGGTCGGCGCGCGGGGGTCGCAGACCACGAGAAGACCGCGGAGCGGCTCCGGGCTCCCCACCAGCACCTCGCCCTGGGCGTCGCCCAGCAGGCTTTCCGCCTCGCCGATCCGTCCCATGCTGTCGGAGAGGAGCTTGACCCAGATACCGTCGTGCGCCGAATCCTCCCCGCCCGGGATGTGGCTCTGGGTAGTCTCGTAGGGCAGGGTGCGGGCGGCGAAGGCCGAGACGTGCCGGTAGCGGCCGTCCGGCCCGATGGGGAAGGCCGTGGGGTGGCTCCATAGGGGGAGGAGGAAGGGGGCGGCGAGCGCCGCGGCGAGAACGGCAAGGGCAGGCATCTCCCAGGCCGCGCGCGGGCGGCGGGCGGCGAGAAACCAGAGGGCCGGGTAGAGCGGCAGGAAGTAGCGGTTGCCGATCGCTCCGCCGCCGCCGTAGAAGTTGAACGGCCGCACGAGGAGGAACCCGGCGACCGCCAGGAGGACTGCCCAGGGGATCGCCCAGCGCCCGCGCTCACCCGAGAAGGCGAAGAACCCGAGGAGCAGGGGGAGGAAGTAGGGCAGGACCCCGATGTTCCGGCCGAGGAAGAAGTAGAACCCGTTCCAGGCCCAGAGCCGATGATCGAGATCGGGGGTGATCGCCCCCTCCTGGATCCAGGAGGTGTTCCCCCAGTGGCGGAGCGACTTCTCCCATTGGCTGGCCGGGAAGTCGACGTCGGGGTAGCCGGTGCGCGGATAGAAGCCCTGGCGCTCCCCGCCGTAGCCGGAGAACGAGCCGCCGGCGTGCCACTGGACGAGCCCGGTCAGGAGGAGCAGCCCGAGAACCCCGGCGGCGAGGGCCGCCCAGCCCGCCCGCCGCCGCCCGGAAGGCACGGCCAGGGCCGCCGGCAGGAGCACGGCGAGATAGAAGGGGCGGATGGCGCCGGGGATGGCGAGGAGCACCCCGACGGCAAACCAGCGCAGGAGGAACCTCTTCCCCGAAGCGGTCCCCTCTTCTTCATAGAGGTCGGGCAGGGGCGCCTCGCGGGGTCGGTCCTCCCAGTAGGCGAGGGCGAAGCCGGCCGCCATGGCGGCAAAGAGGAAGAGGTCGGCGTGGACCCAGAAGACGTAGCCGAAGGAGACCGAGGCGAAGACCAGGACCGCCACCCAGAAGGGGGCTGTCCCCCCCAGCCGTCGGCGCAGGGCGAGGGCGGCGAGGAGGCTGGCCACGGCGAGGAAGAGGGCGTTGGCGACGATCGCTCCGCGCACCGGAGCCAGGCGCACGAAGGGGGCGGTGGCCAGGGCGTAGAGGAAGGGCTTGCCGTAGGTCAAGTGCCGGCCCTCGTCGCGGCTCTGGAGGACTAGGCCGTCGGGCTGGCCTCCCCACTGGCGGACGAAGCGGTCGTAGTCGGCCCGGGTATAGGCGAGATCGCCATCCCAGGCGAGGCTCGCCGCCTGCATGGCATAGGTCGCCTCGTCGCCCACCAGCGAGGGGCGGCCGGCGCGGTCGAAGCGCAGGGCGGCCCCGAGGGTGGCGAGGAGGAGAATCGCGAGTATGGCCCAGCCGAGGATCTCCCACGCGCTCAAAGAAAGCCGGCGGCCGCTCACAGCTCGCGCTCCCAGGAGGGGCCGCCCAGGAGAGAGAGCCGGCCGCCGCCGAAGAGGTGCGGCTCGACGAGGAGTCGCGCCGGACCCAGGGGGCGACGGATCTCGGTCGTGAGCCGGATCTCCTCGCCCGGCTTAAGATCGCGTGGCAGGGGAAGCCAGCGCCCCCCCTCGGCGAGGAGGTCGTGCCAGCCCACCAGGAGCTTGACCACCACCGCCATGCCGCCCGGCCCGCGGTCGCCGGCCAGCCAGCGGGCGAAACCGCGGTTGACCAGGCGGATGCCGATCGTCCGCCGCTCCCCCTCGGCCCAGGGGAGGTCGGCCCCGGCGACCTCGATCTCCCCCGGCAGGTCGCCCCAGGCGATGCTGGTGGGCGGTGGCGCCATGGCCCGCTCGCCGGTCCCCGGCGGCGGCAGGGCCTGCCACTCGCGGCAGGCGGCGACCACCGCCTCGGCCGAGCGCTCCGGGTCGTGCTCGCGGCGCACGTGCTCGCGCGCCGCCTCGCCCATGGCATGGAGGCGTTCCGGGGCGGCGAGCAGGCGGCGGAGCTCGGCGGCGAGGCTCGCGGCCTCCTCTGCCCGCTCGGCGGCGAGCGGCACCTTGACCGCCACCGCCGCCGGCAGGTCGGCGAACTGGGCGAAGTCCGAAACCACCGCCGGCCGCCCCGCCGCCAGCACCCGGAGGAGAGAGGCCGAGGTCTCGCCGGCCGTCGGGTAGCGCAGGTTCAGGCAGAGGTCGGTCGCCGCGATCGCCGCCGCAAAATCCTCATAGGGGAGGAAGCCCTGGACGTGGACCCGCTCGGCCACCCCCGCCCGCCGCGCCTCGCCTTCCAGGTCCATCACCTTCGCCGCCTCCCCCACGATCAGCAGGTGGACCCGCTCGAGACCGGGGGCGGCCAATGCGGCGATGGCCGTCTCGGTCCGCTTGATGGGGGTCTGGAAGCCGAAGGAGCCGAGGACCGGGGCATCCTCCGGGAGTCCGAGCCGCAGGCGGAGGGCGCGGCCGGCCGCGGGGTCGGCCGGGGGTGGCAGCGGCACCCCCATGGGGATGGCCCGCACCCGCGCCTCCGGGCACTCCTCGCGCACCACCCCCGCCGCCCAGGCGCTATGGACGAGGACCCCGCGCTGGGCGAGGAGGAGGGTGCGATGGGCGGGGAACGAGAAGACCGGCGCCTCGCCGTAGGCGTGCCAGCGCTTGGCCATGGCCACCGCCTCGCCCATCCAGCCGTGGTCCCAGGCCAGGCCCTCGCAGTAGGGAAGGAACTCGTCGCGGCCGAGGGTGAGATCCAGGAGAAGATGATGGAGCACCACGTCGTGCAGGGTCAGGACCCCGGGAATGCGCAGGGCGAGCTCGCGCACCCCCTCGTGGTAGCGGTTGTTCCCCATCTGGTAGAGCGGCAGCCGCCCTTCCGACCCGGTCTCCGCAGAATCGACCAGGGGCCAGCGCGCCGCCACCTCCGGCGCCACCGGCTGGCCCGGAAGGCGGATCAGCCGCACGTCGGCCCGCGCCGCGAGGTGGGGCAGGAGGTCGACGCCGTAGTCCGCGATCCCGGAGCGGACCGGCGGCAGCGGGGAGACGTAGTCGAGCCGTAGAGGGGTCTCGCTCAGGAGGGGAGATCTCCCGGGGTTCCCGGCGTCCCCATCTGCCCCTTGAGCCAGGCCTCGATGAAGGGGTCCAGGGTGCCGTCGAGCACCCGGTCCGCGTCGCCCACCTCGGCGCCGGTGCGGTGGTCCTTGACCATGCGGTAGGGGTGGAGGACGTAGCTCCGGATCTGGCTCCCCCAGGCGTTGTCCTTCTTCTTGCCCTCGCGCTCGGCCTGCGCCGCGGCCCGCTTCTGCATCTCCTGGTCGTAGAGGCGCGAGCGCAGGACCTTCATCGCCATCGCCCGGTTCTTGATCTGGCTGCGCTCGTTCTGGCAGGCGACGACGATGCCCGACGGCAGGTGGGTGATGCGCACCGCCGACTCGGTCTTGTTGACGTGCTGGCCGCCCGCCCCCGAGGAGCGGTAGGTGTCGATCCGCAGGTCCTTGTCCTCGACGGTGATGTCGACCGTGTCGTCGACCTCGGGGTAGACGTCGACCGAGGCGAACGAGGTGTGGCGCCGGCCCTGGAAGTCGAAGGGGCTGATGCGCACCAGGCGGTGGACCCCGGCCTCGCCCGAGAGATAGCCGTAGGCGTAGGAGCCGCGCACGGCGAAGGTGGCGCTCTTGAGCCCCGCCTCCTCGCCGTCCTGGCGCTCGAGCAGCTCGACCTCGTAGTGGTTGCGCTCGGCCCAGCGCAGGTACATGCGCAGGAGCATCTCGGCCCAGTCCTGGGATTCGGTGCCACCGGCGCCGGGGTGGATGGCGACGATGGCGTTCTTGTCGTCGTCGGGGCCGGAGAGCTTGAGCTCCAGCTCCAGCTTGTCGAGCTCGCCCGACAGGCGGGAGAGGAACGCCTCGACCTCGGGGTCGGCCTCCCCCTCCGCCAGCAGCTCGCGCCAGGCGGTGAGCTCGTCGGCGTCGTCGCGCAGACGCTTCAGGGTGGAGAGACGGCGCTCCAGCCCCCGCCGCTCCTGAAGGACGGGCGCGCTCTTCGCCGGGTTGTCCCAGAATTTGCCGTCTTCGAGCTGGTGGTCGATCTCGGCGAGCCGCCGTTCTAGGCCGGTGTCCTCAAAGATACCCCCGGAGGTTCTTGAGCTGATCCGAGAGCTGGTCGATGCGCTGCTGGACTTCGGAGGCGATCATAGGTGGGGTTCCCTTTCCGGGGAGATGATACCAAAACAAGGGTCCCGGCCCAGCTTGTTCCCGCCGCGAGCGCCGCAGGCCCGGGCCTGTAGGCAACCAGGCCCAACCCTCCCCCGCCCCGAAAGGAGGGACGCTCGTAGGAGGGAGGACAGCCCCGAAGGGGCGAAGGCGGGTAGCCTGGGGCGAGAGCCCCAGGGGGTAACCCCAAGAAAACAAAGCCCCGAAGGGGCGACGGTTACATGTGTCGCCCCTACCTTCGGGCGGAGTCAAGCGGTCCGGTAAGCAGTCATCGCGCGCAGGCAGGCGGTGACGAGCTGCTGGCAGTCAGTGACCCGCTGTTGGTACTCAGTGACTCGCTGCTCGCAGCCAGCGACTCGCTGCTGGTAGCCAGTGATCCGCTGCATGCAGCCAGTCACCCGCTGCACGCCGCCGATGACCAGCTGCAGGTAGCGGATCGTCGAATTCAGCGGTCGGTGCCCGGGGGAAGCGACGGACATCGCTGCCCGACTTTGACGAGACCCTACGACGGCGAGCGCATCCAACTTCGCCTCGGCCCTCCGAAGGGTCCAGAGCCTTGACTTCGCCAGTCTCTCGTCTTTACTCTTTACCGTAAAGGAGCGCGCCATGGTGTACACGAGCAGACTTTCCAGCAAGGGGCAGGTGACGATTCCAAGCGAGGTGCGGGAGTCTCTGGGGCTCGGCACGGGCGATCTCGTCAGCTATGAGGTGCGTGGCGAGGAAGCGGTGTTGAAGCGGATCGAACCGTTCGATGCCGCCTTCCACGCCTCCCTCTCCGCGACGCTCGGCGATGAGTGGAGCTCGCCCGAGGACGAAGAGGCCTTCCGTGACCTCTGAACCCTGGCAGGTGGTGGTCGTCCCCTTTCCGTTTTCCGAGATCGCGGGTAGTAAACGGCGGCCGGCTTTGGTCCTGAGCCGGCGCTCTTTCAACGACGGCGGTCATGTGATCCTCGCCATGATCACGACCAAGTCCGAGCCCACCTGGCGTGGCGATGTGTGGATCGAAGAGCCGGAAAGTGCTGGCCTCGATCGGCGCTGTCTCGTACGGATGAAGCTCTTTACGCTTGACAGCCGCTTGATCGTACGCGCGATCGGCCGGCTCGGCGAAGCGGATGTTCAGAGGGTCAAAGGAAGTCTAACCCGCTGTCTTGTAAGTTGATCCTCAGCTCATGGCCGACTTCATCTTATTCATGCATAACGACGTCCCCGAGGGGCAGCGCCGCCCTGATGGCGATTGGGCGGCGTATTTCGCGAAGCTACGCGAGTCCGGTGCGTTCCAGGGTGGGAGTTCGATCGGCGACGGAGTCTGCGCGTCGAAATCCTCTCCACCGGGCACGATCACCGGACACATCTCCGGCTACATCCGAATCCGCGCCGAGAGCCTCCAGTCCGCGCGCGAGCTGGTTGTCGGAAATCCGGTCTACGAAGCTGGCGGAACGGTTGAGATTCGTGAGCTGCCAAGAACAGGAACGCCCAGTGCCACGGGCGCCCTTGCGGGGATCCAGCCGTCATGATACCGTCATGACGAGATGCGACGGAAGTTCAGCACGCTTCTTGAAGAGAGCCTCGTCGACCGCACCCGGAGCGAGGCGATCCGCCAGGGCAAGCAGATCGCCGACGTCGTGGGCGATGCGCTCGCTTCGTACCTCGACGGCAAAGCGGCAGCCTTTGGGCCGCAGGGGGTCGTGGCGAAGAGCTGGGGCGTTCTCCCCATGCCGGCCCAGCAGGTCCGCGAGTTGCTCGCTCAAGAGGACGAGCTGCTTGACGGCTGAGGGCGCCAGGCCGCTATTCGAGATCCCGGCGGGAACCAGCGTCTTTCTCGACTCGACCATCTTCCTCTACCACTTCACGGGTGCCTCGCCCTCCTGCCGAGACCTTCTCTCCCAGTGTGAGGCCGGCCGGTTGCACGCTTTGACTTCGACCGTGGCCGTGGCGGAGGTCACGCACCGCCTGATGACGATCGAAGCGGTGGCACGGGGCCTGGTTACGCCTGGCAACGTCGTCAAGAAGCTCCGCGAGAGGCCGGAGATCGTCCGCCGCCTCTCCCTCTACCAGGAGCAGGCCGAGAAGATCCCTTGGATGGGTGTGGAGGTCGCGCCTCTGGATCGTCGGTTGCTCGCCATCGCCGCTCCTCTGCGCATGCGCTACGGGCTGCTGACCAATGACTCCATCCTCCTCGCCACTGCGCTCGACCACGGCATAGCGGCTTTCGCATCGGCCGACCGCGACTTCGAGCGCGTCGAGACCGTGCAGTTGTTCCGCCCGGAGGACCTTGAGGGCGCCGGAATCGAGACGAGCTGATCTGCCGCCCCGAGAATCTGGCATCTGGTGAACGCCGAGATCACGCTCCGCAATCCGAGAAAGCCGGACCTCGCCCCGGTCACCGTCCCTGCGCTCGCGGATTCCGGGTCGCTCCACCTCTGCATACCCCAGCACATCCAGCTACAGCTGGAGCTGGAGGAGACCGGCAGGAAGGAAGCGACCCTCACGGATGACAGCCGCAGACTCGTTTCGTACGTAGGCCCAATCGAGATCCGGTTTCGCAATCGGGTGGGCTTCGTGGGCGCCCTGGTGATGGGGACTCAGGTCCTTCTGGGTGCAATCCCCATGGAGGACATGGATCTCGCCGTCATTCCGAGCACGCGTACGCTCGACGTGAACCCCAGCAGCCCCAATATCGCCACATCCATTGTGAAGTAGGGTTCGGTAGACGTGGCGGGGCCTGGTGTGCCCCTACTTTTGGTTTGGATCTCCCTATTTCTCGGTTG
>DASQPA010000418.1:0-15342 GCA_035644215.1 Thermoanaerobaculia bacterium
CGCCGGCCTGCTCTTCGAGGTGAAGCCGCTCGACCCCGGAGCCTTCGCCGCCGTGGCGCTCGTCGTCACCGCTGCCGTCCTGACCGCCAGCTACCTGCCGGCGCACGAGGCGGCGAGCGTCGATCCGCTGACGGCGATCCGGACGGAATAGGAAGGCATCCCCGGAATTCCCGGCCTCCTCCTCGTGGTTGCAAGCCTTTGAAGAAATACGCTCTTCCGGCCCTGGCCGGGGGTAGACTAGGCGGCGGGGGCCCGGGGTCCGTACAATAGACGGACCGGACGGTGGCCCTGGCCGACCGGCTGGACCCTGATCGACGAATGCCGACGCGACTCTCGACCTCGATCCTTCTTCTCACCCTGGCTGGCCTGGGGACCGCCGTGCGTGCCCGGGCCGAGCTGGTGATCCTGACCGACGGGCAGGTCCTGAAGGTCCGGGACTATGAGACCGACGGCGAGCAGGCGCGGCTCGTCTTCGCCAAGGGCGGGGCCATGACCCTGCCCATCGAGCGGGTCGAGCGGGTGGTCGACGACGAGGTCGTCCCGCCGCCCGATCCGCCGCCCCAGGTCGCCCAGGCGGCGCCGCCCCCCGCCGGCCCCCTGCCGATCGGCTTCGACGAGGCGCAGCCGGTGCCCGAGGGTCCCTACGGCGGCCTCATCTACGCGGCGGCCAAGCGCCACCAGATCAACCCGCGGATCGTCTCCGCCGTCATCCGCGCCGAATCGGCGGGCAACCCCCGGGCAATCTCGCGCAAGGGGGCGCGCGGCCTGATGCAGCTGATGCCGGCGACCGGCGAGCGCTTCGGGGTGAGGAAGGACCAGCTCACCGACCCGGTGCGCAACCTGGAAGCGGGGATCACCTACCTGAAATGGCTGGCCGACCGCTTCCCCAACGACTTGGAGCGGGTTCTCGCCGCCTACAACGCCGGCGAGGGGAGCGTCGACCGCTACAACGGCGTCCCCCCCTACCGCGAGACCCGCGACTACATCCGCCGCATCTACACCACCCTGGGCCTGACCGTCGCCGGCATCACCGCCTCGGCGGGGGGCGGGCGGTAAAGTCGCTTTCGCGTTTCAGTCCGCCGCCACGATCTGCCGCACGATCCTCGCAAAGTCCTCTACGGCCTGGAGGTGATCCAGGGCGACCAGGACCCGCTTCAGGTCGAGGCTCACGTATTCATGGATCAGGACGTTCCGGAAGCCCGGCAGGGGCTCCAACTCGCGGACCAGATCTGGAGTGAACTCGGGGAAGCTCTCCAGGTTGCGCACCGCTTCGGTGTAATCCTCGAATCGAAGATGCCGGCGGGCGGAGAGCTCGCTGGCGAGATCGATGACCAGCTGGCAGACCGTGAGGAGGGAGAACAGGACGTCGTTGTGGAGCGAGAGGTCGCGGCGTAGGGCCTCACCGGTGACCCGCGGGCGGATCTCCCGCAGGTGGCCGAGGTGCCGGTGCAGTTCGGTCAGGCGCTCCGCGAGCCGGCTCAATGCGCCAGCGCCTCGAGCTTCCGCTTCGCCATGCGTTCCAGCCAGGGAGCGAGGTCGGCGGCCCTCTGCTGGACGTGGAGGAGGTACTCGAAGTCGGCCTCGGGATCGCCGGAAAACAGACGAATCCCTTCGGTCACGATGCGGCGGCCGAAGAGAGGCGGTACGTCGTTGAGGATCACCAGGTCGACCTCGTTGTGCCGCAGGACGTGGATGAGCTCCGAGCCCAGCCGCACTCTGGCGTCGAAGCGTTCCTCGCGGGTGGGATGGCGCTGCCAGTCGAGGAGCGCCGCAAGGTCGATGTCGCTCTCCCGATGGGCCCTGCCTTCGGCGTGACTGCCGAAGAGGTAGACCGAGACGACCCCGAGCTCGGGCCGCTCGGTGAAGAAACGCTGGACCGCCTGCCGTTTCGCTTCGTCCATGGTCGTACCGCGGTCTCGATTCTATCCCCCCAGATACCGCATCACCAAAAGCGTCCGGTCGTCCTGCGGCGGCTCCCCGGCCACGTGCTTCTCGACCGCGGCCAGGAGCCGGTCCCGGACCTCGGTGGGGGAGGCGGCGGGGCCGGTCAAGGATTGGACGATGGCGTCGTAGCCGAAGACGTCGTCCGCCGCGTTGGTCGCCTCGATCAGGCCGTCCGAGAGCCAGACGAGGACGTCGCCGCGCTCCAGCTGGAGCTTGCGCTGGCCATAGGTCCGGCCCATCCCGCCGAGGGGGGAGCCGGGGAGGAGGATCTCCTCCACCTGGCCCTGGTGCAGGAGGTAGGTGGGGGGGTGGCCGGCGTTGGTGATGGTCAGGGTGCCGGCCCGGAAGTCGAGGAGGGCAAGCGTCGCGGTGACGAAGAAGCGGGTCTGGGTGTCGGCCCGCACCACGGCGTCCAGCCGGGCGAGGATCTTCTCCGGGTCGCTCTCCTCCTGGACCAGGATCAAGAGGGCGGCCTTGATCATCGCCATCCGCAGGCCGGTCGAGAGGCCGTGGCCGGAGACGTCGGCGATGATCACCGCCAGGCGTCGCTCGTCCAGGCGCAGGATGTCGAAATAGTCGCCGCCGATCGCCGCGCTGGGCTCGAAGAGGCTGGCGAACTCGACCGCGCCGCTCGCCGGGAGGTTCTCCGGGATGAGGCTCTTCTGGAGCTCGCGCGCGATCTGCAGCTCCTTTTCGAGCGACTCCTTCTGCGCCGCCGTGGCGACCAGCGTCTCCAGGTTGCCGGCCATCTGGTTGAAGGAACGCTGGAGCTCGCCGACCTGGTCCCGCCGCCGGGCCGGGATGCGCACGGCGAAATCGCCCCGCTTGACCGCCTCGGTCGCGCGGCTCAGCCGGTTGACCGCCCGCGACAGCCCGAAGATCATGAAGCCCGCCATCCCCACCGCCACCACGTAGACGTCGAAGAGCAGGAAGGCGAGGATGAAGAGCGCCCCCCAGGAGGCGGTGTCGACCTCGTACGAGCTGGAGAAGAGGTGCGAGAGGAGGAGGCGCGGGGTGCTGCGCAGGGTGACGTCAACCGGCACCGCGACCGGTTGGGCGCCGCCGGCCAGGCGCTCCTCGCCGGCCACCTCACCCCACCAGAGGAACGGCCGGTCCCAGAGGCGGCTCCCCTCCGAGCGCTTCTTGAAAAAGCGCGCCGCGTCGCCCAGGCTGCGCTCGCGGTGGATGCGCTGCAGAGGGAGCGCGCGGGAGCCGAAGAACCGCAGGCGGATGACCTGGCCCGTCTCGGGCTCGTCCGGGCGGATCATCTCGACCCAGACCCCGCTCTTCTCGGAGAGCGTCACCTCCAGCGGGCCGGTATAGAGGGCGACGACCCCGAGATCCGCCCCGTTGCCGCGCGTCGAGAGGGCGGCCAGGGTGGGGGTGCCGTCCTCGCGGGCGAAGAGGGGGGCCAGGGTCTCGTGCCGATGCCCCCCAGTGCTGCCGGCATTGCCGGCGTTGCCGGTGGCGCTGGAGTCGCCGGTATCACCGGCGGTGCCGGCATCCCCCGCACGGCCCGAGCTGCCGGCGTGGGGGAGGAGGTAGTCGGGCCAGGCGGCGGGGGCGTGCGGATCGCCCGCCACCCGCCGGCCGTTCCGGTAGTAGCCGAGGAGGACGTCCGTCCGGCTCCCGCTCGCCGCCTCCGGCGGCCTCCCGGTGCGGACGAATTCGAGCCGGCGCGCGTCGGCCAGGGCCTGCACCTCGCCCTGGAGGCTGCGGGTGGCGTCGCGGAACAGGTGTCCCATGAAGAAGCCGGCGAGGATGTAGGCGCCGGTGAGGAGGAGGAGGAGGACCATGGGGATGGGCAGCACGCCGATCAGGAAGTAGGAGAAGGCGAGCCGCCGCCCCACCGTCCACAGGAAGCGCTGGAAGAGTCCCCAGACCAGGATGAGAAGGACGAGGACCGTGGCGCCGGCGAGCAGCACCTTGCAGAGGATCGAGAGATAGGGGACGTCCGCGACCGCTCCCACCACGAGGGCGGCGGACAAGGCGAGGGCCACGAGGAGGGCCAGGCGCTTGGATCGTGCGTTCACGGCTGAGGGGGGCGACCCGGCGAGGGGCGCCTGGTGAGTCTACGCTCTCCGGGGGAGAGGGTTTCGCCTCCCCAGGAGCGGCCCCGGTGGCGCCTGCGGGTTTGGCCGGCCGGCTGGAGTTGCATAGAATGGCGCTACCCCCGGCACCCGGAGACCTGACCCGCGGCGGGGATCTTAGCGCGAAGCGAGAGGAGATCGACGTGTCCAGGATTCCACGCTTTCAGGAGCACTTGAAGACCGGCTTCACCGCCGAGGCCGCGAGCGCCGCTCGCTTCCGCGCCTACGCCGCCCAGGCCCAGCGCGATGGCCTGCCCCAGCTGGCGCGCGCCTGGCTCGATCTCGCCGCCGCCAAGGACCAGCTGGCCCTCGCGCTTCTCGACGCGGCGGGCCAGGTACGAGGGAAAGAGACCGACCTGGCGTCGGCCATCTCCGAGGAGCGCTACGAGAACGACATCCTCTATCCCAAGATGATCCGCGACGTCACCGAGCCGGTGGCGGACGTCTTCCTGAAGCTGGTCGCCAGCCAGAAGGAGCACCTGCGGCGTCTGGAGGCCCTGCGCGAGTCCCTGAATGCCTCGAAGGGGGACGTCGAGCTGCCCCCCGAGGTGGACAAGGGAGTTCCGGCGACGGCGCGGTAGGGGGGGTGAGGGGTCCCCCGGCGACTCGCGCGCCGTTGGCCGAGCGCGCAGAGTGTGGTAGCCTACTGCGCGCCCCTCTGAAGCCGCCCGCTCTTTGTTTACCGGGATTTGCGCTTCGAGGCGGCGAGCGGCGCCGGTCCCTCCGGTCGCAATCCCGAGACAGGGCCTTTTTCCTGGGAGTTTGCCGATGAGTGCACGTCTGAGTCGCAAAGACATCAAGCGCGACGAGTTCGCGACGGCGGTGGAACGCTCGGTCGAATACGCCGAAGCCCATACCCGCATGATCCTCTACGCCATCGGCGCCATTGCGGTCCTGGCTGCCCTGGTCTTCGGCATCCGCGCCTTCCTGGAGCACCGTTCCTCGGCGGCGAACGCCGAGCTGACCTACGCGCTCAAGGTCTTTGCCGCCCCGATCGCCACCGCGCCGACGCCGGCCAAGCCGCAGGACCGCGAGCAGCCGACCTTCCCGGACGAGGCGGCGCGGCGCGCCCGCGCCAAGCAGCTGTTCTCCGGGGTGCGCGAGCACCACGGCTCGACCGATGCCGCCGACGTGGCCGGCCTCTACCTCGCCCAGATCGCGGCGGGCGAGGGGCGGCTCGCCGAGGCCCGCAAGCTGTGGAGCGAGTTCATCGACCATCATAAAGACAGCGCGCCGGCCGCCGAGGCCCGCCTGAACCTCTACGACCTCGATCGCCGGCAGGGCAAGGCCGAAGAGCTGGTGCGCCAGCTCCGCCCGATGCTCGACGACACCTCCTCCCCCCTGCCCAAGGACGTCACCCTCTACCAGCTCGGCCTGACCTTCGACAAGCTGCAGCGCAAGGAAGAGGCGATCAAGTCCTACCAGCAGATCGTCGACGAGTTCCCGCAGTCCGCCTACCGGCAGGAGGCGCAGCAGAAGCTCGCGGCGCTCGACCCCGGCCGCGCCGCCATGAGCGCGATGGGAGGCCTGGGTGGGTTGGGCGGCGGGGCGGGACTCCCGCCCGGCCTCTAAGGAGGCCATGACCCTCCCGTTCCGCATTCTGGAGCGCAAGCGCGCGGGGGAGCCGCTCTCGCGGGAAGAGATCGGCGAGGTGGTCGCCGGGGCGACCGACGGCTCGTGGACGGACGCCCAGCTCGCCGCCTTCCTCATGGCCGCGGCCATCCGCGGCCTCGACGGCGACGAGACCCAGGCGCTGACCCTCGCCATGCTCGGCTCGGGCGAGCGCTGGAACCTCGCGGCGGACGTCCCCCAGCTCTGTGACAAGCACTCGACCGGCGGGGTGGGCGACAAGCTCTCGCTCACCCTGGGTCCCCTCCTCGCCAGCTGCGGCCTGCCCATCGTCATGCTGGTCGGCCGCGCCCTGGGCCACACCGGCGGCACCGCCGACAAGCTGGAGAGCATCCCCGGGATCAGCCTGGAGCTCGACCGCGCGCGCTGCCTCGCCCTCCTCGCCCGCGCAGGCCTGGCGATCGGGGTCGCCACCCAGGGCATCGCCCCCGCCGACCGGCGGCTCTACGCCCTGCGCGACGCCACCGCCACCATCGACTCGCTGCCCCTCATCACCGGCAGCATTCTGTCGAAGAAGCTCGCCACCGGGGCGGCCGCCCTGGTCTTCGACGTCAAGACCGGCAACGGCGCCTTCCTGCCGGAGCCGGCCGAGGCGCGGCGGCTCGCCCGGCTGCTCGTCGACACCGCGCGCGCCCTGGGGACGGCCTGCTCGGCCCTCTTGACCGACATGAGCCAGCCGCTCGGCGACTGGGTGGGGCATGCCGCCGAGGTCCGCGAGGCGCTCGCCTGTCTGGCGGGGGAGGGGCCGCGGGAGACGACCGAGCTGACCCTCGATCTCGCGGAGGAGGTGGCGCGGCTCGCCGGCTCGCCCCGCTCCCGGCCCGAGCTGGCAGCGGCCCTCGCCTCCGGCCGGGCGCGCGAACGCTTCTTCTCATGGGCGGAGCTTTCCGGCGCCACGCCGGCCTGGCTCGCCGACCCGCAGCTGCCACTCGCTCCGGTCGAGCGGCCGATCCTCGCCCCGCGGGCCGGCGTCCTCGCCGGCGTCGACACCCGCCAACTCGGGCTCCTGCTCATCGAGGCGGGGGCGGGCAGGAGCCGGCCGGGAGCGGCGATCGACCCCGGCGTCTCTCTCCAGTACCGGTCGCGGCTCGGCCGCCCGGTGGCGGCGGGGGAGGAGCTGGCGCGCCTCTACCTGCGCCGGGAGGACGCGGCGCTCGCCGCGAAGTTCGACGCCTGCTTCACCGTCGCCGACGAGGGCCATTCGCCGGCGCTCGTCCGCGAGCGCGTGGCCTGACCCCTAGAACGTGCTCTTGCCGAAGCTCGCGGCGAGGAGCGCGAGATCCAGGCCGTCGATGATGCCGTCGCCGTTCAGGTCGGCCGCGAGGTTGAAGTTGTCGTTGTAGCGGTGGGCGCCGAAGGCGAGGGCCAGGACGACCAGGTCCTCGCCGTCGACCCGGCCGTCGCGGTTGAAATCGGCGGGCAGGAAGGTGGTGCCGACGATCAAGAACTGGGAGATCCGTCGGAGGTCGAAGAGGTTGACCGGGTTCGCCTTGTCCTGCGCCTGCAGAGAGACGTTCACCACCCCGGCGAACGGCGTCGTGGGTTGGTAGAAGAGCTGGAGCTTCCTGTCGTTGCCGGTCACCGTCGGGTTGACCACCAGGCCGTTGACCAGCAGCTTGACCGACGGCAGGTCGATCCCGGCTCCGAAGTCGTAGAGGTCGACCCGGACCGCGGTCGCGGCCGGCACGTTGAGACTGCCGTCCTGGGGCTCGACGAGGCCGGTCACCGGCGGCACGGCGTCGACCCCGGTCAGCATGTCGGCGAAGACCCGCGCCAGGCGATCGTACCCCTTGCCGTTGGGATGGAGCTTGTCGTCACCGCCCAGGTAGTCCTGGTTGAAGGCGTCCGGAGTCTCGTGGAGGAAGACCTCGAAGGGATCGGCGAGCTTGCGGCCGTGCGCGAAGGCCTCCTCGCGGATCTGCCCGGCGAGCACCCCGGTCTCGATGTTGCTGCCGTCGGTGTTGGCGGTGGGCATGCGCGGGATGACGGTGACGTGGACGGTCGAGACGCCGACGCTCGCCGCCTTCTGGGCGATCTGGTCGAGGTTGAAGACGATGGTCTCCGGCGAGATCTTGGCGTTGACGTCGTTCGTCCCCTCCATCAGGAGGAGGGTGTCGCCGCTCACCGCGCTCGCCAGCACCCGGGTGATCCGCGACAGGCCGCCGGCGGTGGTCTCGCCGCCCAGGCCGGCGTTGATCACCAGGGCGTTCTGGCCGCGGGCGGTGAGGAGCTTCTGCAGGCGCGCCGGGTAGCCTCCCTGGTTCGCAGTGTCGCCGAAGCCTTCGGTGATGCTGTCGCCGAAGGCGATATAGCGGCTCTGCGCCGCGGCCGCCCGGGGCAGAAGGGCGGCGAGGGCCAGCGTCCCGGCCCAGGCGACCAGGGCGGTGACGGCGATCCGGCCCCTCATGGCCGCACCCAGTCGGCGGCCCGTTCCTCGCCGGGCTGATCGCCCAGGGCGGGCCAGCGGAAGGTCACCCCGGAGCGGTCGGCGGTGACCTGCGGCTTCTCGCGGCGCGCCACGTTCGAACCCATCTTCAGAGCGGCGGTGCGGCCGGTCCGGCCGGCCGCGTCGATCTCGACCGCCGCCCAGCCGCGCGGTACGGCGGTCTGGTAGAGGAGGAGGGAGCCACCAGTCCCGGCCGCGAAGCTGGGGAAGAGCGAGCCCACCGGGGCCGCGGCGCGCGGCGCCTCCCAGCGGCCGGCGCGGAAGCGGGCGGTCACCACCTGGTAGCCGCCCTCCTCCGGGTCGAAGCGGCTCCAGGCGAGGAGAACGCCGTCCGGAGTGGCGGTCAGCGCCGGGGTGATGTCGGGCACGTCGTTGTCCGCCGTCACTCGCTGAGGGCGGCTCCAGCGACCGATACCGCCGATACCGCCGGCATTGGCCTGCCGGCTCCAGACGATCTCGTCGTCGTGGCCGTCGAAGGCGCTCCAGGCGAGCATCCAGGTGCCGTCGGCGAGGCGGGCGGCGGCCAGGGCGAGCTGGCTGCCCGGCCCCGGCGGCGAGACGGTCTGCGGCGCCTCCCAGGCGGCGCCGGTCCAGCGCGCGTAGCGCACGGCGAGGGTGCGGGTGCTGTCCCCCTCCAGCCAGACCATCCCCTCCAGGCGACCGTCCGCGATCAGGGGCAGGCTCTCGCGGCTCAGGGCGGCGGCGGCGGGCGGCGCCGGGAGGGGAGCCGCCAGGGCGCTCGCCGCGATTCCGGCCAAGAGGACACAGCTCAAGCTTTTAAGGGAACAGCCCCGGACTACGCGCATAACGCCAAATCCTACGTTGGACCTTGGGCAGGAGTCAACGCGAAGCGGACTTCTCGCCGTACGCTATGATCCCGCCATGAGGGCCGCCATCGTCGCCATCGGCTCGGAGCTCCTGGGGACCGAGCGCCTGGACACCAACTCGCTGCGCCTGACCGCCGCCCTCGACCGCCATGGGGTCGAGCTGCGCAAGAAGGCGGTCCTCGGCGACTCCGAGGAGGAGATCGCGGCCGAGATCAAGAGCCTCCTCACCCGGGTCGACCTCGTGTTGGTGACCGGCGGCCTGGGTCCCACCGCCGACGACGTCACCCGCCAGGGGGTGGCCGCCGCCCTCGGCCGTGGCCTTTCCCTGGACCCCGAGGTCCTCTCCGGCATCGAGCAGCGCTTCCGTGCCTACGCCCGCCGCATGCCCGAGGTCAACCGCCGGCAGGCGGAGGTGATCGACGGTGCGGTCGTGCTCCCCAACGGCTCCGGCACCGCTCCCGGCCTGCGCCTCGACCTCCGGCACGCCAATGCCGCCGGCATTGCCGGCGATCCTGCTGCCATCTTCTTGTTTCCGGGCGTGCCGCATGAATTGGAGGAGATGATCGCCGCCCAGCTCGAGCCCTGGCTTGCCGCGCGCTCGGGAGGGATCGCCCGCCAGTCGGTGACCCTCAAGATCGCCGGCCTCCCCGAGTCGGTGGTCGAGGAGCAGATCGCCTCGGCCTACGAGGAGTTCGGTCGGGAGTCGATCACCATCCTGGCGGGCGCCGGGGAGATCAAGCTGATCGCCACCGCCGCCGGCCCCGAGGCGGAACGGGCGGTGCTCCTCGCCGCCATGGAGGAGCGCCTCGCCGCCCTGGCCGGGGACACGGTCTATACCCGCAACGCCGACGACACTCTGGAGAAGGTCGTCGGCGACCTCCTGCGCCAGGCCGGGGCGACGGTCGCCACCGCCGAATCCTGCACCGGCGGCCTCCTCGCCCAGCGCCTCACCGGGATCGCCGGGAGCAGCGACTACTTCCTGGGCGGGGTGGTGACCTACACCCATGCCGAGAAGACCCGGCTCCTGGGCGTCCCCGCCGAGCTCCTGGCCGAGCACGGGGCGGTCTCCGAGCCGGTGGCGCGGGCCATGGCGGCGGGGGCCTGCCGCGCCTTCGGCACCGCCTACGGCGCCGGCATCACCGGGGTGGCGGGGCCGGGGGGCGGCAGCGCTGAGAAGCCGGTCGGCACCGTCCACATCGCCGTCGCCTCGGCGGACGGCCGGGTGGCGCACCGCCGCTACCGCTTCCCCGGCGACCGCGAGCGGGTGCGCTGGTTCGCCAGCCAGCTCGCCCTGGAGATGCTCCGCCGGCTGCTCCTCGGCAACCCCGGCTCGGTCGAGGCCCTGTGGAAATAGATTGGAAGTCGATGCGTCTCTTCGTCGCCATCGAGGTCCCCGAGGGGCCGCGCGCGGAGGCCAGGAGGCGCCTCCAGGCGGTGCGCGACCGGCTCCCCCCGGCCCGCTGGGTCGATCCGGAGAAAATCCACCTCACCCTGATCTTCCTGGGTGCGACCGAGGAGCGCGACCTCCCGACCCTGAGTTCCGCCCTGGGGAGGGCCGCGGCCGCCCACGCCCCGTTCTCCCTGGCGCTCGCCGGCGGCGGCACCTTCCCTCCCCGCCGGCCGGCCCGGGTGGCCTGGATCGGCGTCAATGCCGCCGATACCGCCGGCCCCGCCGGTCCCGGGCTCGCCGCCCTCCAGGCGGACGTCGCCGCGGCGGCCGCCGACGCCGTGGGCTACACCCCCGAGTCGCGGCCCTTTAACCCCCACATCACCCTCGCCCGCTGCCCCGAGAACTGGCCGCGGCCGGCAATCGACACCTTCACCGCCGCCTTCGCCGGCCCCCTGGGCGACCCTTTCCCGGTCTCCCGCATCGCCCTCTTCGAGAGCCAGCTGCATCCGAAAGGCGCCCGCTACCGGGTGGTCGAGGCCTTCTCGCTCGCCGGGGAGGCGGCATGAAGCCGAGCCTGGGGATGGATTTCGCCCTGGTGGCCGGCGCCTACCTCCTGGGCTCGATCTCCTGGAGCTACCTGCTGGTCTGGCTCCTCAAGGGGCGCGACGTCCGCACCGTGGGGAGCGGCAACGCCGGAGCGACCAACGCCATGCGGGCCGCCGGCAAGGGGACGGGCGCCGCCGTCCTCCTCCTCGACATGGGCAAGGGGGTGGCCGCCATCGAGGTCGCGCGTGCCCTCGCCGCGCCGCCGCCGGTGGTCGGGGCGGCAGCGGTGGCGGTGGTCCTCGGGCACGTCTACCCGGTCTTCTTCGGCTTCCGGGGCGGCAAGGGGGTCGCCACCTCGGCCGGCGCCATGGGCGCCCTGGCGCCGCTCGCCCTCGCCCTCACCCTCGCCGTCTTCCTCCTCGTCGTCCTCTGGAAGCGCTACATCTCCTTGGGCTCGGTGGTCGCCGGGGCGACCTTTCCGGCCATGGTGCTCCTCGGCCAGCGGTTGGGCTGGGAGAGGGGGCCGGCGGACGGTGCCCCCTGGACGCTCCTCGCTGCGGTCACCCTCGGCCTCGTCATCGTCGGCAAGCACCTGCCGAACCTTCACCGGATCGCCGCCGGCACCGAGCCGCGGATCGGCGAACGGCGGCCGACTCCGCCGACTTCGCCGACCACGCCGGCGATCGACGCTTCCGAACATGCCGACTAGGGCGCCACGGCGGATCGGCGTCCTGGGCGCCGGCTCCTGGGGGACGGCGCTCGCCGTCCACTTCGCCGCCGTGGGAGGCCACCAGGTGGTGCTCTGGGCGCGGCACAAAGAGCTTGCGGCGCAGATGGCCGCCGAGCGCCTCAACGCCGACTACCTGCCCGGAGTCCCCCTGCCCGACCGCCTGGTGCCGACCAGCGAGATGGCGGAGCTCCTCGACTGCGAGCTGGTGCTCCTCGTCGTCCCCTCGCACGGTTTCCGCAAGGTGCTGCGCCAGTTCCTCGCCCTCCCGCCCGGTTATTCCGCCTCTCCCGGGGGCCGGCCGGTCCAGCTCGTCTCGGCCACCAAGGGGGTCGAGATCGACACCCTGGCGCGGATGAGCCAGGTGACCTTCGAGGAGGGGATGGCAGCCGACCGCGAGGTCCGTTTCGCCGTCCTCACCGGCCCCAGCTTCGCCGCCGAGGTGGCGCGGAACGTCCCCACCGCGGCGGTGATCGCCTCGGAGGACGGCGACTATGCGACCGATATCCGAGAATCGCTCTCCACGCCTCTGATGCGCCTCTACTCCTCGCACGACGTGGTGGGGGCGGAGCTCGGCGGCAGCGCCAAGAACGTCATTGCGATCGCCGCCGGCACGGCCCTGGGTCTGGGCTTCGGGCACAACACCCTGGCGGCGCTCATCACCCGCGGCCTGCACGAGGTCACCCGCCTGGGGATCGCCTACGGCGGCCAGGCCCGCACCTTCGCCGGCCTCGCCGGCCTGGGCGACCTGGTTCTCACCTGTACCGGGGGGCTGTCGCGCAACCGCCGCACCGGCCTGGAGCTCGCCCAGGGCAAGACCCTGGAGGAGATCACCGGCGGCACCCACATGGTGGCCGAGGGCATCCGCAACTCGCTCGCCGTCTCCCGCCTCGCCGCCCAGCGCGGGGTCGAGATGCCGATCACCCGCCAGATGGTCGCCATCCTGTACGAGGGCAAGGACCCCCGCCAGGCGGTCGAGCAGCTGATGACCCGCGAGCTCAAGGACGAGACGGAGCTCTGAGCCGGACGGCGAGATCCTTCGCCAGCCGGGCGGCGTCGCTCCGGCGGATTGCGGAGGGGGGCTTCCCGAAGGCGGTGCGGAACGCCGCGGTGAAGTGGCTGTGGCTCGAAAACCCGAGGTCGAGCGCGATGCCGGTCAAATCGTGCCCCGACGCCGGCCGGGCGATGGCCTCGAGCGCCGCGTGCAGGCGCAGGCGGTGTCGCCACTGGTGCAGGGTGACCCCGGTGGCCCGACGAAAGAGCCGGCTCAGGTGAAACGTCGAGCTCCCCACGGCCTTGGCGACGTCGATCAAGCCGAGCGGCTCGTGGAAGCGCACGGCGAGGAGAGCCCGCGTCCGGTTGAGCACACGGTCCTGCGAGGCGACCGTGGGCCAGCGGTGGCCGGCCCCCTCCGCGCCGTAGGCCGTGGCCAGCACGGCGACCAATAAGTCGGCGACCGTCTCCTCGATCTGGAGGTCGTCGATCTCGGCGCTCCGCTCCTGCCCCTCCCACCGCTCCAGCCGCTCGAGCAGCAGGCGCTGCCGGAGATAGGTGCGGGGCTCGCCGGGAGCGGAGGTGAAACGCCAGGGGCGCTCGTTGGCGGCCTCGGGCACCTTCTCGAAGAGGCTCGCCGCCTCGACCGCCATCGCCTGATCCACCGAAAACCAGTCGCCGTGATCGCCACGGGGGTCGAGCGGATGACGCCGATACTCCTGTCCGGGATGGTAGAGGGTCACCGTCGCCGGATCGGCGACGAAGGGTCGGCCTTCGGAATGCTGAATCCAGACGGCGGTACGGGGAAACACGAACTCATAGCCGCTGATCTTCCCCTCATTCTCGAAGTTGGGATGCGTCGGGCTGCAGCGGAAAGTGCCGACGGTCACCCGCCGGCCGGCGAAAACCATCCGGCTCACGGGCTGTGGTCTCCGAGGCTCCACGAGCGGTGCCACCTCCTGCTTCTTCATACACTCCGTTATACGCCAGGCCGCTCGCCGAGGTTTAGGCGCGCGCAATAAATTGATAGCGGCGACCCGCGCCGGAGTGATCCACTGCCCCCATGGCAATGACGCCAAGAAAAGGAGTCTCGGTGATGAAAACGATGAAACTCGGTGCGATCGTTCTGCTGTTGCTCTGTGGGCTCTTCCCCTCGTCGGCTTTCGCCTTCGGCGACTGTACGGCCGTCTGCGGTCCCACCGTGAGCTGTGGGAAGCCCTGCATCCTGAACGGCAGCGGCACCGCCTGTGGCCCCGGCTATGGGTGTTGCGTGGCGAACCAGACGAACTGCGGTGGTCTCCTCGCCAGCAGCTCCGCGTCCGGCGAGGCGCTCACCCTCGAAGCTCTCTTCGCCCCCGAGCCGATGCCGGCGGCCCCGGCCCTCCCGGCCTTCCTGGCCGAGTGACGGCAGCGTCGTAGACGATTCCCCCCACCCGGCCCGCTCTTCCCCCCCGAGCGGGCCGGCGCCTTCTCTAGAAGGTAGGGCACAGCCAGGGAGGGCGGCGTTACAAAGGCCGGTGGCCCTGGTCCGCTCGCCTAAGTTGGTCCACGTGCGGGCATCGGGTAAACTCAACCCATGAAGAACTCAGCCCAGCTGGAGAAGGAAGTTCTCAGCCTCCCTCCCGAGGAACGGGCGCACCTGGCGTTGGCGGCGTGGGAGAGCCTGGAGGCCGATCCGGCTTTTGCGGCGGACCGCATGCTCGATCCGGAAGGTGTCGCGCTGGCTTTGGAGCGCGACGCCGAGATCGAATCCGGCTCCGCCAAGCCCCTGAGCCACTCGGAGTTTCGACAGCGCACCACCGGCGTCAAAAAATGAGGGTTAGGGTTGAGTATCACCCAAAAACAGCAGCTGAGCTAAATAGCGCCGTCGCACGTTACAACGACCTTCGCCAGGGCCTCGGCGATGGGTTGCGGTTCGAGGTTTATGCAGCCATTGACCGGATTCTTGCGAATCCGCGCCAGTTTGCAGTGGTAGAGCGCGACGTTCGGCGCTGTTTTGTTCATCGGTTCCCATACTCCATCCTCTTTCGGCTCCTCAATGAAGAAGTCGTGCGAGTTCTCGCCATCCGGCATCACCGGCGTCACCCGCGGTTCGGGCTCGGCAGGCTCTGAGGAGTACGACCGGGCGAGATCCGGGTCACGACCCCGCGGGATCGTACGTGGTGTCCTCCTCTTCCTCCTCATGCTCGGAGTCGCGCCCGCTATCTCTTCCGACGGCCTGGAGCTCTTCTTCACAAGGGTCCAAGCGATCACGCGGACCGCTCGCCCGGCGATTTACCGCGCTGTCCGGAGGAGTGTGGAAGAGCCCTTCGACGCCCCGCAGAAAGTCGCCGGCCTGACCGGCTTCTACGAAGCGCCGAGCCTCTCGGAGGACGGCCGGCGCCTGTACTACCACAAACGGGTGGGGGGGCGGTTTGCGATCTATTGCGTCAGGCGGTGAGCGCGGTCATCAGGTCGCAGAAAGCGGAATCGTCCCACTGGTGATGTCGTGATAGAGATCTCTCAGATGCTCCTTGAGATCCTCGAGGGTTTCACCCTGGGTCCAGTAGTCCGGATACTCCTGGAGGTAGCCGAGCAAGGCCCCCTCTTCTTCCCAGTAGACGATGTTGATCTTTTGCATTCCTGGAACCTCTCGGGGGCAGCCACGGCTCCGCCAACCGTCTCGGTCACGCCAATCTTCGCACATTGGAAGGTCCGCCCGAACCGCCCCCACATCTAGTGGAACCACCCCCGCCCTTCCACCACCCCTC
>DASQPA010000419.1:0-9865 GCA_035644215.1 Thermoanaerobaculia bacterium
CTGATCGGCGGCGGCATGAGCTGGTGGCAGGCGGTCCTCACCATCTTCCTGGGCAACCTGATCGTGCTCGTGCCGATGATCCTGAACGCCCATGCCGGCACGAAGTACGGGATTCCCTTCCCGGTCTATTGCCGCGCCGCCTTCGGCACCCGCGGCGCCAACGTGCCGGCGATCCTCCGGGCTCTCGTCGCCTGCGGCTGGTTCGGCATCCAGACCTGGATCGGCGGCAATGCGATCTACAAGATCGCCGGCGTGTTCGTGCCCTCGCTCGCCACCGGGAGGCCGCTGCCGGGGTTGGGGATCACGGGGATGCAGCTCGCCTGCTTCCTCCTCTTCTGGGGCGCCAACCTGTGGGTCATCTACCGCGGCATCGACACCATTCGCTTCCTGCTCAACATCAAGGCGCCGCTTCTCCTCGCGCTGGGCCTAGCGCTTCTCGCCTGGGCCTATCGCGCGGCCGGCGGCTTCGGACCGATCCTCTCCCAGCCGTCGCGCTTCGCCCCCGGCCAGCCGCAGGCGGGACAATTCTTCTCCTATTTTTTCCCGGCGTTGACCGGCATGGTCGGCTTCTGGGCGACGCTCTCGCTCAACATTCCGGACTTCTCCCGCTATGCCCGAACCCAGAGGGACCAGGCGCTCGGCCAGCTGCTGGGGCTGCCTCTCACCATGGCGCTCTATTCGTTCATCGGGGTGGCGGTGACGTCGGCCACGACGCTGATTTTCGGCCAGACGATCTGGGACCCGGTCGACGTCCTGACCCGTTTCAAGAGCCCGGCCGTGCTGGTCACGGCGATGCTCGCGCTCTGCGTCGCGACCCTCGCGACCAACATCGCCGCCAACGTGGTGAGCCCCGCCAACGACTTCGCCCATCTGGCGCCGAAGCGGATCTCCTTCCGCACCGGCGGGCTCCTCACCGGGCTTCTGGGCGTGCTCATGATGCCGTGGAAGCTGGTGGCCGACCCCAACGGCTACATCTTCATCTGGCTCATCGCCTACGGCGCCCTCCTGGGACCGATCGGCGGCATCCTCATCGCGGACTATTTCGTCGTTCGCCGCTGCCGGCTCGATTTGATCGCCCTCTACGACGAGGCGGGCGAGTACCGCTACACCCGCGGGGTGAGCGGCGTCGCGATCGTCGCCTTGATCGTCGGCGTGCTGCCGAGCCTCCCCGGCTTTCTGGAAGAGGTGAAGCTCCTCTCTCCCGGCTCCGTCCCCGGGCCGCTCGCCGGTCTCTATCACTATGCCTGGTTCGTCGGTTTCGCCGTGGCCTTCGTGGCCTACCTGGCGGGGCGAAGGCTCACGCCGCGGCCGGCTGACACCGACTCCCTCCAGCTCGTATAAAGTTCCGTGGCCGCGAGCCCTGTCGTGCGGCCGTCCGGCCGTCTCCAACCCATGAACCGCGCCCGTTTCGAACCGCTCCTCCTCACCCTGCTCCTCGTCCTGGTGGCCGGGGTGTGCCTGGTGCGGGGGATCGGCCTCGTCCGGGAGCCGCACCGAATGGATGCCCACGAGGAGCGGCATTGGTTCGAATGGGCGTATCCGCGCTCCGACGCCGCGGCCCGCTTCGCCGGGGCGGCGGCGGCGCTCGCCCCGGGGGAGGCGGTCTGCCTCGTGGCCCCTCGGTCGACCAAGGACTGGTGGACGTTCATGGCCAGGTACTACCTGCCCGACCAGATGATCGCCGCGGCGCGGGCGCGGGGGGCGCGCCGGGGCCTGCCGCCCCAGGCGACGGTGCTGGACGTCCATTGGAACGGCGAGATCCAGGTGCGAAGGGGAGACGACGGAGGCTAGCCTGTGGGACCTCGCGGCGGGAGTGGGGCTGGCCCTCCTGGTCGGCTGGAGCCTCCTGAAGCCGGCCGGCCGGGAGGCGCTCTCGCCGGCCGGCCTGGGGCTCGCGCTGGTCTTCGGGACCACGCTCCTCGTCGGGATCGGCTTCCCGCTCGCCCGCCTCGGAGCGCCGGTCACCGCGAGCACGATCGCCGGGCTGGCGGGGCTCCTCGCCGCCGGCCTCTTCCTCCTCGGTCGCCGCCGGCCTCCCCTCCGGCTGGCGGTGGACGCTCCCGGGGATCGACTGTCGAAGCTCGCCGGCCTCCTCCTGCTCGCCGGCCTGGCGCTCTTCCTCGCCAAGCTCCGGCTGGCGCCGCTGTGGACCTGGGACCACTTCGCGGTCTGGGGAATCAAGAGCCGGCGGATGATCCAGGACGGCGCTCTCGATCTCGGCTTTCTCGATGTGCGGTCCTTCTGGGGCATCGAGCCCCAATATCCCCTGGGGCTGCCGTTCGCCTGGCGGCTGCTCAGCCTCGGGGCCGTCCCGGGGGAGCTGGCGTTCAAGGTCTGCCATGGGCTCTTCGCTCTGGCCCTGGTCGCCATCACCCACCACGGGCTCCTCCTGGCGAGCGGCTCGCGGCGGATCGCCAATGGCCTCGCGGCCTGGCTCGCCGTCTCGCCGGTGCTCTGGGACACCGTTGGGGTCGGCCACGCCGACCTGCCGCTCGCCCTCTGGGCGGTCGCCGCCCTGGTCCTGGTCTTCGCGGCGATCGCGGTCCCGGCGGGAGAACGGGGGAAGGCCAGCCTGAGACTCGCCGGGCTCGCGGCCGGTTTCCTCCCCTGGATCAAGCAGGAGGGCCTGGTGGTCGCGCTCGCTCTCCTCGCCGCCTCGGCGCTCCTGGTGGGACGGTCGCCCCGGGATCGGCGGGTGGTGTGGCAGGATCGGCTCGCGCTCCTCCTCCCGGCGGCGGTGACCCTCGCCGCCTCCCGGCTGGTCACCAACGTCCCCCGCGCGCACGGGATCAACTTCTTCGCCGGCCGCTGGTGGGTCCGGGTGGCCTCCCGGCTCGCCCATCCGGGGGAGCTCCTGGGGCTCGCCGCCAAGGATCTGCTCGCCGCCGACTGGCTGGGGATCTGGATCGTCTTCGCCGTCGTCTGCGTCCTGACCGTGACCTGGCGCCGATCGCGGCGCCCGCGGCGGGGGCCGGCGGCGATCCTCTGTGGGATCGTCGCCGGGCTCCTCGCGGTCTACGTCTCGATCTACTTCGTCACCGTCCTGCCGGCCCGCCCCCACCTGGAGGGCTCCTTCTTCCGCCTCCTCTGCCCGCTCGCTCCCCTGGCGCTCCTGGCTCTGGCGGCCTTCCTCGGCGACATCGCCTCAGGTGCCGCCCAGGCGGCTCCGACGCCTCCGGCTGCTCCGCAGGAGATGGAGGGCGGCGGCGGCCAGGCCTAGGGCCAGGACCAGGAGGCCGCGGAGGTCGAGCGCCGGAATGGACACCACGCCGACCGACACGCTCGCCGGGCTGGTGACCGTCGCCGTGGCGGTGCCGGGAGGATCGTCGGCGAGCGTGACGGTGACGGTGAAGGGGCCGCTCGTCGTGTAGGTGTGGGTACCGGAAACGGTGAAGGTACCGCTGCCGCCGGCCACCGTGCCCGGGGTCATCGTGCCGTCCCCCCAGTCGATGGTGGCGACGAAGTCGCTCGCCACGTTCGCCGTGTTCGTATCGGTGAAGGTCGCCACGACGCCGTTGAACGGGACGCCCTGCTGGGGGGCGAGGGCGACCGGCGTGCCGGACAGCGCGTCGGTCTCGCTCACGGTGGCGGTCGCCGAGGCGCTCGCGGTGGCGCCGCCGGCACCGGTCTCGGTGACCGTCACGGTGAAGGAGAAGCTCCCCTCGTCCGCATAGGTGTGCTGGCCGGTGACAGTGAACGAGCCCGAGCTGCCGCTGATCGTGCCGGCCGTCGTCGTGCCGTCCCCCCAGGCGATGGTGGCGGTGAAGGAGGCGGGGGTCTTCGAGGTGTCGGCATCCGAGAAGGTGGCGACCGTGCCGTTGAAGGCGGCGCCCTCCGCGGCGGAGAAATTGACCGCGTTCGCTGACAGGCCGTTCGCGATGTGGGCGGTGCTGGTCACCGTGGCCGTGGCGGTGCCGGGCGGGTCGTCGCTCAGGGTCACCTGCACGGAGAAGGTCCCGGTGCCGGCGTAGGTGTGCGTGCCGCTGACCTGGAACGTACCGCTCCCGCCGGTCACCGTACCGGCCGAGCTCGTCGCATCGCCCCAGTCGATGGTGGCCGTGAAGTCGGAGGCGACCGCGGCGGTCAAGGTATCCGAGAAGGTCGCGACCGTGGTCGTGAAGCTGACCCCGGAGGGGGCCGAAAAGCTGGTCGGCGTACCGGACAGGACGTCGGCCTCGTTGACCGTCGCGGTGTCCGTCGCGGTGGCGGTGCCGGTGCCGGGCGCCACGTCGGCGATGGTCACGGTGACGGTGAAGGAGCCCTCGTCGGCGTAGGTGTGCTGGCCGATCACGACGAAGGCCCCCGAGCTGGAGCCGATCGTCCCCGCCGTCGTCGGCGAGCCGTCACCCCAGTCGATCGTGGCGGTGAAGTCCGCCGGGGTGGCGGCCGGGTTGTCGTCCTCGAAGGTCGCCACTGCGCCGTTGAAGGCCGACTGTTCAGCAACTGCGAAGTCGACCGGGAATGCGGTAATCGTCGTGGCGTCGGCCCGCTCGGCCGCCAGGGCCAGGAGGACCATGGAAGCGAGCAGGACGGCCAGTGTACGCACCTTGGCCACCAGAGATCGGCTACCCATCGGAGATCCCTCCTCGAAGATCCATTGCATCCAGCATAGGGGATTCGACAGTAGCACAGGAAGCTGCTGAGGATGTTGGCGCGGGCGGCGACGGCGCCGCCGCCCGCGCAAAGCACACCCGTCAGCAGGCGCGCGACGGGACCGGGCAGATGTTGCACCAGGACTCGCAGAACGTCTGGGTCGGCGGCCGGCAGGGGAAATTGACCGAGCAGGCCGGCGGGATCGAATTGTTGCCGCCCACCACCTGGTGGAGCGAATCGAGATCGCGTAGCGTCTCGGCGGTCAGCCGAAGCTTCTTGAGACCTTTCCTCATGGTACCTCCTGGGCGAACCTGTCGCCCCAGTTGCGCAGGACAGAGCCTGCTTCTTACTTAGTATCAAAAATGTGCCAGAAGGTGACAGCGTGAAATGGGGGCTCCGGGCCAGGCGCGCTCCTCTGACGCCCCGATCTCGGGCCCTCCCCCCGGGGCGGGCATAGGCGCTAACTTTGCGACTCCAAGGGGTGTTCGTAGAGACGCCCAGCCGCTACCACAGGCTCTTCCTTGACCCCGAACGCCAGGGCGTCTCCAACGCTGGCAGGACTCAGGCGTTTCCGGCCTGCGGAGACGCCCTGGCGGCGGTGGTTCCGGAAAGGTAGGTGGTAGATGCTGGGCGTCTCTACGAACATCCATCTCGGCGGCTAAGTTAGCGCCTATGCTCCGGGGCGGGGGAGGGTTGGATCTCGAGAGGAAGGCGCTTGCGAAGGTCCGGGGATGAGCCGACGCGGGGCCTTGCGAATCGGGCGGAGGCTACGTTAGGCCGTCCTTCCCGAGCCGATCAACCAGACCCAGAACACGCTCATCAGCCCGAAGCCAATCGCAAGATACTGGGCTGCTTGCCCATTCGCCAGCCGTGACTTGGCCATCTAGTTGATATCCGAGATGACTGTGCTTCCGCAGCTCAGCTGCCACACTTCCTCCGGAGCGGTTTTTCGCTGGCTCGACTCATGTCTCTTCTGCCATCAGACCGCGACCGCCGCGGCCTCCGGCTCGTCGGGGATGACGATCCCCTGCTGATCGCGGAGGTTTTCCTTCACCGTGGCGGTCAGGCGCCGCTCCAGGGCGACGCGATCGTGGAACAGGCTCCAGCTTTCCGCCTCGTCCTCCGGCGAGGTGGTGAGATTGGGAGTGGCCAAGGCCTGGGTCCACTGGATGCGGTTCGCCGGCGAGGGGTGGCTGTCGTAAGGCGAGGGATCGCGGTGGATCGCCTGGTTGACCGCTTCGTCGAGCTTCCGCGCGTCGGGCTCCGCGGCGGGACGATAGCTGTAGAGGTTCGCCAGCGGACGCTTGGTCTCGATCACCTCGCCGAGCGCCGCCTCGGCGTGGGCGCTGAACCGGATGGCCCGCTCGACGACGTGGCGCAGGCCGCGCTCGAAGGCGGCGGCACCGTAGGCGAAGGTGGCCCAGCGGTCGGCGAGGACCTCCTGGAGGCGCGAGGCCCCCTGGGAGATGCGCAGGAAGACCCGGTGGAAGCCGTTGACGAAGAGCCAGGCCGGGTTGTACCAGGCCGCGGCGCCGTGCTGGGCGAGGTGGAAGGCCATGGTCCAGACCGAGCGCCGCACCTGGAGCGAGAAGCCGCCGCCCGCCGTGTCCCGGTTGGAGAAGTGCCCGTACTCGTGGGCCAGGATCGCCTTGAAGGGGCCGACCGGCAAGCCGTCGAGCACGCCGACGCCCAAAATCAGGCAGCGCTCCGTGGCGCCGCGGAACTGGCGCAGCAGGCCGCCGCGCTCCATCACCGCGAGGTCGGTTCCGGGGGTCAGGTAGATGCGGTCGACCGGCCGGGTGCCGATCTTGCCGGCCACTTCGTGGAGCAGGTCGCGCAGCCGGGGTTCCTCGTCCGGTTCGAGGCGCAGGCCGGGGTCCTCGTCGCGGCTCCGGGCGAAAAGGCCCTTGGCCATTGCCCGCAGGGTGACGAAGAGGAGGATCACGATCACGACGACGAGCTTGATCGGGATGTAGCCCATGGCCAGGATGCCATAGAGGGCGCCGCCGCCGGCCGCCAGCACGAGGAGGGCGACGACGGGCATCGACAGCCAGTAGTAGAGGCACGAGAGCCACAGCACCCCGCGGTAGATCCGGCGCAGGCGCAAATCGCCCCGGGTGGCCTCGCCGCTCGCCTGGCCGGGCACCCGCTGCGCGGCGCGCAGGGTAGCGCGGGAGAGCGCCCAGCCGCTGGAGAAGAGGAGGAGGAACCCCACCGCCCAGGCCGCCAGGAAGACCAGGGCCGGACCGAGGAAACGGGAGTACCAGGGGCGGGACTTTTGGATCGCGTCCCGTAGCGACTGGTACTCCTTGGCGGAAAGCCCACGCGCATGGGCCTGGGCGAGGGAGGCCTCGGCCCTGTCGAGCTCCCCCCGGGAGGCCTCGGCGATCGACCGGAAGAAGTAGCCAACGGGCTCCTCGGGAGCCAGGGTCACGAGGCGATCGGAGGTCGCCTGGAGGAGCGCCAGGTCGTCGTTGACGAGGGCGGCCTGGGCGAGAGTGGCCTGGGCGAAGAAGTCGTCCGGCTCGAGCTGGGTCGCGCGCCGGGCGAGATCGAGCGCCTCCTTGCGCTCGGCCTCGGGAACGGGTTGCCCCCCCACGGGGGTCGCCAGGCCGGAGGCGAGCGAGGAGAGATTGGCCGCCGAGGTCTCCAGAGCAAGGGCCTGCCGGTAGAGCGCGATGGCCGGCTCGCGATGGCCGAGGGAGAGCTCCTCGAACCCCTCGCGGCGGACGGCGTGGGAGAAGGTGGGCACCCTCTCGTGCACGCGGGCGTAGAGGTCGCGGGCCCGCTGGTGGTCTTTTTTCTCCCGTGCCTCGTTGGCCTGGGCGAAGAGGGCCGCCGCTGCCGGGTCCAGGGCCGCGAGCTGGCGCGCGATCCTGGCGTCGAACGCGGCGCTCTGCTCCTTTCGGGTGACCGCCGCCGCCTTCCCGGCAGCGATACCCACGAGCACCAGGACCCACCCCGCAAGCCAACGGTTCCGCATCGGACTCCTCCTCCCGAGAGAATTCTCTATCCTTGTGGCGGTGCCCTCTATTCTATTTCAGGGGGGCTGCGGCTGGCCACAACCGCTGCGATCCGCCTGGCGTTCCCCGGCGAAACGGTGCCGGTTCGGGACGGCGTGGCCCCTGCGGAGACGCCCCGCGGTCCCCGTGGCCGGCGCGGCGGTATCGTTCAGGACCTGGGGCGCCTCTACCGCCTTCGATGCGCGTCTGCGGCATGCCAGCCACCCACCGCCGTCGATAGAGAGCCTTCCGCCGGTGACGATGCGGCGCCCAGGAGGGCGCCGCGTCCTGCACGCTGTGCCCGACGGCGGGAATTCTGTCATCGCCGTCCGAGGGGCAGCGGCTGCCCCCCGAAATTCTGTCATCGCGATTCAGGGGGCAGTGACTGCCCCCCGAAATTCTGTCGCCGCAATTCAGGGGGCAGTGACTGCCCCCCGAAATTCTGTCATCGCAATTCAGGGGGCAGCGACTGCCCCCCGAAATTCTGTCATCGCAATTCAGAGGGCAGCGACTGCCCCCCGAAATTCTGTCGTCGCAATTCAGGGGGCAGCGGCTGCCCCTCGAAATTCTGTCACCGCAATTCGAGGGGCAGTGACTGCCCCCCGAAATTTCGTCATCGCAATTCAGGGGGCAGCGACCGCCCCCTGAAATTCTGTCGTCGCAATTCAAGGGGCGGCGACCGCCCCTTGGCAGTGGAGGGCCTACGCCGGCTCGGCGGGCGTCTCGGGGAGTTGCTCGTGCTCCCGCCACCAGGCGGCGGCCTCGGCCATGCCTTCCTCGTAGGTGCGGAGCGGGGCGTAGCCGAGCTCGGCGCGGATGCGGTCGGCGGACGAGTGGCCGAGGAAAGGGGGATGGTCGCGGGGGATCAACGGCGCCTTCGGCGCGTCGGGAAACCAGCTCCGGATGTCCTCCACGTAGCGGCCCCAGGTCACGTGGCCGTCGACCAGGTTGTAGATCCGGCCACTCGCGGCCTCCTGGGCGAGCGCCAGGAGCATGGCGTGCCACAGGTTCTCGACGTGGGTCCAGGGCAGCGGGTCGGTGCCGTCCCCGGTGAGGGAGACCTGGCCGACCCGCACCTTGGCCGGGACCAGCACCGCCCAGCTGGAGGTGGGGTGCACGCCGAGCACCGCGGCGAGGCGGAAGACGGTCGCCGGCAGGCCGCGCTCCATCTCCGCCGCCAGGACGCGCTCGCCCTCGGCCTTGGAGAGGCCGTAGTGAGGGGAGGCCGCCGGGGTGTGGGCGTAGGCTTTGACGGTGCTCTTGAGCGGGGCCGACTCGTCGAAAACCTTCCGCCCGGATTCCCAGTCGTAAACCGAGAGGGTCGAGATGTGCACGAAGCGCCGGCAGCCCGCCTGCCGCGCCGCGGCGGCGAGCGTCGCCGTGCCGCCCACGTTGACCCGCCGGGCGTCCTCCAGGTCGGCGCCCAGGGTGGCGGCGCAGTGCACCACCACCGCCGCCCCCTCGCACGCCTGTCGGGCGGTGACCGGATCGACGAAATCGCCCTCCACCTGGGTGATGTTCGGTGAGCCCAGCCCCGGATGGTCGCCCGGCCGGCGGACCAGGGCGGTGACCTGGGCACCCGCGGCGGCGAGGCCGGCCGCCAGGGCGCCGCCGACGAAGCCGTTGCCGCCGGTGACGAGGACGGGAGTGTCGGTGAGCTCGAGCATCGGAAAGTCTCCTTGGCAGGCAGTCTATACGCGCGGGGCACCTTACACCCCTTTACAAATGATTTTCACCAGCTTGAAGACTCCCCGGAGGCCCCTCCCTATCATCCTGGACACCACAGTAGATCTCCCCGGGATGTGCCGGCAGGAGATCCGCGCCACCCGGAGAGCGACTCTGCCCGCCGTCCCCGCATCCCCCGCCTCTGCCGCCGCCCGGTGGAACCGGGCTTGGGCTTTCCTGCTGCCCGCGGTCGCGGCGGCCGCCGCGCTCGCCGCCTCGTGGCGGTGCTGGATCAATCCGTTCGTCGACTCGGGCCGGGAGATGGACGTCCCCTGGCGCCTCGCCCAGGGCGAACGGCTCTATCGCGACATCACCTACTACTATGGACCGCTCGGCCCCTGGGTGAACGCCCTGGCCCTGCGCCTGTGCGGCAACCGCTGGCTGGTCCTCGAGCTGATCTGCGCGGCGCTCGCGGGCCTCGTCTTCCTGCTCCTCTTCCGCCTCACCCGCCAGGCCGGCAGCCGGCTCTCGGCGACCGCCGCCACGGCCCTCGCCGCCGCCCTCTGCCTGGGGGCGCCGCGGGGCGGCGCGTTCATCTTCCCCTA
>DASQPA010000420.1:0-5334 GCA_035644215.1 Thermoanaerobaculia bacterium
AGGGCGGGATCGACGCCTGGATCAAGGAAGGCTACCGGACCGCCCTCGCCCTGGCCGGCGCCCCCAACCGGCAGACGCCGGTCGAGCCACCGAAAGAGCCCACCCCCCCGCCGCCCTGAACGGCAGGCGGTCGAGGCCCGCTACCCGAGCCCCAGCTCCTCCAGGGACCCGGCCATCAGGGCGCGCCCGAGGAGCGCTTCCAGCTCTCTGGCCGAGGCGAGCGCTTCCACGCGGCGGCGGGCTTTCTGCGGTAGCCTGCCGAAGCGTTTCGTGAGGAGCTTGAGGAGCATCTGCCGCATCCCTGCGATCTGACCTTCCAGCCGGCCTTCGATCCGCCCTTCCTCCCGGGCGCCGTTCCACCATTCAAGTATGGTCTCTTCGAGCATGGGCATCTCCTCCAACTTCGCCGTCTCTGGAATTGTAGCTCCTGGTAGGAGCCGATGCAGCAGTCGGAGGAGCCATTCGGTGAAGGCGCGGCGCAAACGCTCCTCTCGGCCCGGTGGCAGAAGGGCGGCGAGCTCGGCGGTGAGCCGGGGGAGGTCGCGCGGGGTGCAGGTCTCGAGTTGAAAGAGGCTCGCAACCCGGTTGCCGGGGAGCGCCAGCTCCTCCGGACGGAGCCGGTTCTCCTCCACCAGGAGGTAGCTGAGCTGCGGCACCAGGTGCTCGGCGCCGGGCGGGACGGCTCGGAAGAGGCTCGCGAGGTCGAGCGGCGCGTTCCAGGGCCGCCGTCCGTTGTAGAGGACGAGCGGCAGCACGGTGGGCAGGCCGGTGGCGGGGGTCACATCCTCGGAGCGGATCAGCTCGGAGAGCAGAAGGGCCACATAACCCAGGAGGCGCACGGCCATGAACGGGTCGGGAGTCGACTGGAATTCGAGCAGCAGGTAGACATAGAACCAGCCCCGCTTCCTGCCTCGCGAGCGCAGGCGCCAGATCATGTCGCTGTGGCGCTCGCGGAGGTCGTCGCTGACGAAGCTATTGCTGACCTTTTGCAAGCTCGAAAAGTCCAAGCTGGAGACCCAACTCTCCCGGACGAAGCCGCGCAGAAGCTCCTCGACCATCCGCTTGTGAGAGAAGAGAAGCTTGTAACCGCTGTCGTGATCTGCCATGCATCCCCCTTTTTGGGGCCCGTCGTGGGCCGTTTACAAGGGGGGACGGAAAGTGTCTTGCCGATCGCTCACGCCCAAAAAAGAGAGACAGGGCGGTTTCGTTGGAGCCAGGGGGGAGGGGACCCACCGCCCGACCCCACTCGGAGCCAAAGTTAGCGCGGAGCCCCCCAAGGGGTACGCCGCCGAGCCCTCCGGGCGCGTCCAGGACCTCGGGAAAGTCCGCCGGAATCTCTCCAAAGTCTTCGGGAACCCGTGGAAAGTCCTCGGGAACCCGTGAAAAGTCTTCCCCAACCTCTCCGGGTCGACTTTCTACGCCTCCGGGTCGACTTTTGATCCATCCGGATCGACTTCTGACGCGTCCGGGTCGACTTTTCATCCGTCCGGGTCGACTTTCCATCCATGGAAAGTAACTTTCCACGCGTCCGGGAAGACTTTTCATGCGTGGTATTTTACTTTCTATGCATGCAGCTCGACTTTTCGGGCGTGGGAAGTGACTTTCCGTGCTTCGGGGAAGACTTTCCACGGTTTCGGAAGCTCCCGGAGGGCGTCTGGAAGTGTCCGGAGAGTTTCTGGAAGCGCCCGGAAGGGGTTTGGAACCTACCGGAGGGGCTCCGGAAGCCGCCGGAGGGACTCGGGAAGCTCCCGGAGACCGTCCGGGATCTCCCGGAGAGGCTCCGGACGACTTTCCACGGGTGCCGGACGACTTTTCAGGGGTTCCGGAGGCTTCCGGAGAGGTATTGGCAGCTCCCGAAGGTCTCCCGGAGGACTTTCCTCGGGTTTGTGGCGCCCCCCTCCTGGCCTCCCCCCTGATCCGACCGCCGCTCCCGGTGGCGCCCGGAAGGGCCGGGAGTGTAGCTGGGGGTAGCGCTCTCCTGGTATCGTTCCCCCGCGACCGACCCGCCACGCCTGAATCCCTATGCGACTCCGCGCCACCCATGCCGTCTGCCTGTCCGTCGCCTTCCTGGGGCTCGCGGGGAGTCTCTACAAGATCCACTTCCCGCCCGGGCCGATGGCCGACGAGGCCGCCTACGTCATGATGACGCAGAGCCTCTGGCACGACCACGACCTGACCTACGACCACCGCGACCTCTTCCGCGCCTATGAGCTGTGGGACCAGGGGCCGAACGGGGTGGTGCTGTCGACCAACGACGGCGGCAAGACCATGCACTACGGCAAGCCGTTCGTCTACTCGGCGGCGGCCCTGCCGTTCTACGGCCTCTTCGGGGTCCAGGGCCTCGTCGTCTTCAACATGGCGCTCTTCCTCGCCATGGTCTTCGCCGGCCTCTGGTACCTGCGCGAGGAGAGCGGCTACGTCGGCCTCTACGTGGGCGGCTTCTTCTTCGCCTCGGTCGCCTTCGTCTACGTCTTCTGGATGCAGCCCGAGGTGTTCAACATGGCCTGCATCTTCTTCCCCCTCCTCCTCTGGCAGCACCTGCGCCGGAGGGAAGGCGAGGAGAGCGGGCGCGACCTCCTGCTCCTCGCCGGAGCCGGCGCCCTGATCGCCGCCGCTTTCGTCTCGAAGGAGACCATGGTCCTCCTGGGCGCCCCCATCGCCCTCGACCTCGCCTGGCGTCGGCGTTTCCGCGCGCTCCTTGCCTTCGCCGCCCCGGCCCTCCTCGCCCTCGTCCTCCTGGCCGGCACCCAGCGCCACATGACCGGCTCCTGGAGCCCCTATCGCGGCGTCCAGCGGCGGTCGTTCGAGAGCGAGTATCCCATCGAGAGCAAGAAGGACATGTGGGCGCTCTATCGCGGCACCAGCTTCGGCTCCTGGTCGGGTTTGGGCATTCAGGCGACACCGCGCCTTCTTGCCTACGACACCGAGTACTTCCTTCTGGGGAGGCACACCGGGCTCCTGCCCTACTTCCCGTTCGCTCTCTTCGCCCTCGGGCTCTATGCCGCCGGCCCCCGGGACCGCGGTCGGAATCTCCTTTTCCTGGCGATCTTCGGCTACTGCCTGGCGCTCGTCCTCCTGCGCCCCGACAACTACCACGGCGGATTGGGTTTCCTGGGCAACCGCTATTTTGCCAGCATCTACCCGGCCCTCCTCTTCCTTCCCGGGCGGATGGGAGCGAAGAAGAGCCTCGTCCTTCCCTTCGCCGCGGCCGGGCTCTGGACCCTGGCGGTGATCGCCGTGCCGACCCAGGCGATCACCCCGGAGGCGACCCTCCAGGCGCACGTGCGGGTACCGGCCTTCCAGGCCCTGCCGCTTGAGCTGACCCTCCTCAACAAGATCCCCGGCTACTTCCTGCGCGGCTGGGGGGATGGCGTCTGGGTGGTGCCGAAGCAGAACTTCCTGGCCGACGAGCGGAACGAGAACGGCGTCTGGATGCGCGGCGCCTCGCGCTCGGAGGTGATCCTGGTGACGGCGGCGCCGGTCGACGTCGTCCGCTTCCGGGTTCACTCGCTCTCCGACGTCAACGAATTTACCGCCGACAGCGGCATCGACCGCATTCGGGTCAATTTCGACAGCGACGCCAAGCGTCACGGCACGCCGATCGACCTGCACGTGCAGCCGGTCGCCCGCGACCTCGGCTTCTTCGGCGACGCGGCCCCCCACGAATATTTCTATCGTTTCTATCTGGAGACGACCGACGGAGTCGTCCCCGCCCACCGCTTCGCCAAGGGGGACGACGAGCGGTATTTAGGCGTCTTCCTGGACTTCACGGGGAAGGGGCCATGAGCGAAGCCGCGGACGGACAGGGTGATCGGGACGAGCGGAACGAGCGGGTGGCCCAGGCTCTCGCCCAGGTGCGCTCGGGAGTGCGGCAGCGCCAGGCGGAAGTCGCCGCCGCCGGCACGGGGAGCGAGGAGGCGCAACACAAGCTGCTCGAATTGAAGACCCGCGAATACGTCCAGGAGCCGCTCTGCGTCTCGCCGCGGCCGGTCGTGGGGCGTTTCCTGGTCTTCGCGCGCAAGGCGGTCTTCCACCTTTTCCTGAAGTGGTTCTCCCGCCCTGTCCTGGAGCAGCAGAATCTCTACAACCAGACCGTCTCCCGCCTCCTCCAGGAGCTCCTCCAGGCCGAGGAGAGGAGCGAGCGCCGGCTGCGCGACTTGGAGGCGCGGCTGGAGGCCCTCGCCGCCGGCGCCGGCGGCGACCGCAAGGGCTCCTGATGCGGATCTGCCTCTGCTCGACCCAGGTCCCCTTCTCCTACGGCGGGGCGGAGATGCTGGTCGAGTCGTTGCGGGATGAGCTCAAGAGCCGCGGTTTTGCCGTCGAGGTGGTGACCCTCCCCTTCGCCTGGTCGTCGCGCCTCCAGCTGGTCAAGAGCGCCCTCGCCTGGCGGCTGGTCGATCTCACCGAGGCCGGGGGAAAGCGGATCGACCGGGTGATCGCCACCCGCTTCCCGTCCTATCTCATCAAGCACCCGCACAAGGTAGTCTGGCTGGTCCACCAGATGCGCCAGGTCTACGACCTCCTGGGCACCCCCTACAGCGACTTCGTGGAGAGCGGGCGGGACCAGAAGGTGATCGACATGGTGCGCGCCATGGACCGCCGGGGCTTAGGGGAAGCGCGGGCGGTCTACACCATTTCGCAGAACACGGCGGACCGCCTGAAGCGCTGGAACGGCCTCTCCGGCACCGCCCTCCACCCGCCGCCGCGGCTCGTCCGGGAGTACCACGAGGGCGACTTCGGCGACTACGTCTTCGCGGTCGGCCGGCTCGACGCGCTGAAGCGCTTCGACCTCCTGATCCGAGCCATTGCCGCGGCGCAGACCCCGGTGCGCTGCAAGATCGCCGGCACCGGACCGGAGGAGGGGGCGCTCCGCGACCTCGCCCAAAAGCTCGGGGTGACGGAGCGGGTCGAGCTGCTGGGCTGGGTGGACGACCACGACCTCCCCGGCCTCTACGCCGGGAGCCTGGCCGTCTTCTACGCTCCCTACGACGAGGACTACGGCTACGTCACCGTCGAGGCGATGAAATCGGGCAAGCCGGTCCTGACCGCCGCCGATTCCGGCGGGGTGCTGGAGTTCGTGGTCGACGGCGAGAACGGTTTCGTCTGCGCTCCCGGGGCAGCGCGCGAGCTGGGGGGGCGAATCGACCTCCTCTACCGCGACCGCGACCGGGCCCGCGCCCTGGGCGCCGTCGGAAAGAAGCGGGTCGAGGTCGTCGACTGGGACCACGTCATCGCGGCGCTCACGGGGTAGATCGGAATGACCCTGCGCGTCGCCTACGCCAGCCCCCTCCCGCCGCAGCAGACCGGGATCGCCGACTACAGCGCCGAGCTTCT
>DASQPA010000421.1:0-23751 GCA_035644215.1 Thermoanaerobaculia bacterium
CCTCTACAACTTCAGCATCTGGAGCCTGCCCTATCTCCTCGCCAAGGGCGTCACCATGGGGGAGCTCGTCGAGTTCGGCAAGATCACCCGCGAGATGCTGGTCGCCGGCTTCGACGACACGCCGAAGGACTTCAGCCGCGAGGAAGCGCGGCTGACCGAGCTCTTCGGCGCCTCCGGCCTGGGGCAGCGGATGCGCCAGCAGGCTCCCCTCCTCGCCGCCTCGCAGTAGCCCGCGTAGCGCTTTCGCGCGAACACTTGACAACGTGCCTCCCAGTTCCTACACTGCCCTTCGAACCCAGGGCCTCCATACGCTGCCGGTCGGACCGGGAAACCCACCGCCGCTCTGTTGAGCAGCGGCACCGGGGGCCGGTGTGGGTTCCTTACGCCTGAATGGGAGGTGAATCGATGAGCTCCAGTTTCGCCAGGCAGGAAACGTCGGTCCCGGAGGGATTGACGGCGCCGATTCTCCACCACGCCCGCTATGGCCTCGCCCTGCCGCCCGGCCCGCTCACCCCGCAGCAGGTCCTGACCGCCACCGCTCTCGCGGTGCGCGACCGGACCGTCGAGGGGATGCTGGCGACCGAGGAGCGCTACCGGCGCGCCGACGCCAAGCGCCTCTACTACCTGTCGATGGAGTTTCTGGTCGGCCGCTCGCTCGAGAACAACCTGCAGAACCTGGGGCTCCTCGCCGAGGCGCGGGAGGCTCTGGAAGAGCTCGGCGGCAACCTCGAGGAGGTGCTCGCCACCGAGCATGACGCGGCGCTCGGCAACGGCGGCCTGGGCCGGCTCGCCGCCTGCTTCCTGGACTCGCTCGCGAGCCTCGACATGCCCGGCTTCGGCTACGGCATCCACTACGAGTATGGCCTCTTCCGGCAGGTGATCGACAACTGCAGCCAGCGCGAGCAGCCCGACAACTGGCTGTCCTACGGCAGCCCGTGGGAGATCGAGCAGCCGGACGAAGCCTGCGTCGTGCCGGCCTATGGCTACATCGAGCACGCGGAAGACAGGGAGGGGAGCTACAACCCGCTCTGGCTCGGCTGGCGGGTCCTCGTCGGGGTGCCCTACGACCTGCCGATCGTCGGCTACGGCGGGCGGACGGTCAACTGGCTGCGCCTCTTTGCCGCCCGTTCCTCCGACGAGTTCGACATCGAGATCTTCAACGAGGGCGACTACCTGCGGGCGGTCTCCCAGAAGATGGAATCGGAGACGGTCTCGAAGGTCCTCTATCCGTCCGACGCGGTGGCCGCCGGCCGCGAGCTGCGCCTGCTCCAGGAGTATTTCCTCGTCGCCTGCGCCATCCGCGACATTTTCCGCCGCTACGAAAGGCGCCCGGGAGCCGACTTCCAGGACTTCGCCGCCCGGGTCGCGATCCAGCTGAACGACACTCATCCGAGCCTCACGGTGCTCGAGCTGATGCGCATCCTCGTCGACGAGAAGCGCATGGCGTGGGAGGAGGCCTGGGAGACCGTGGGCGCCGCCTGCGGCTACACCAATCACACCTTGATGCCGGAGGCGCTGGAGCGCTGGCCGGTGCCGCTCTTCGAGCGCGTCCTGCCGCGCCACCTGCAGATCCTCTACGAGATCAACCACCGGTTCCTCTCCGAGGTCGGCCGACGCTTTCCGGGCGACGTCGACCGGCTGCGGCGGATGTCGTTGATCGAGGAGAGCGAGCCCCGGCAGGTGCGCATGGCCCATCTGGCGATCGTCGGCAGCCATTCGGTCAACGGCGTCGCCACCCTCCACTCGGAGCTGGTCAAGAGCTCGCTGGTGCCCGACTTCCACGCTCTCTGGCCGGAACGGTTCAACAACAAGACCAACGGGGTGACCCCGCGGCGCTGGCTGCTCACCGCCAATCCGGCCCTGGCCGCCCTCCTCGACGACGCGCTCGGCTCCGGCTGGGCGGCCGACCTGGAGCGCCTGCGCCCGCTCGCCAAGTTGGCCGACGACGCCGCGTTCCGCGTCGACTTCGCCGGCGTCAAGCAGCAGAACAAGGCGCGGCTCGCCCGCCAGATCGCCGAGACGACGCGGATCGCGGTCGATCCGGCGACGCTCTTCGACGTCCAGGTCAAGCGCATCCACGAGTACAAGCGCCAGCTCCTGAACGCCCTCCACATCGTCCACCAATACCTTTCGATCTGCGAGGACGGCATCACCCCGCCGGTCGCCAAAACGTACATCTTCGCCGGCAAGGCGGCCCCCGGTTACTGGGCGGCCAAGCAGGTCATCTACCTGATCAACCGCATCGCCGCGGTGATCAACGCCGATCCCCGGGCGCGCGACTGGCTGCGCGTCGTCTTCATCCCCGACTACCGGGTCTCGCTCGCCGAGGTCATCATCCCGGCCGGCGAGATCTCGGAGCAGATCTCGACCGCCGGCACCGAGGCCTCGGGGACCAGCAACATGAAGTTCGCCATGAACGGCGCCCTGACCCTGGGCACCCTGGACGGCGCCAACGTCGAGATCCGCGACGAGGTGGGCGCGGAGAACGTCTTCCTCTTCGGCTTGACCGTCGAGGAGATCGCGGCGCGGCGGCAGCAGGGCTACCGGCCGGCCGAGGTCTATGCCGCCGATCCCGACCTCAAGCGCGTCTTGGACACCCTCGCCGGCGACCGCTTCGGCGAGGGCGGGACCTTCGCCTGGGTGCGGGAGAAGCTGGTGGAAGGCGGCGATCCCTATTTCCTCCTCGCCGATTTCGCCTCCTACAGAGAGGTCCACGAGCGGGCGGCACGCGAGTACCTGGACCCCGCGCGCTGGTGGCGCAAGGCGATCTGGAACGTCGCCCACACCGGCCGCTTCTCGAGCGACCGGACCATCCGCCAGTACGCGGCCGAGATCTGGGGGCTGCGGAGCGTGCCCGAGGACGTGCCGTGAGCCTCGTCGCCGCGCTTGGCAGAGCGATTTCTACACAGCCTCTCAGCTCTCCACCAGCGGCTCCTCGCGGGCGGCGCGCGGCGTGCGCTTGCTGAAGACCTTGTCGTAGTTGCGCGAGAGGGCCATCGCGAGATCGCCCAGCACGTTTCCCCGGGTGGGGTTGCCGAACAGGAGCTGGTTACTCCAGCGGCGCCGCACCGGGCGCCGGGTGGTGAGGAAGCGCAGCCCGTGCCAGGCGCAGACCAGCCGGTCGGTCCACCCCGCCCACTCGACGTGCTTCCACAGATAGCCGGGGCTGTAGACGTTCCGGTAGTCGAGCTGGCTCAGGTAGAAGAGGTAGACCAGCATCGAGTTGACCCGGTAGTAGCGGTCGAGCTTCCTTTGGTACCCCGCGAGGAGCTTGGTCTTCGGCTCCTCCTGGTCGAGCAGCTCGTTCAACGGATCGATCAGGGCGAAGGCGCTGTTGAACGCCACCTGGAGACCGGTCGAGAAGATCGGATCGATGAAGCCCGCGCTGTCGCCGACGATCGTCCAGCCGTTGCCGTAGTAGCGCTTGGAACGGTAGGAGTAGTCCTTGACGACGCGGAACTTCTCGACCGGCTTCAAGACCGGGTTCTGCACCAGGTCGGAGATGACCGGGATGTCCCGCGCGTAGGTGTCGAAGATCTCTTCGAGCGACTTGGTCTGGCTCTCCTTCTTGACCGTCTGCTGCGAGAGGACGACGCCCAGGGAGAGAGTGTCCTTGGCGATCGGGATGTACCAGGCCCAGTCGCGCCGGTTCTCGTGCACACAGAGCTTGAAGTTGATCTCGTCCTCCGTGCTCGGCACCGTGATGTCGCCCCGCCAGTGGGAGAAGATCGCCATCTTGTTCTCGAGCAGCGGGTCGCTGTACCAGTTGTTCTTAAATTGGTGGTTGAGGACCGCGCCCTGGCCCGAGGCATCCAGGATCCACTTGGCGCGGACCTGGCGCAGCTCGTCGGAAGAGCCGTTCGAGCCGTCCCGGTACTCGACCCCGACCGCCCGGTCGCCCTCGAAGAGCACGCGCTTGACCAGGTGCTCCTCCCGCACCTCGACGCCCTGGCGCCGGGCGGCGTCGAGCAGCACCTTGTCGAGCTTGCCGCGCGCCATCTGGAAGGCCCAGGGCGTCGGCTCCTCCGGCCGCTCGGGGATGAAGAAGATCTTGAAGGTGGTATCAGGGAGGACGAACTCCAACCCTCGCTTCTTCACCTCGTTCATGGCGTCGAGCTCGTCGAAGACGCCGAGCTCCTTGAACGCGGTGAAGCCGAAGGCGGTGATCGACTCGCCGATGTGGAAGCGCGGAAACTTGCTGCGCTCGAGGATCAGCACCTTCCGGCCGCGCCGGGCGAGCTGGATGCCGCAGGTGGCGCCCGCCGGGCCGCCGCCGATGATCACGACGTCGTAGAGCGGGCGACCGTCCGCGCCGGGTTGGGCGAGACTCTGTTGCGTCATCCGAGCATACCCTCCAGAAGGCACCGTGCCGCGGGCGAGGCGCCGAACGCACGTCCCCTCACCTTTTGAGTGCAAGGTCATGGAGAAAACGCGCCGCCCCGGGGCCCGCCAGTCGACACTGGCTCTCGCCCATGGCCGGGCAGCCAGAACGGCGGGACCTTCCGCTGGGGGACCAACCCGGAGCCCTGGACGTTCCGGTACAGCCCGCAGGCGAACGATCCCGATGGCTATGCCTACCGCGTTGTCGGTGATCGTCGAGGGGAAGGGCGGTCTGGTGCCCTCCGCCGACGGCCTCTGATGGGAGTCGATTTGACCCGAGGATTCTCTCTAAGACTCACCGCCGGGGAATTTTCAAGGTAGAATGCCGCAACGGATTCTCCTGAACCAGAGCCAAGGGGCCTATCATGTTCCTGCACGATCTCCGTCAAGCTCTCAAAGCCGTGGTGAGGAGGCCGGGCCTCTCTTTCGCCATCCTGCTGATCCTGGCCTTGGGCATCAGCTCGACGACGACGATCTTCAGCCTCACCAGCTCTGTGCTGCTGAGCGACATCCCTTATCCGGCCGGAGACCGTCTGGTGGTCATCAAGATGCGATTGGAGAAGGACGGCTCGTCTTCGCTCGCCTCCTATCCGGATTTCGAGTCCTGGCGGGAACAGAGTCGGACGATGGAGCTGATCTCCGTGGACTCCAACAGCCAACAGCTCAACCTAACCGGCGGCGACCGCGCCGAGCGGGTTGGAGTCGGTTTCGTTTCCGCCACCTACCTCGATCTTCTGGGGATACGTCCCGCTCTCGGGCGGACCTTCCGGCCTGAGGAGGAGAACCGCACCAACCCTCTCCCCGTGACGATGCTCACCCACAATCTCTGGCAGCGCCGCTTCGGCAGCGATCCGGCGATCCTGAACCAGGGTATTCAGCTCCAGGGTCTCAAGTTCCAGGTCGTCGGCATCCTGCCGGAGGGTTTCCGCGACGTCAATGCGGACATCGACCTCTATGTGCCGACGGCCATGGCCAGGGTGACGCACCGGGCGGGCTGGATCGACGACAGGCTCGTGCGCTGGCTGCCGGTGTTCGCGCGCCTGCGGCCGGGGGTCAGCATGGAGCAGGCCGAGCAGGAAATACGCTCGATCTCGCGGCGGCTCGCCACCGCCTTCCCGAGCTCCAACCAGGATTACATGGCGAGAGTCCTACCGCTGCGCGCCGTCCAGTTCGACTTCGAACGCATGCGTCTGTCCATTCTGACCCTGCTCATCGGTTCGGCGTTCGTCCTGCTGGTCGGCTGCGCCAACGTCACCAACCTGCTCCTGGTCAGGGCGGTTGAACGGCGTCGAGAGGTGGCTCTGCGGCTGGCCCTGGGGGTCACCCGGTTCCGCCTCATTCGCCAGTTCGTCCTCGAAGGTGCGATCCTCTGTCTGGCAGGCGCCGGGCTCGGCATCGGAGCGGCGTTTTTCGCCGTCGATTTTCTTGCCAAGTCCGGCAATCAGGTCTTCAACCTGCCGGCCTTCATCCACTTCTCGGTGGACCTGCGCGCCTTGGGGGTTGCCGTGGCGACATCGCTCCTGATCAGTCTTCTGATCGGGGTAATCCCGGCCAGAAAGAGCTTGAACGTGAATCTCCAGGAGGAGCTGCAGGCCGAAGGCAAGGGCCATAGCCACTCGGTGGATACGGCTTTCACCAGGAATTTTCTCGTCGTTTCGGCCATCTTCTTCTCGGTGGTGCTCCTCATCGGGGCGGGCCTCATGATCAAGAGCTTGAAGGCGTTGATCCAAAAGGATCCGGGGTTTCGGGTGGATCACGTCCTCTCCGCCCGCTTCGAGTTGCCAGTGACCCAGTATCGAACGGATGGACCGGTCTACGTGTTGTACAAGCAGATCATCGAGCAAACGCGGGCTCTACCCGATGCGGAGGATGCGGGTCTCTGGGGTCCAGCGCTACTCGGTGCCGGTGCTGCCCTCCAGTACGTCGTCCCGGAAGGGCGGTCGATCGAGGCGCCGGCAGAAAAAATCAGAATCTACGAGCACCGGATCTCACCCAATCTCCTGCGCAAATTGGAGTTCACTCTTCTCAAGGGGCGTGAGTTCACCGAGCAGGACGACGCGAGCCACCCCCGGGTCGCCGTCCTCAGCCGCTCCACCGCGGAGGCGCTCTGGCCGTCCCAGAATCCCCTCGGCAAGAATTTCTGGCTGGGAGCACCCCACAACGTCTGGGTCGCGGTCGTCGGCGTCGTCGCCGACGTCGACCAGCGTGGACGCCTCGGACCCGATCACGATTTTCGCCGTGACGTCTACTTCCCCTTGTTCCAGATGCGGGCGAGGACGACTGCGGTCCTCCTGCTGATGCGCCGGGACGGAGGAAAGATCCGCGAGCAGTTGAGCAAGGTCATGCAGACGATCGCCCCGGACGTTCCGGTTTTCGACGTTCAGACGATGCAGGAACGCAGACGCGACGAGGAGGCCCGCGTGCGGCTCAACGCATTTCTGCTGATCTTTTTCGCCTCCTCGGCTCTCGTGCTGGCGATCATCGGGATCTACTCGATCCTGGCCTACACGGTGCGCCAGCAGAGCGTGGAAATCGGCATCCGCATGGCCCTTGGGGCCAATCAGTCCGACATCTCGCGGCACTTCATCTGGAAGGGGTTCGCGCTCCTCTTCTGCGGCTTGACCGCGGGTCTCGTCTGCGCTCTCGGCGTGGCGAAGGTCCTGTCGAGCGTCCTGTTCAACGTGAACCCGCACGATCCTCTCGTCTTCATCGCCGTGCCCTGCATCATCGCGCTCTTCTCTCTGCCCGCCATCCTGGGGCCGATCTACAGGGCGACGAAGGGGGACCCGTCCTCCCTGCTGCGCTTCAAGTGAGCTGATCGCGGCTCGTCGGCCTACCGGCGGTCGAGGTGCGCCAGGAGATCGCCCGCCAGAATTTCGACCTGGGGCCGGCGGAGCAGGCTGTAGTGGTCGCCCGGCAGCGTCCGCGTCTCGATCCCGCCTTCGGCCAGCCGGCTCCAGCCGTCGAGAAGCTCCGGGCCGGAGGCGGCGAAGGTCTGCGCCGAGAAGTACAGGCTCACCTTCCCGGCGTAGGGCCCGGACACGTACGACCGGCTCGCCTGGAGATTGACCGCGAAGGTCTCGAAGAGCGGCTCCATCTGGGCGAGACCCAGGCCCTCGGGCAACAGGCCCATGGCGTGGCCGATCGCGGTGACGTGAGCCAGCTTTTCGCGTCCCGGCAGGGACCGCAACTCCTCGGGGGCGATCCCCACCTCGTAGCCCAGCAGGCGGGCGAGGTCCTGGGCGAACCAGGCCATCATCTCGTCCTCCGTCGCCGGCGCGCGGCCGGGCTCGACCGCCGGAGGCAGCGTGTCGATCAAGGCGACGAGGTCCAGCTCCTCCCCCGCGCCGGCGAGCTGCCGGGCCATCTCGAACGCGACCGCTCCACCCATGGACCAGCCGCCGAGCCGGTAGGGGCCGTGCGGCTGGACCCGGCGCAGCTCGCGCAGATAGCGCGCGGCCATCGCCTCGACGCTCGCCGGGGGACCGCCGTTGTCTCCCGCCGCCGGGGTCTGCAGGGCATAGAGCGGCTGGTCCGGCGCCAGATGGCGCGCCAGGTCCAGATAGCAGAGGACGTTGCCGCCGACGGGGTGGATGCAGAAGAAGGGCGTCCTGTCCCCCTGCGGTTGGAGGACGACCAGCGGGGAGCGTCCGGCCGGGCTGGCGGACTGCTGGAGGAGAGCCGCCATCGCCTCCACCGTGGGCGCCGAGAACAGGGTGGCGAGCGGCAGGCTCCGGCCGAATCGCTTCTCGATCCGGGTCATCAGGAGGACGGCGAGGAGCGAGTGCCCGCCGCGCTCGAAGAAGTTGTCGTGGACCCCGACGCGCTCGAGCCGGAGCACCTCCTCCCAGATCTGCGCCAGGACCTCTTCGGCCGGGGTCCGCGGCGCGACGAAGCCCGCGACGGCGCTGCGGTCCGGAGCCGGCAGGGCCTGACGGTCCACCTTGCCGCTGGGGTTGAGCGGCAGCGCCGAAAGCGGCACGAAGGCCGTGGGGACCATGAACTCGGGCAATCGATCGCGCAGCTTTTGGCGCAACGCCTCCACCGCCAACTCCACCTCGCCCTCGCCGGTGATACCGGCGATACCGGCGATCCCGGTGAGATAGGCCACCAGCCGGCGATCTCCCGACGCGTCCTCCCGCGCCACCACCACGGCCTCCCGCACGCCGGGCAGGCTGGTGAGCGCCGCCTCGACCTCCCCGAGCTCGATGCGGAAACCGCGAATCTTCACCTGGTGGTCCAGGCGCCCCAGGTAGACGATCTCTCCCCCGGCAAGGCGGCGGACCTGGTCTCCCGTCCGGTAGAGGCGCGCCCCCCGGTCCTCCGGGGCCGCGAAGGGGTCGGGGATGAACTTCTCCGCCGTCAGGTCCGGACGGTCGAGGTAGCCACGGGCGAGCTGCACGCCCCCCAGATAGAGCTCGCCCGGAATGCCGATGGGCACCGGTCGCAGGTGGGGGTCCAGGACCAGCGCCCTGGTGTTGGCGACCGGACGCCCGATGGGGACCGCGGCCGCCGGGCTGTCGGGCGCGCACCGCCAGGCCGTGACCTCGACCGCCGCTTCGGTGGGGCCATAGAGGTTGTAGAGCACCGGGGCCGCCCCTGCCGGGAAGCGGGCGGCGAATCGGCTCGCGAGCTGGGTGGAGAGCGCCTCGCCGCTGCAGATCACCCGGCGAAGGAGGGTCAACGACTCGACGCCCGGTGCCTCGAGGAAGACCTGGAGCATCGAGGGCACGAAATGCGCCGTCGTGATCCCGGCCTCCCCGAGGAGCCGCACCAGGTAGTCGGGGTCCTGATGGCCGCCGGGGCGGGCGAGGACCAGGCGGGCGCCGGTGACGAGCGGCCAGAAGAGCTCCCAGACCGAGACGTCGAAGGAGACCGGGGTCTTCTGGAGCACCCGGTCGTCGCCGGTCAGGCCGTCGACCCCCTGCAGCCAGAGCAGCCGGTTGCAGATCGCGCGGTGGCTGTTCATGGCGCCCTTCGGGCGGCCGGTGGACCCGGAGGTGTAGATCACGTAGGCCAGCTCGTCGACGCTGCCTGGGACGGCTGGGCTCGTAGCGCTCTCGGCGGCGACCTCCTGCCACTCCGCGTCCAGGCAGAGGACGCGCGGTCGCGGAGCGTCCGCCGGGATCGCCGGGATCGCCGGGTCCGGCTGGATCGCCGCCAGCAGGCGTTCCTGGGTGAGGAGGACCGGGACCTGGGCGTCGGCCAGCATGAAGGAGAGGCGTTCCCGCGGGTAGGAGGGATCGAGCGGGACGTAGGCGCCGCCGGCCTTCAGGGTTCCCAGGAGGCCGACCACCAGCTCGAGCGATCGCTCGACGCAGAGGCCTACCCGCACGCCCGGCCCCACGTTCCATCGCCGCAGGAGGTGCGCCAGCTGGTTGGCCCGCGCGTCGAGCTCGCCGTAGCGGAGCTCCTCGCCCTCGCAGACCAGGGCGACCGCCTCCGGCGTGCGCCGGACCTGGAGCTCGAACTGCTCGTGCAGGCGAAGCCCCGCCGCAGGGAGGGCGGCTCGCGTGTCGTTCCACTCCGCCATCACCTGGCCGTGCTCGGCGCGGGTCAAGAGCGGCAGCTCGGAGAGCCGGCTCCCGGGGCTGGCGACGGCACCGGTGAGCAGGCGGTCGAAGTGCGCCAGCAGGCGCTCCATGGTCGTGCCGTCGAAGAGGTCGGCGTCGAAGTCGAGCGGCCCGCCCAGTCGCTCCTCCCCTTCGATCAGCGCGAGGTCGAGATCGAACTTGGCCGAGCGGGCCGCGGGGGCGAGGGGCGCGAGCGTGAGCCCCGGCAGGTCGAGTGGGGAAGAAGGCACGTTGAGCAGCTGGAAGCTGACCTGGAAGAGGGGGGAGCGCCGCAGGTCACGGTCGGGCCGCAGCTCCTCGACCAGCTTTTCGAACGGCAGGTCCTGGTGGGTGTAGGCCCCGAGGGCGACGTCGCGCACCCGTTCCAGCAGCTGCCCGAAGCTCGGCTCCCCGGAGAGGTCGGTGCGCAGGACCAGCATGTTGATGAAGAACCCGATCAGGCCCTCCACCTCGCCACGGTTGCGGTTGGCGATGGCAGAACCGACGGCGACGTCGTCCTGCCCCGTGTAGCGATGAAGGAGCGCCTGGAAGCCGGCGAGGAGCGTCATGAACAGAGTGGCCCCGTGGCTGCGGCTCAAGGCTCGCAGCTTCTGCGTCAACCCGGCAGGGACGACGACGAGACGCTGGCCGCTGGGGGTCTGGGCCCGCACCGGCCGGGGACGATCGGTGGCCAGGCCGAGCGCGGCGATTCCGGTCAGCCGCCCCCGCCAGTAGGCGAGCTGCTGGTCCAGAACCTTTCCTCGCAGCCACTGCCGCTGCCAGAAGGCGAAGTCGGCATACTGGATCGAGAGCGGCGGAAGCGGCGAGGTCCCGCCGGCGAGCCGGGAGCTGTAGAGCACCGACAGCTCGCGCACGAAGACTCCCGTTGACCAGCCGTCGGAAACGATGTGATGCGAGGTGAAGAGCACCGCCTGCGCCCTCTCCCCCAGGTGCACCAGCAGCCCCCGCACCAGCGGCCCCCGCGCCAGATCGAAACGGCGGCGAGCCTGGCCGAGCGCCAGGTTCCGCGCCGCGGTCTCCCGCCACGCCAGGGGGAGAGCCTGCAGATCGATCAACGGGATCTCGAACGGCACCGGGGCCAGGATCCTCTGCACCGGTTGGCCATTCACCTCCGGGAAGGTGGTGCGGAGACTCTCGTGGCGCCGCAGGATCTCGTCGAGGCTCCAGCGCAGGGCGCCCACGTCCAGGTGCCCTTCCAGGCGGAAGGCCGCCGACTCGTTGTAGGCGAGAGGCCGGATACTGAGCCGATCGAGGAACCAGAGCCTCTCCTGGGCGAAAGAGAGGGGGAGCAGACCCTCCCGCGGCGCGGGAACGATCGGCGGCACCTCGGCTTCACCGCGGAGGAGGCGCAGGTGGGCAACCTCTTCCGCCACGGCGGCGATGGTCCCGGCCGTGAAGAAGGTGCGCAGGGGCAGCTCGACGCCGAAGGCCTCGCGCAACCGCGACACGGCCTGGGTGGCGAGCAGGGAGTGGCCGCCGAGCGCGAAGAAGTCGTCCTCGATGCCGATCTGCTCGACCTCCAGGAGCTCTCGCCAGATCTCGACCAGCCTCTGCTCGGTGGCATTGCGCGGCAGAACGAGCGCCTTGCCGACCTCCGGCCGCACGATCTCCGGTGCCGGCAGCCGCCGCCGGTCCACTTTCTCGTTGTGGGAAAGCGGCATGGCCTCGAGCAGCACGAAGGTGGAGGGGACCATGTAGTCGGGCAACCTCTGCTTCAGGAACTCGCGCAGCGCGGGCGCGATCCGGCGGGCGAACCGCCCCTGAAGCGGATGGTTGCTGTACCGCCCGGACGCTCCCGCCGCGACGTCCTCCGGCAGCTCCGGCAGCTCCTGCGGCTCCGGCAGCAGGGCGGCGAGCGCCGCTCGCCCCTCCCCGGCGCCGCGCCGCCGCAGCACCGCGGCGAGACCGCCGGCAGCGCCGGGAGAGGCCCAGCCGAGCTCGATCTCGTAGGGGAGGTCCAGGGGGATCTCCCAGAGCGCCTGGGGCTCGACCGCACCCGCCGCGGCGGCGGCTGCCGAGCGGCGCAGATCGCCGGCGGTCCCCATCCCCATACCGTCCGGCCCATCCGCCTCGCGCAGCAGCCGGGAGGCGGCGACGGCCTCGGCCACCCGCGCGTTCGGCACGTTGCAGAGGCCCAGAACCTCCGGCCGGTCCTCCTCGAGGCGTCGGCGGAGGGCGGCGAGAGTGAGGCCCTCCTCCTGCCAGTCGAGCCAGGAGACGGGTTCCGGCTCCGTCGAGCCGGCGCCGAGGCGCAGCACGACCTGATAGCGGAAGCCGGTCAGCTCGTTGTGGAACCGGCCGCGTTTCGGATGGACCTCCACCCGGCCGATCTTCGGCAGCCGGCGCTTGAGCGCGCCGAAGAAGGCGGGGTCGACGACCAGCTCGTTTTCCTGCAGCCGGCGGTTCTGCACCTTCTGGCGCAGGCGGGGCAGCGGCATTTCCGGATCGGCCTGGAACAGCTCCAGGGAGGTGTGGAACGCCGCGAGGAGCGGCAGGCTGCGCAGGTCGCCCAGGAAGATCGCGCCGCCGGGGCGGACCACCTCGACGGCGCGCGCGAGGACCTGGGCCAGATAGTCGCCGCTCGGGAAGTACTGCGCCACCGAGTTCAAGATCACCGTGTCGAAGGAGTCGGCCGCCAGGCCCGCGAACCGGTCGGCCGGCTGCTGGAGAAGCTCGACGCGGGAGTGCTCCCATCCCAGCCGGCCGAGCTGCCTCTCGATGGAGTCGAGGGCCTGACGGGAGATGTCTGTACCGACGTAGAGCCGGGAGCGGGGAGCCACCCGGAAGAGGATCATGCCGGTGCCGCAGCCGATCTCCAGCACCCGCTGGGGGGCGAGCCCGGCGATCCGCTCGACCGTGTCGTCCAGCCACTCTTCCATCTCGTCGGTGGAGAGCGGCAGACCGGTGTACGTGCTGTTCCAGCCGACGATGTTGAAGGTGGGATCGGAGCCCGCCGCCTCCTGCCGGTAGAAGCCGTCGAAGAGCTCGCTCCACTGGGCGACCTGCGCGGTCTGTACGCCCTCCTCCTCGTAGGCCGGGTTCTGCACCACGTAGGCCACCAGGCGGCGGTCGCCCGGGACGTCCTCCCGGGCCACCACGACGTTCTGGAGGACCGCGGGGTGCTCGCCCAGGCGGGACTCGACCTCCCCCGGCTCGATCCGGAAGCCGCGGATCTTCACCTGCTGGTCGATGCGGCCCAGGAACTCGATCCTGCCGTCGGCGAGGCGGCGCGCCAGGTCTCCGGTCCGGTAGAGACGGCTTCCGGGCGGCACGTCGCGAGCGCCGCTTGCGGGGTGGGGGACGAACCGCTCCGCCGTCAGCTCGGGCCGCCCGAGATAGCCCCGCGCCAGGCCCTCGCCTCCCGCGTGGAGCTCGCCGGCCACACCGACCGGGACGGGCCTGCCGTCGGCAGACAGGAGATGGACCGAGCTGTTGGCGATCGCCCACCCGAGCGGCACCGAGGCGCCCGGGAAATCCGGCCCGGAGATCGGATAGCAGCAGGTGAACGTCGTGTTCTCCGTCGGCCCGTACATATTGGCGAGGCGCACGCCGGGGAGCTTCGCCGAGGCCCGCCGGGCGTGCGCCACCGACATGACGTCGCCCCCGGTCAAGAGCTGGCGCAACCCGGTGAGGGCCGGCAGGTTCTCGTCCACCGTCTGGTTGAACAGCCCCACCGTCAGGTGCAGCGTCGTCACTCCATGCCGGGTGAGCAGCTGCCCCAGCTCCGCCAGCGACAGCAGGCCGGGAGGCGGAATGACCAGGCAGGCGCCGTTCAATAGGGCCCCCCAGATCTCCGGCGTCGAGGCGTCGAAGGTGTAGGGTGCGATCTGCACCATGACCTCGTCCGGGCCGAAGCGGGCATAGCTCGTCTCCCGCACCAGCCGGACCACGCCCCGGTGCGTCACCGCGACCCCCTTGGGCTCTCCCGTCGACCCCGAGGTGTACATGACGTAGGCGAGAGCCGAGGATGGGACCTGGCCGTCTCCAGGGAGCTCGACGGCCGGCTTTTCCCACCCCGGGTCGCGGTCCAGACAGAGGAGCGCAGCGCCGCCGAGGGGCGGCACCGGCAGGACGGGTCGCCAGCGCTCCGCGGTGACCAGCGCGGCAGCCCCGCTGTCGCGCATCAGCAGCTCCAGCCGCTCTCTCGGATATGACGGATCGAGCGGCACGTAGGCGCCTCCGGCCTTGAGGATTCCCAGCACCCCCACCACCATCTCCAGCGACCGCTCGAGGCAGAGGCCGACCCGGCTCTCCAGCCCCACGCCGAGGTGGCGCAGCCGGCGCGCCAGCCGGCCGGCGCGCCGGTCGAGCTCGGCATAGGTGAGCGCGTGTTCGCCGTCGCTTGAGGCGAAGCGCAGAGCGGGGGCGTCGGGCGTCCGGTGAGCCTGTCCCGCGAACAGCTCCTGGAGGCTGGCGGCGGCAGGATAGGCCGAGCCGGTGTCGCTCCACTCCATCTCCAGCTGGTGCCGCTCTCCCTCGTCGAGCATCGGCAGCAGCCCCAGGGCGAGCCTGGGCTGCGCCACGGCCGCCGCCAGCAGGTTCTCGAAGTGGCCCAAAAGGCGCTGGATGGTCGTGGCATCGAAAAGGTCGCGGTTGTACTCCAGCGCTCCCACCATTCGATCCCCGTCCTCGATGACGAAGAGGCTGAAATCGAATTTGGCGGTGCCGGCCGTCATCTGGCCGTCGCTGGAGGGGACGAGGCGGAGCCCCGGGACCGCCGCCGCGCCGCGCGGGAAGTTCTGATACCCGAGCATCACCTGGATCAGCGGGTTGCGGCTCAGGTCCCGCTCGGGATGGAGCTCCTCGACCAGGCGCTCGAACGGCAGCTCCTGATGGGCGTACGCCCCGAGGGCGGTCTCCCGCACCCGCTCCACCAGCTCCCCGAAGCCGGGCGAGCCGGCAAGGTTGACGCGCACGACCAGCGTATTGATGAAGAAACCGATCAGGCCTTCGATTTCGCGCCGCGTGCGGTTGGCGATCGCGATGCCGACCGCCATGTCCTCCCGCCCCGAGTAGCGGGCGAGAAGCGCCTTGAAACCGGCCAGCGTCGTCATGGAAAGGGTGGCGCCGTAGCGACGGGTGAGAGCGGTCAGCTCACGCACCAGGACCGCCGGCAGCGCGAAGGATCGCGTGCTGCCGCGGAACGCTTCGATCGCCGGCCGCGGATGGTCGTACGGGAGCTCCAGTACCTCGGGAATCCCGGCCAGCTGTTGCCGCCAGTAGTCGAGCTCGGCGGCGAGCCGCTCTCCTTGCAGCCACTGCCGTTGCCAGATGGCGAAGTCGGCGTATTGAATCGGCAGCTCCGGCAGAGGCGACGGTACGCCCTGCGAGAAAGCGCCATAGAGTGTCGCGAGCTCACGCAAGAGGATCCCCATCGACCAGCCGTCCGAAATGACGTGGTGAAGGTTCACCAGCAGCGTGTGCTCCCTGGCCGCGAGGCGCACCAGGCAGACACGGAACAGGGGGCCGCGGGCGAGGTCGAACGGACGCCGGCTCTCGGCGTTCGAGAGCCGCGCGAGCTCGGCCCGCCAGAGCTCCTCCGGAACGGCGGTGGCCAGCCCCTTGAGATCGACCAGGGGGACCTCGAAGCCCTGAAGCGGAGCGATCACCTGGCTGGGGTGGTCTCCCGCCAGCGAGAACGTCGTGCGCAGTGCCTCGTGACGCCAGACGATCTTCTGGAAGGTCCGCCGGAGTGCATCCACGTCGAGAATACCGATCAGCCGCACCGCGCTGAACATGTTGTAGAACGGGTTTCCCGGCGCCAGACGGTCGAGGAACCAGAGGCGTTGCTGGGCAAAGGAGAGCGGCAGGTCGCCCCGGCGCGGCATCGGCAGGATCCGGGGTGCGGAGGGTCCCTCGCGCAGCTCTGCGATCTTCTCCGCCAGCGCCGCAACCGTCGGCGCCTCGAAGATCAGCCGGAGCGGCAACTCGCGGCCGAAAACCTCGCGCAGCCGTGACTCCAGGAGCGTTGCCAGGAGGGAGTGCCCCCCGAGGCTGAAGAAGTCGTCTTCCGGCCCCACCCGCTCCAACTCCAGCACCTCGGCGAAAATCCCCGCGAGCACCTCTTCCACCGGCGTGCGCGGCATCGTCTGGGAGACCTCGGTCGACCATTGCGGCGCCGGCAGCGCCCGCCGGTCCACCTTGCCGTTGGGCGTCAGGGGCAGGCTCTCCAGCACCACGAACGCCGCCGGCACCAGGTGCTCCGGCAGATGCTCGGAGAGGAACGACCGGAGCTCCCCCGTTCCCGGCTGCCGGTCCTCCGCCCCCACCACGTAGGCCACCAGGAGCTTGTCGCCGGGGCGGTCTTCCCACACCGAGACCACGGCTTCCCGCACCGCCTCATGCCGGCCGAGCATCGCCTCGATCTCGCCCACCTCGATGCGCACGCCGCGGATTTTGACCTGATGGTCCAGGCGACCGAGAAACTCGATCTCTCCGTCGGCGAAACGGAGGGCCCGATCGCCCGTCCGATAGAGCCGTTCGCCGGGAAGCGTGGCGAACGGGTTCGGGACGAAGCTCTGGGCGGTCCGCCCAGGCAGGTTCAGGTAGCCCCGCGCCAACCCCGGGCCGCCCAGGTAGAGCTCTCCCGCAATCCCCGCCGGGAGTGGATTTCCCCCGGCGTCCAGCACATGGGCCTGCACGCTTTCGATCGGTCGGCCGATCGGCAGGCGTTCCTCACCGCCGTAGAGTTTCGCCGTCGCGCAGACCGACGCCTCGGTCGGACCGTAGGCGTTGAAGAGCCGTCTCCCGAGCGCCCATGCCCGCGCCAGCTCCAGGGGACAAGCCTCCCCCGCCACGATCAGGGTCTTCAACCCGGGCAAGTCTGCCGGCAGCAGGGTGGCGAGGACGGTCGGCGGCAGGGTGGCGATCGTGCTCTCTCGCAGGAGGGCGGTCAGCTCTTCCCTGGAGAGCTGACGCTCGCGGGGTCCGAGCACCAGCGTGGCACCGGCGCTGAACGTCATGGCGATCTCCGAGGCCGAGGCGTCGAAGCTGAGCGATGCGAACTGCAGCACGCGGTCTCCGGGTCCGACACCGAAAAGGCGCCGCTGGGCGTCCGCCAGGTTGCCCCATCCGCGGTGGTGGATCATCACCCCCTTCGGCCGGCCGGTCGAGCCCGAGGTGTAGATCACATAGGCCAGGCTCTCGGGAGAGGCCACGCCCGGGAGCCGCCCCGCCCTCCCGCCATCGTGCCCATCCGGTGGATCGCCCGCATCCAGGAGAACGGTCACCGCCGCGGCTTCCGGCAGCGAGCCGCGCAGCCGCTCCTCGGTGAGCAGCACCGGGATGCGGGCGTCCTCGACCATGAAGGCGAGGCGCTCCCGTGGATAGGCCGGGTCGAGAGGCACGTAGGCCGCCCCGGCCTTGAGGATGCCCAGCACGGCCACGATCATCGCGGTCGAACGCTCGGCGCACAGCCCGACCCGGGAGTCGGCCGCCACCCCCAGCGCCCGCAGACGATGGGCGAGTCGGTTGGCGCGCCGGTCGAGCTCGACGTACGTCAAGGCCCCTTCCGGCGCGAGCAGGGCGAAGGTGTGAGGCGTCCGGTCCACCCAGCTCTCGAACATCTCGACCACAGAGACGCCAGGTGCCGCGCCGGTCGAGCTCCACTCGATCCGCAACTGGTGGCGCTCGGCTGCGGAGAGCAAGGGCAGGTCCACCAGGGGCCGGTCCGGAGCGGCCGTGGCGCCCGCCAGAAGACGCTCGAAGCCGTCCAGCAGCCGGCGGATCGTCGTCGGATCGAACAGCTCGGTGGCGTGCTCGACCATACCGGCCAGCCCGCCATCCTGCTCCGCGAGGTTGAGGGTGAGATCGAACCTCGCCAGGGTGCCGGCTCCGCTGATCGGCCGCAAGCGCAGGTTCTCGATTTCCAGATTCTCGAAGGGAGCGTTCTGCAGGATCAGCATCACCTGGAACAGGGGGCTGTGGGCAAGGCTCCGCTCCGGCGCCAGCTCCTCGACCAGCCGCTCGAACGGCAGGTCCTGGTGGGCCAGGGCGGCCAGCGCGGTCTCGCGCACCCGGCCGAGCAGCTGACGGAACGTGGGCTCGCCGCTGAGATCGCCACGCAGCACCAGAGTGTTGACGAAGAACCCGATCAAGCCCTCGATCTCGCGGTGTGTGCGTCCGGCGACCGGGGAGCCCACCACGAGATCCTCCTGGCCGCTGTAGCGCGCCAGAAGGGCCTGGAAGGCGGCCAGGAGCACCATGAAGAGCGTCGCTCCCTCGTGCCGGCTGAGGGCCTGGGCCTGCCGGGTGAGCGCGACCGGCACCCGCACCGGCCGGGTGGCGCCCCGGAAGCTCAGAGCCGCGGGGCGCGGCCGATCGGTGGGCAGCTCCAATCGTGGCGGCAGGTCCGCGAGCTGCCGGCGCCAGAAGGAGATTTCACCCTCCAGAACCTCGCCCTGCAGCCAGGAGCGCTGCCACACCGCAAAATCCGCATACTGCACCGGCAACTCCGGCAAGGCGGAAGGTCGGCCCTGGGCATACTCCGCGTAGAGAGCCATCAGCTCGCGGACCAGGATGCTCATCGACCAGCCGTCGCTGACGATGTGATGCAGGGTCAGAGAAACCACCTGGTCGCCCTCCGCGAGGGGCAGCAGCAAGCCGCGCAGCAACGGGCCGCGAGCGAGATCGAACGGGCGGCCGGCCTCTTTCCCGACCAGGGTGATGGCCAGCGACTCGCGAGCGCTCGCCGGCAGTCCCGACAGGTCCACCGCGCTCAGCGCGAAGGATGCCGCCGGTCGGATGACCTGCACCGGCGAGCCTTCCTGCATGGCGAAGACGGTGCGCAGCGCCTCGTGGCGGCGCACGATCTCGCCGAGGCAGAGCGCCAGAACCCGGGAGTCCAGCGGACCTTCGACCCGCAGCGGTGCCACAATGTTGTAGAGCGGGTTGCCTGGCGTGAGCTGATCCACGAACCACAGGCGCTGCTGCGCAAACGACAGGGGCAGGGGCGCGTTGCGCGGGACGGGGACCAGCGGCGGAGCGAGCCGGCCAGCGCCGGACGAGAGCGCCGATTCCACCCGGATCGCCAGCTCCGCGATGGTCGGGCGCTCGAACAGCACGCGCAGGGGGAGCTCCACTCCGAAGGTCTCTCGCAGGCGCGAGACGACCCGGGTGGCCAGCAGCGAGTGGCCGCCCAGGGAGAAGAAGTTGTCCCGCACACCCACGGCCGCGACGTCGAGCACGTCGGCCCAGATGCCGGCGAGCAGCTCCTCGACCGGCGTGCGGGGAGACACGAGGGCGAAGGCCGTCTCCCCGAGCGCCGCGGCAAAGAGGGCCAGAGCCCGCCGGTCGGTCTTGCCGCTCGGCGTCAGGGGGAAGCTTGCGATCTCGACAAAAACGCCCGGCACCATGTAATCCGGCAGCCGGTCGCGCAGGTGCGCCCGCAGCGCCTCCCCGAGGCCCTGGGTGACCTGCGCCGGCACGACACAGGCCAGGAGACGCTTCGCCACCCCCTCGCCCCGGACGACGACCACGGCCTCGCGCACGGCCGGATGGGTCGCCAGGGCCGCCTCGATTTCCCCCAGCTCGATACGGAAGCCGCGGACCTTGACCTGATGGTCGATGCGGCCCAGGAACTCGATCTCTCCCCCGGGACGACGGCGTGCCAGGTCGCCGGTCCGATAGAGCCGGTCGCCCCGGCCCCAGGGGTCGGGGACGAACCGTTCCGCGGTCAGCTCCGGACGCCCCAGATAGCCGCGCGCCAGCCCCGCGCCTCCCAGGTAGATCTCGCCCGAGACCCCGATCGGCACCGGCGCGCCCCGTTGATCCAGCAGCTGGACCGCGGTGGCGGCGATGGGCCGGCCGATGGGTGGCAGGGCCGGCCACGTCTCCACCTCTCCGGGCCTCGCGCTCCACAACGAAGCCTCGGTGACGACATGGGTCTCGGAAGGCCCGTACTGGTTGCGCAGCACACAGCCGGGGAGACGCGAGAAGAAGGCCCGCACCTCGGGAGTGACCTGGAGCTGCTCCCCCGCGGTGACGACCTCCCGCAAGGGGGGAAGGACCGCCGCGGAGAAGGCTGCCTCGGCGAGCTGCTGCAAGGCGACGAACGGCAGGAAGAGACGTTCGACGCGCGCCGCGCACAGACGGCGCAGCAGCGCTTCGACGTCGCCGCGATCCGGCTCGGCAAGCAGGACCAGCGTGCCTCCTGCGGCCCAGGTGGCGAGGATCTCCTGCAGCGACACGTCGAAGCTGAGCGAGGCGAACTGGAGGGTGCGCCCCGCCGGGGCCGTCGAGGCGGCCCGCTGCCAGGCGACCAGGTTGGCCAGCGTGCGGTGCGGCAGGGCCACGCCCTTGGGCCGGCCGGTTGAGCCGGAGGTGTAGATGACGTAGGAGAGGTGGTCGAGCCCGGCCGTGGAGAGATCTCCTCCCGGCGGCTCTGCCGGCCAGCCGTCACCCCAGGAGGCGCCGAGCGGGACGACGCGGGCCCCATGCGGCGGCAGGGTCGCGGCCAGGCGGTCGCGCGTGATGAGCACCGGCACCGCGGCATCGGCCAACATGAAGCCCAGCCGCTCGTGCGGATAGGCCGGGTCGAGCGGCAGATAGCAGGCCCCCGCCTTCAAGACGGCGAGCAACGCCACCACCGCCTCCCAGCTGCGCTCCAGACAGACGCCGACGCGGTCGTCCGGCCGTACGCCGAGCTCGATCAGGCGGAGCGCCAGCCGGCTCGCCAGCCGATCGAGCTCGTGGTAGGAGAGCTCCACCCCATCGGCGGCCAGGAGAGCGACCGCTGCCGGCGTCTCTCGCGCCTGGGCCTCGACGAGGCGGTGCACGCACGCCGAGCCAGCCTGGCGCGGGACGTCATTCCACTCGCAGAGCGCCTGGTGGATCTCGGCCTCCGAGAGCAGCGGAAGGTCCGCCAGAGACCGGTCCGGATCGGTCACCGCGCCCGCCAGGAGACGCTCGAAGCCGACCAGCAGCCGGCGGATCGTCGTGGGGTCGAACAGATCGGTCGCGTACTCGGCGGTACCGGCCAGGCTGCCGTCCCGCTCCTCAAGGCTCAGCGTGAGGTCGAATTTCGCCGTGCTCCCGCTCCCGCTCAGCGGCCGCAGGCGCAGGTTCTCGATCTCCAGGCTTTCGAAGGGGGCGTTCTGCAGCACCAGCATCACCTGGAACAAGGGTGCGTGTGCGAGGCTCCTTTCCGGGGCCAACGCCTCGACCAGCCGCTCGAACGGCAGATCCTGGTGGGCATGGGCGGCCAGCGCGGCCTCGCGCGCCCGGCCGAGCAGCTCGCGGAACGAAGGCTCGCCGGTCAGCTCGCCGCGCAGCACCAGAGTGTTGACGAAGAACCCGATCAGGTCCTCGATCTCGCGGTGGGTGCGCCCGGCGGTCGGACTGCCCACCGCAAGATCCTCCTGACCACTGTAGCGCGCCAGAAGAACCTCGAAGCCGGTGAGCAGCACCATGAAGAGCGTCGTGCCGAAGCGCCGGCCGAGGGCCTGCGCCTGCCGGGTGAGCTCGGCCGGCAGCCCCACGGGCCACGACGCGCCATGGAAGGTCTGTACCGCCGGACGAGGCCGGTCGGTGGGCAGCTCCAAGCGCGGCGGCAGGCCCGCCAGCTGCCGGCGCCAGAAAGAGATTTTGCTCTCCAGGACCTCGCCCTGCAGCCAGGAGCGCTGCCAGACCGTGAAATCCGCGTACTGCACCGGCAGCTCCGGCAGGGGCGAGGGCCGGCCGGCGGTAAACGCCGCGTAGAGGGCCGTCAGCTCCCGCACCAGGACGCCCATCGACCAGCCGTCGCTCGCGATGTGGTGCATGGTCAGCACGGCGAGGTGGTCGCCCACCGCCAGCCGCAGCAGCACACCGCGCAGCAGCGGAACGCGGGTGAGCTCGAACGGCCGGCGGGCCTCTCGCCCCCCCAGGGTCAACGCCAGAGCCTCGCGCGCGCTCTCTGCCAGGCCCGACAGGTCGACCACGGTCAGCACGAAGGGAGCCGCCGGTTGAATCACCTGCACCGGCGAGCCTTCCAGCGTAGCGAAGGACGTCCGCAAGGCCTCGTGGCGGCGCACGATCTCGCCCAGGGTGCGCGCCAGCGCCGCGGAGTCGAGCGGGCCTTCGGCGCGCAACACCACCGGTATGTTGTAGAGCGGGCTGCCCGGCTCGAGCTGATCGATGAACCACAGGCGCTGCTGCGCAAAGGACAAGGGCAAAGGACCCTGCCGCAGAGCGGGAGCGACGGGGGTCAGCGGCGGCGCCAGTTGGCCCGCACCGGCCCGCAGCGCCGCCTGAACCCGAGCCGCGAGCTCCGCCGGCGTCGTGGCTTCGAAGAGATCGCGCAGCGGCAACTCGACACCGAAACCCTCGCGCACCCGGGTCATCAACCGGGTGCCGAGAAGGGAGTGGCCGCCGAGCTCGAAGAAGTCGTCCAGGGCGCCGACCCGGTCCACGCCCAGCAGGTTGGCCCAGAGCGCAGCCATGCGCTCTTCCAGCTCGCCGCGGGGCGCCACGTAGTCGGTGGCGAGGTCGGGCCGCGCGTAGGCGCCCGGCGCCGATGCCGCCGGCGGCGCCGACTCGGCGCGGCTCTCCGCGGCCGCCGCGCGCGCCGACGCCAGGACCTCGGGCAGGGGGCGCATCGAAACCGCAACCTGCGGCAGCCGGTTGCCGGCCAGGATCCGACCGAACGCTTCGACGGCCTGCTCCGGCGCCATCCCCGGCGTGCCCGCGCCCCTCTCCCCCGCCGCGGGCCGCTCCGGGGTCGTGCCGGCGTCGCGCCAGGCGTCCCAGTTGACCGAGACCACGGGCAACCTGGCCGGCCGGGAGCGGGCGAAGGCGTCGAGAAAGGCGTTGGCCGCCGTGTTCTCGACCTGACCGGCGCCACCGATCAGGGCGTTGAGCGAGGAGCAGAGGATCAGGAAGTCGGGCGGATCCTCCGACAGGAGCTCCGCCAGCAGGAGTGTCCCCTGGAGCTTGGGAGCCAGGACCGACGCCGCGGCCTCAGCGGTCCGGAGTTGCATCGACCCGCCATCGACGAGACCCGCCGCATGGATCGCCCCATCGACGCGCCCAGAGCGCCGCCGCACCTCGCCGAGCATCCGGCGCATCGACGCGGCGTCGGTCACGTCGGCTGCCGCCGGCCAGACCTCCGCACCGGCCGCTTCCAGCGCCAGCAGACGCCGGGCGATGCCCGCCGTGCGGTCCGCGCCGCGAGCCAGCTCCGGCCAGCGCTCGCGCGCCGGGAACGGCGACCGGCCGGTCAGCACCAGCGTCCCCTTCGCCTTGCGGGCCAGGAGACCGGCGAGCTCCAGGCCCACCCGCCCGAGGCCGCCGGTGATCAGATAGGTCCCGCCGGCGCGCAAAGGCAGCGGCCCCTGCGGGCTGGCGAGCGGCAGCGGCTCGAAAACGCGCCGCCAGCGGTCGGTTCCACGGTAGGCGACGACCGGTTCCGCCGCGACCGCCAGCTCGGCCAGGAGCAGGTCGATCAATTGCTGCTCCTGCCGGCTTTCCGGTGGCGGCAGAGTGATGTCGACCGCCAGGCAGGAAATCCCGGCGTATTCCTGCGGCAGGGTGGTCGCCGGGCCGAGCAGGGTGGCCCGAACCGGGACCAGTTCCTCCGCGCCGGTGATCCGCTGCACCCCGGTCGAAACGATCCCCAGGTGGAGGTCGCCACCGGCACCCGCCGGGCGGCGGTCGCCCAGGGCCCGAGCGAGGTGGAGCAGGCTGTAGAAGCCGCGCTCCTGCTCCTCCTCGATGCCACGCGCGGCGCCGGCGCTCCACAGGTGGACGATCTGCGCCGGGGAGAAGCGGTCGAGCAGGGTGCGGTAGTCCGCCGCCTCGCCGGGCCGGATCGCGAAGCTCC